>JAODAS010000062.1 GCA_025463555.1 Schumannella sp.
GATGCTCACGTCACATCATCTGCCCACGGCCCGGTTTGCCGACCGCCCGGAGGATTTTGCGCAGCTCGGAATCCAACCCCGGCGCATCCAGGCCTTCGAAGACGGCATGCGAACCGAAGGCGGACCGGGCGGCTACGAGTGGTGGTACTTCGATTCCCACCTGCACGACGGCTCGTCGTTGGTCGTCGTGTACTACACCAAGCCACAGCTCGATCCGGACGGCGCACTGGCACCGTTCGCCTCACTGGAGCTCACTCGGCCCGGACAACCGAAGCTTCTCCTCGAAGCGCACATGTCCCCGAACGCGTTCTCGGCCCGCCGCGATCGGTGCGATGTCCGGATCGGCGAGAATACGTTCGGTGGCGACCTGCACCAGTACGACATCCACTTCTCTCACGATGGTGTCACCGCCGACATCACGTTGACCGGGCAGGTGCCGGCATGGCGGCCGACGTCGGGCTACATGTACTTCGGCGAGCACGACGAGCACTTCTTTGCGTGGTTGCCCGCGGTGCCCCAGGGCGACGTGTCGGTGGCCCTGAACATTCGCGGAGAGGTGGAACACCTCCGGGGCGTCGGCTATCACGACCATAATTGGGGCGACGCGTCGATGGCGACGCTCATCAATCACTGGCACTGGGGACGGGCACAGGCCGGCGACTATTCGATCGTCTCCAGCTACATCGTTGCCGAGCAGGCGTATGGCAATGCGGAGCTGCCGATCTTCATGTTGGCCAAGGCGGGCAGGATCATCGCCGACGATCCCCGCAAGGTCACTTTTCGCCTCGAAGACGAGCACACGGACCAGCAAAGCGGCAAGCCGGTCGCGGACGTCGTCGTCTACGAGTACGAGGATGGCCCGGAGCGGTATCGGGTGAGCTACCGTCGCACGAGTACGATTGCCGATGAGGAGCTCATCACCAAGGTCAGCGGATTCAAGCATCTCCTGGCGAGGCTGGCGCGGTTCGATGGCGCGTACCTGCGCTTCACCGGCGACGTGCGGCTCGAGCGCTTCCTCGACGGTAAGCTGGTGGAGGACGTCAGCGATCTGGGAATCTGGGAGATGATGTATTTCGGGCACGTGCACCGGTAATCGCCACCTTCGCGGGAGGGTCCTGGTCATGGGCTCCATCGGTTCCGAGCGGGTCGTGGTCGCTTCTCCTCCGCGCCGGCAGCAGTTGACGCGGCGCGTGCTGCGTTGGGTGGCGATCGCGGTCGGGTTGCTGTTGGTACTGGCGGCGATCGGGATCGCGGCGATTGTGCGGCCCGACATTCCACTCGCCGCGCTGATGCCGGCGTATGGAGCGGCCCCATCGAAGTTCGTGGAGATCGAGGGGATGCGGATCCACTATCGCGACGAGGGGAGGGGACAGCCGCTCGTGATGCTGCACGGGTTCGGGTCGTCGCTGTTCACCTGGGATCGCTGGGTACGGCGGCTCGCCGGCACGCGGCGGCTGATTCGCCTCGACCTGCCCGGGTTCGGGCTGACCGGGCCGGCACCCGATGGCGACTACACCGCGCAGCGATACGTCCGCGTCGTTGCGGCACTGCTAGACAGCCTTCACGTCGAGCGCACCGATATGGCGGGCAACTCGATGGGCGGGCGCACGGCGCTGATGTTCGCGCTCGCTCATCCGGAGCGGGTCCGCAAGCTGATCCTCGTCGATGCGGGCGGCTTCGCGCCCATGCCGCCGCCGCCGCTGTTCACGCTAGCGCAGACGCCCATCGTGGGACCCTTCGTGCTGCTGCACATCACGCCGCGCTTTGTGATCCGCCGCAACCTCGAGGGGGTCTACGGAGATCCATCGCGGCTCACCAACGCCGTCGTCGAGCGCTATTCGGCGATGGTACGCCGCGCCGGCAACCGCGGCGCGATGCTGGCGCGGATCACGGGCCCGCCCGATCCGAACCTGGCGGATCGGCTGGGCGAGTTGAGGCTGCCGGTCCTCATCCAGTGGGGGCAACTGGATCGATGGATCCCGCTGTCCGACGCGCACGGGTTCCAGCGCGGCATCGCCGGCGCCGAGCTGCGGATCTACCCGGGCGCCGGCCACGTGCCGATGGAAGAGCTCCCCGACGCGACCGCCCGCGACGCCAACGCCTTTCTCGGCCCGTCCGCCTCGGGACCGCGGTAGGTCAGCCTCACGAGCTCGCCGAGCACGAGCGCATCGAGTGGCACCGCGCCCCCGATGCGCTGCGTATGCTCATCGACTACCTGCGTCGCATGTCGCGCTCATGCCGGTCGGCTCCGTTACGGATGCCCACTCTGCCGACCCCCATCGGTGAGCGTCCTCATGAACGCCACGATCAGATCCTCTTCAGCGGACGTCAACCCGAGCTTCCCGATGGTCGAGTCCACGTTGGCCGCGATCTCCGGAGCCGGCCAACAGCCGACCTTCTCCCGGGGATCGTTGGCTCCCACGCATCGCGGGAGCACGTCACGCGTGTTGTAGAAATGAACGACTTCCTTGAGGCTCTTCAAATAGCCGTTGTGCATGTAGGCCTTCACGAAGTCCGGGGTCGGACGCATGTCGACGTTCCGCGTGGTCGGCACCCGGAACGTACCGTTGAAGTTGTCGGCCTGCCGTGCCCAATCCTGACTGATGCCGGTCGCCGTGCGGAGGAACGCGCCGACGCCCTTGTCGAGGTAGTCCGCGCCCTCGGGGTTGGGCGTGTATCCCGCCGCGTTCGGCTTGTTCTCGCAGTAGAAGCGAAGCCCGATGTTCTTGGGCAGGCCGAGATTGGCCGCGGTAAAATCGGTGAACAGCGGGAACTGGTCGCCGATGTTGCTCGGCGTCACGCCATTCGGGGGCGCCGACGGACGGGCACTGCTCGTTCCATCGACGTGGCAGGTGTTGCAGGTTCCCTTTCCGCGAAACAGCGACCAGCCGGCTTGCTCTTCGGGCGAGAGGATCTGCTTCGTAGGGTTCGCCAGCGCCGAATCGAACTTCGACGAGAAGGCGGTGATCGCCGGCGCGGCTTCGTACTGCG
>JAODAS010000070.1 GCA_025463555.1 Schumannella sp.
CCCGTTCGGGCGCGCAGGCCCTGGTGGATGCCGGAGCGGACGCCATCAAGGTGGGTGTCGGTCCCGGGTCCATCTGCACCACCCGCGTCGTCGCCGGAGTCGGCGTGCCGCAGGTCACCGCCGTGTACGAGGCATCCCTCGCCGCACGCGAGACCGGCATCCCGGTCATCGCCGACGGGGGCCTGCAGTACTCGGGCGACATCGCCAAAGCCCTCGTCGCCGGAGCAGACACCGTCATGCTCGGGTCGCTGCTCGCCGGAACGGACGAGGCGCCCGGCGACCTGGTCTACGCCAACGGCAAGCAGTACAAGAACTACCGCGGCATGGGATCGCTCGGCGCGCTGTCGGACCGCGGCAAGAAGACCTCCTACTCGCGCGACCGGTACTTCCAGGCGGATGTGCCGTCGGATGCGCAGCTGATCCCCGAGGGCATCGAAGGGCGCGTCCCCTACCGTGGTGCGCTCGGAGCGACCGTGTACCAGCTAGTCGGGGGCCTGCGGCAGAGCATGTTCTACGTGGGTGCGCGTTCCATCCCCGAGCTCAAGCAGCTGGGCACGTTCGTGCGCATCACCGCCGCCGGCCTGAAGGAGTCGCACCCGCACGACATCAAGATGACCGTAGAGGCCCCGAACTACTCGCGCTAGGCGCGCGCGCCGCCGCGCGCCGCCGAGCGTGCACGGTCGCGCCGAGCGTGCACGTTGGAACGTCCTCGCTCGAACGCGAACGTGCACGCTCGGCGTCTGCGATAGCCTGATCGGCTGCCCAGAGGCAAGGAGACCGGGATGGGCTACATCGATGTGAGCAACATCTCGCTCACCCTGCCCGACGGGCGTCCCCTCCTCGACGAGGTCGGCTTCCGGGTCGGCGAAGGTGCGACGAGCGCGCTGATCGGCGCGAACGGTGCCGGCAAGACGACCCTGTTGCGCATCATCCGGGGCGAGCAGAAGCCGGATGCGGGGACCGTCAGCATCGACGGCGGCCTCGGCGTCATGGATCAGTTC
Organism: Schumannella sp.; assembly: GCA_025463555.1. Taxonomy (GTDB): domain Bacteria; phylum Actinomycetota; class Actinomycetes; order Actinomycetales; family Microbacteriaceae; genus JBDSKH01. Next base: position 1,002 of record JAODAS010000070.1, read on the forward strand.
GTCGGTCATCTGCGCGACGACTCCACCGTGCGCGACCTGCTGATCAGCGTCGCGCCGCCCGCCGTACGGCAGGCGGCACGCAGGCTCGACGCCACCGAGGAAGCCCTGATCGAATCAGACACCACGGACAACCAGATGGCGTACGCGACCGCGATCGCGGACTACGCGGATGCGGGTGGCTACGAGCAGGAGACGCTGTGGGACCAGTGCACGATCGCGGCGCTCGGCATCCCGTTCGAGCGCGCCAAGTACCGCGAGGTGACCAGCCTCAGCGGCGGCGAGCAGAAACGTCTCGCGCTGGAGGCGTTGCTGCGCGGCCCGGATCAGGTGCTGCTGCTCGACGAGCCCGACAACTACCTCGACGTGCCGGGCAAGCGGTGGCTCGAGAACGCGCTGCGCGAGACGCAGAAGACTGTGCTGCTCGTCAGCCACGACCGCGAGCTGCTGGCGCAGGCCGCGGACCGCATCATCACGCTCGAACTCGGCGCCGCAGGCAACACCACCTGGACGCACGGCGGAGGTTTCGCCACGTACCACGATGCCCGACGGGATCGCATGTCACGCCTCGACGAGCTCAAGCGCCGCTGGGACGAGCAGCACGCCAAGTTGAAGCAGCTGGTCGCCACCCTGAAGGTGAAGGCCACGGCGAACGACAGTTTCGCCAGCCGCTACCGCGCCGCACAGACCCGGCTGCGCAAGTTCGAAGAGGTGGGCCCGCCGCAGGCTCGCCCCCTCGAGCAGGATCTGGCGATGCGGCTCGGCGGGTCGCGCACCGGGCGCCGCGCGCTGGTGTGCACCCAACTCGAGCTCACCGGTCTGATGCAGCCGTTCGACCTCGAGGTGTGGTTCGGCGAACGCGTCGGCGTGCTGGGAAGCAACGGCTCGGGCAAATCGCATTTCCTGCGGCTGCTGGCGCTCGGGGGGACTGATCCGGATGCGACTGCCGGCCACATCACGACCGTCGGCCAGTCGCTCGATCCGGTGGCTCATACCGGAGTCGCGAAGCTCGGCGCACGTGTGGTGCCCGGCTGGTTCGCGCAGGCGCACGAGCATCCCGAACTGCTCGGTCGCACGCTGCTCGAGATCCTGTTCCGCGGCGACGACAACCGCGCCGGGCGCGGCCGGGAGGAGGCGAGCCGCGCGCTGAACCGCTACGGCCTCGTCGACCAGGCCGAGCAGGTGTTCGAGTCGCTGAGCGGCGGGCAGCAGGCGCGGCTGCAGATCCTGCTGCTCGAGCTCAGCGGCGTGACGATGCTGCTGCTCGACGAGCCGACCGACAACCTCGACCTCGTGTCGGCCGAAGCGCTTCAGGATGCCCTCGACCGGTTCGAGGGCACCGTGCTGGCGGTGACCCATGACCGGTGGTTCGCGCGGTCGTTCGACCGGTTCCTGGTGTTCGGATCCGACGGCCGGGTGTACGAATCCGACGAGCCGGTCTGGGATGAGGGCCGCGTCGCCCGGGTACGCTGAACCGGTGAGCGACATCGAGATCGGCCGCGCCAAGCGCGCCAAGCGGGCCTACGCGTTCGACGACATCGCGATCGTTCCGAGTCGCCGCACCCGCGACCCGCAGGACGTGAGCGTCAACTGGACGATCGACGCCTTCACCTTCTCGATGCCGGTGCTCGCGGCGCCCATGGACTCGGTAGTCAGCCCCGCGACCGCGATCGCGATCGGGCGGCTCGGCGGACTGGGCGTGCTCGATCTCGAGGGCGTCTGGACCCGCTACGACGACCCGCAGAAGGTGCTCGACGAGATCGTCGGACTCGACGACGCCGGCGCGACCAAACGCATGCAGGCGATCTACGCCGAGCCGATCAAGCCCGCCCTGATCAAGCAGCGCCTCGCCGAGATCCGCGCGAGCGGCGTACCCGTCGCGGGCGCGCTCAGCCCGCAGCGGACCCAGGAGCACTACAAGACCGTGGTCGACGCCGGCGTCGACCTGTTCGTGATCCGAGGGACCACGGTCAGCGCCGAGCACGTCAGCAAATCGGTCGAGCCCCTGAACCTGAAGAAGTTCATCTACGAGCTGGACGTCCCGGTCATCGTCGGCGGAGCGGCCACGTATACGGCGGCTCTGCACCTCATGCGCACCGGAGCCGCCGGCGTGCTCGTGGGCTTCGGCGGCGGAGCGGCCTCCACCACGCGAAGCACACTCGGCATCCACGCCCCCATGGCGACGGCGGTCGCCGATATCGCGGGCGCTCGCCGCGACTACCTCGACGAGTCGGGCGGCCGCTACGTGCATGTGATCGCGGACGGCGGGCTCGGCACCAGCGGTGACATCGTGAAAGCGATCTCGATGGGGGCGGACGCCGTCATGCTGGGCTCGACCCTTGCCCGCGCCGACGAGGCGCCCGGCCGAGGCTGGCACTGGGGTTCGGAGGCGCACCACGCCGAACTGCCGCGCGGTCACCGGATGCAGGTCGGCTCGGTCGCGCCCCTGCAGCAGTTGCTGTTCGGGCCCGCGGAGACGGCCGATGGCCGGGTCAACCTGATCGGCGCGCTGAAGCGCTCGATGGCGACGACCGGCTACTCCGACCTCAAGGAGTTCCAGCGCGTGGAAGTCGTCATCGCCCCCTACCACCAGGCCTGAGCGCCGGCTCGCCCTGCTCCCGCTCCCGCCTGTCCCCGGCTAATTCCGACGTACGGGCGCGCGCGTCCACGGCTCGTGGACGAACCCCTCCGCGCGTCGGAGTTGGCCCCGGCTTAGGCTGAGCACATGGCTGTCAGCCGCACATCCGTCACCCGATCGAACAAGCTGGGTCCGCACGAACGCGAGTCCGCGCTGCGCAACATGCGCGAGAAAGAGCTCGACGTGCTCGTGATCGGCGGCGGCATCGTCGGCACCGGTTCCGCGCTCGATGCGGTCACCCGCGGCCTGCGGGTGGGGATGCTGGAGGCGCGCGACTGGGCGTCCGGCACCAGCAGCCGCAGTTCCAAGCTGGTGCACGGCGGCATCCGGTACCTCGAGCAGCTCGACTTCCGCCTGGTCCGGGAGGCGCTCATCGAGCGCGGCCTGCTGCTGCAGCGGATAGCTCCGCACCTGGTCAAACCCGTTCGGTTCCTCTACCCGCTGACCGTCCCGATCGTCGAGCGCCTCTACATCGGCGCGGGCATGACCCTGTACGACCTGTTCAGCTACACGGGCCTCCGCCCGCCGGGTGTGCCCCACCACCGTCACCTCACCAAGCGCCAGTTGCTGCGCGCCGCCCCGTCGCTGCACCCGGATGCCTTCACCGGCGGCCTCACCTATTGGGACGCCCAGGTGGACGACGCCCGGTACGTGGCGAACCTGGCACGCACCGCCAGCTTTTACGGCGCGCATGTCGCCAGCCGGGCGAAGGTCGAGGGCTTCGTCAAGGTCGGGCAGCGCGTCGTGGGCGTCAAGGCGCACGATCTCGAGACGGACGAGCACTTCGAGATCCTGGCGAAGCAGGTCGTGAACGCCACCGGCGTGTGGACGGATGAGACCCAGGCCATGGTGGGCGAGCGCGGCCAGTTCAAGGTGCGGGCTTCGAAGGGCGTGCATCTCGTGGTGCCGCGTGACAGGTTCCAGTCGAAGGTGGGACTGCTGCTGCGGACCGAGAAGAGCGTGCTTTTCGTGATCCCGTGGGGACGGCACTGGCTGATCGGTACGACCGACACCGACTGGAACCTGGACAAGGCGCACCCGGCCGCGACGGCGGCTGACATCGACTACCTGCTCGAGAAGGTCAACGAGGTGCTCGCCGTGCCACTCACCCGCGACGACGTGGAGGGGGTGTACGCGGGACTCCGGCCGCTCCTCGCGGGCGAGAGCGAGGAGAGCAGCAAGCTCAGCCGCGAGCACATCGTGGCCCACTCGGTGCCGGGCCTCGTCGTCGTCGCCGGGGGCAAGTGGACCACGTACCGGATCATGGCGAAGGACGCGATCGACGAGGCCGTCGCGGCCCTCGACGGCAGGATCAGCGAGAGCGTGACCGAGAACATCGGGCTGCTCGGCGCCGAGGGCTACGAGGCCGCCTGGAACAAGCGCGGCAAGATCGCGAAAGCCTTCGGGGTGCACAAGGTGCGCGTGGAGCACCTGCTCAACCGCTACGGCGTGATGACCGACGAGCTGCTCGAACTGCTGCGCGAGCGGCCCGAGCTGATCGAACCGCTTCCGGGCGCCGACGACTACATCCGCGCCGAGGTCGTCTACGCCGCCACTCACGAGGGCGCCCTGCACCTGGAGGACGTGCTCGCACGGCGCACGCGCATCTCGATCGAGGCGTGGGATCGGGGCGTCTCCGCCGCCCCGGTCGCTGCGCGGCTGATGGGCGAGGTGCTCGGCTGGGACACGTCGCGCATCGCCGCCGAGACGGAGAACTACATCGCACGGGTGGAGGCCGAGCGCGCCTCGCAGGAGCAGCCCGACGACGCGCATGCGGATGCGGTCCGGCTCCGCGTCCCCGATGTGGAGACGTTGCGCTGATCCTCTAGTCGGTCGTGCGGCGCATCGCTGTCAACGCCCCGTCGGCATCGCCGTCGAACACCTGCTCGCCGTGGTCGAGCACGACGACGCGGTCGCACAGTTCGCGCACCTGGTCGGCGGAGTGGCTGACGAACACGATGGTGCGCCCTTCCCGCTGGAAGTCGTGGATCGTGTTCATGCATTTGCGCTGGAACGACTCGTCGCCGACCGCCAGGACCTCGTCGACGAGCAGCAGATCCGGGTCGACGTGGACGGCGACCGAGAAGCCGAGCCGCACGTACATGCCCGAGCTGTAGAACTTGACGGGGGAGTCGATGAACTCCGCGACGCCCGAGTACTCGACGATCTGGTCGAACGCGGCGCGGGTCTCGCGCTGCGACATCCCGAGGATGGCGGCGTTGAGGTAGACGTTCTCGCGGCCGGTGAGGTCCGGATGCATGCCGGCGCCGAGCTCGAGCAGCGCAGCGAGCCGTCCGCGCCGGGCCGCGGTGCCGCTCGTGGGGTCGAGGATGCCGCCGATCACTTTCAGCAACGTGCTCTTGCCGGAGCCGTTGTGGCCGATCAGCCCCAGAGTGGTGCCCGCGGTGACCACGAGGTCGATGTTCCGCAGAGCCCAGAACTCCTGACGATACGGCGCCGAGCGGCGCAGGTTGAGGATGCGCTCCTTCACGGACTTGTCCGGATGCAGCACGAACCGCTTGGAGACCCCCTCCACCCGCACGATGTCCGGAGCCGCCATCACAGCTCCTGCGCGAAGTCGCCCTGCAACCGGCGGAAGACCCGGTGGCTGACCCACAGCAGGACGAGGCAGACGGCACCCGCGACGAGGGACCGGATCCCCAGGTCGGCCGGCCAGTTGGCGGGGTCCGCCGCGCCCGCGACCCACAACCCGCGCTGCATCGCCAGTACGGCCAGCGTCACCGGGTTGGCCAGGTAGAGCTCGGTGAGCCATCCGAGGTTCAACGACTCGAGAAAGCTGTACGAGTAGACGATCGGCGAAAGCCAGAACAGGGCGATGAGCACCACCTCGACGAGGTGCTGCACGTCCCGCAGGTACACGTTGAGGGCGGAGAGGAGGATGGCGAGCGCCGCCCCGAACACGAGGACGAGCGCCAGGCCGGGCAGCACCCACAGCGCGCGCAGCGTGAGCGGGAACTCACCGCTGATCGCCATCGCAGCGAGCAGCACCACGAACTGGAACCCGAAGTTCACCACCGCCCCGCCGACCGAGGCGAGGGGGAAGATCTCGCGCGGCAGGCTGACCTTCGTGATCAGGCCACCGTTTCCGACGATCGATGTCGTGCCGCCGGTGACGATCTCGGTGAAGAGCGTCCAGACGATCAGCCCCGTGAAGACGAAGAGCCCGAAGCTGGGGATGGAACGCGCGGCACCGAGGACCTGACCGACGGCGAAGATGTACACCAGCAGCAGGATCAGGGGCCGGATCAGGCTCCAGAGCACACCGAGCGAGCTGTTCTTGTACCGGGCGCGCAGATCGCGGCGCACCAGCATCCCGAGCAGTTCGCGCCGGCGCCACAGGTCGCCGAGGGTCGGAACCCCCGCCGTGAGCGGCAGGCCGGCGATTCGCGCGTAACGCTCGGATGCCGCGGTCACCTGCGACGTCACATCCGGGCCGCGCGCCGGGCGAGGGCGACGAAGGGGGCAAGAACGAGGGAGTCGTCGTCGACCGTGGCGATGCGGAGCCGCACCACCGGGGGCAGACCCAGAAGCCACATGAGCCAGAACGTCATCACCCGGTGCCGGGGCGACAGGTAGCGCGAGTACCCGCGCGCCTCCCGTGCGTACATCCTCATTTTCGGAGCGTTGTGGTAGCGGCTCGCCCGCACATACATCTGGATCCAGGTGTGGATGATGCGCGGCGCGATCACGTCCCGCCGGTAGTACTGGGCGCGCCACCTGTCGTCCGGGAACATGCCGATCAGCTTGGTGCCGTAATACCGCAGCGACTCCTCCATGCGATCGGAGCCGCCCGACGACGACTCGTGGATCCGCCACTGCGACGTCGGGACGGGCAACCAGACGTTGTCGTAGTTGCCCAGGAAGAGCCGCAGGAAAAGGTCGTCGTCCTCGTAGCCGGACAGCCGTTCGTCGAAGCCGCCCACATCCAGGATCGCGAGGCGGTCGATGAGGGTCGCCGACGGCTGGATCACGAAGCCCTCTGACAGGACACGCGAGAGCTCGCGCTTCGGATTGCCGAGCTTGCGGCGTTCGATGAAGTCGCGGGCGATCATCTTGCCGTCGACATCGATGTCATCGAAGTCGCTGTACACCCATCCCAGACGCAGGCCCCGGTGCTCGCGAACCGCCTCGAGGAGGTCCTCGAGATGATTCGGGTACCAGACGTCGTCGTGGTCGATGAGGGCGACGTAGTCGCAGGAGGAGGTGGCGATCGCGAGGTTGCGTGCCGCGGACTGCCCGCCGGCGACCTGCCCGGTGGCGATCACCCGGATGAACGGGTACTCCGCGGCGAACCGGTCGGCGATGGCGCGCCCGCCATCGGTGCCGCCGTCATCGACGATGAGGAACTCGTCGGGGAGCACGCTCTGATCGACGACGCTGCGCAACGCCTGCTCGACCCACTTCTCGCCGTTGTACAGCGGCATGATGCCGACGACCGTGGGACGCCCGAGTGCCGAGGGATCCGGCCTGCGCACCGGGTTTCTGCCTGGCATCGACGACGTCCTCGAGGAAGAATCGGCCGACTCTCGACCGTCCGTTAGCGTACTCGCCGTTCCCTGACGTTCGGAATCGGTCAACCGCCGTATCCGGCTCCGGGTCCTCCACCGAGCACGCGACGCAGCCAGATGCGCGCGGGCCGCTCGATCACGAGATGGGCGCCCACCGCAACCAGCGTGGTGATGGCGAACGCCACGATCCAGCAGACCGCCCAGGCGGTGGTGCTCTGATCGGGGCGGCCGACGAAGTTCACGATGGGCTGATGCCAGAGATAGAACGCGTAGGCGGATTCGCCGAGAAGCATGAGAGGCGGGCTGCCGAGGAACCGGGCGAGCCGGGTATCCGGTGACCACACCAGACCGGGAAGCAGCAGCGCGAACGGGATCATGTTCGCGCTGTCGAGTGACCAGATCGAGAGTGCCAGCGGCGGGATCAGCATGCTGCCCAGGACGGTGATCGCTCCGACCAGTTGCAGCACGCGTCCCGGCCGCGTCAGATCGCGGTCCCGGGTGGCGATGAGCAGGTAGCCGAGGCTGATGCCGAGCACGAAGTCCGGGATGCGGGTGACCGGCGTGCGGTAGAGCCACCGGTGCGCGGAGAGCGGATTCTCGTGCGCGAGATCGGCGATCCCCAGCGGAAAGGTGAGAGCGGTCAGCAGCAGTCCGACGGCGATCGCGATCGCGGCCACGAGAAGAAGGGCACGGGGATTGGACCGGATGCGCCGGAACGGGATGAGCAGGAACGGGAACAGCGCGTACAGGAAGAACTCGATCCCGACGGAATAGCCCGGGCCGTTGAACCCGTAGGCGACGGCCAGGTCGGGGCTCCAGGTCTGCACGGTGAGCACGTGCGCCAGGAGGGCGGGATTCTGCACCAGCCTGAGCAGGTCGCCCGGAACATGGACCAGCGTCAGCGCGACGATCGCGAGAACGAACAGGTAGAGCGGGTAGATCCTCGCGAAGCGTGCCACGAAGAAGGTGCGCAATCCCCGGCCGGTCAGCCGCGTCCCGAGGGAGTCGTCGTAGTTCCAGGTGAGGATCAGGCCGGACAGGATGAAGAACATCGTCATCCAGTCGTGTCCGGCGACGGAGAGGCCGGCTGTCAGGTCCGAGCCCCCCGGCGGGTTCCCCATGTGGCCGTTGAACACGAAGATCGCCGCGATGAACCGGATGCCGGTCAGCGACGCCAGTACCTGCCCGGGCCCGGTCCTCACACTTCCCGCCCGCGGATGCCCGGCCGTAGGCGTCGTCCGAGCCGCCACCAGCGCGAGCCGGTCACCGTCGCGAATCGTCGCTCCGCATCTGCCAGCCCATCCTGGAGTTCGAGCGCGTACCTCGTCATGTGCGCGAGGCTCTTCAGCGCAGACGCGGCGACCAGGCGGTCCACCTGCTCCTGGGCGTCTGGCCGGCGGACCAGCTCGGCCCACCGCGCGATCTCCGCCGCGCGCTCCTGCGGCGTCCAGTCCTCGCGACCGCCCTGGTGGGTCGGGAACGAGATCGCCGTCATGCGCGGAGAGGTCGCGCCCCGGACCTCGCCGCTGAGCAGCATCCGGCGCCATTGATGACGGTCGGGGTGCACCCCCGCAGGCGTCGTCTCCCATGGTGCAGCGGCTCGGTCGTAGAACTCGCGGGTGTGCGCCGTCCCGGTGATGCTGACGAAGTTGTATTCCTTGCCGAGGTCGCAGAGGCGCGCGACGTAGGCGGGGTCGGCGAGATCGCCGGTGTAGAACTGCACCTCTGCGTCGACGCCGATGTGCCCGTTGAGGGACTGGACGATGTCGTTGGTCCGCAACAACTCGGACATGTCGCCCACATGCCCGGGAAGCAGCAGGTCGTCGTCGCACAGATAGACGATGATCTCGCCCTGGGACTGCCGGATGGCGGTGTGCCGGTGGATCTCGCCGTGATGGGGCCCCTTGGGGAAGTCGAGGAACCGCACCCGGCGGTCCTCCTCCACCAGCCGCAGCGCGACATCGCGCACCGCGGTCGTCACGCCGTCGCCGACGATGAGCACCTCGAGATCGCGCTCGTGCTGGTTGAGCGCCGACTCGACGGTCAGCGCGAGCGTCGAGGCGTGATCGAACGTGGGGATCAGGACCGTGGCGCGGGTCATGGCCGCGCATCCGGGTGCGCTCGCGGCCGGTAGGCGGCCTCGGCGAACACGATCACGGTCGCGTCCGGACCCGGCAGGGTGTAGCGCACCCAGTCGCCGGCGTTCAGATCGACGGCGTCTCCGGGTGCTTCCAGGCGGGTCTCGGTCTGCGGCCCGGTGTCGGCGGGCGCTGTCCACACCGTCGCGGTGCCCGAGACGAGCACCATGACCTGCCGGCACGGGACGACGTGTTCGCCACGGATGGCTCCTGCGGGCGCGCCGGTGATCGCGAAGACGCGCTGCACGGGGAATCCGATGTCGGAGCCCTCGGCGACCAGCAGGCGCCCGCGCTCGTCCGTGTGGGTGGGGAACCGTCGCACCGTCATCGGGGACTCCATGCCGTGAGGGCGCCGATCACGGCGTCGCGCTCGTCGTCCCGCAGTTCCGGCGTGCACGGCAGGCTGAGCACCTGTCCGGCGAGCCGCCGGGCCTCCGGTGTCGGCCCGCCGGTCACCCCTGCTCCGGGCATGTCGGCGACGGCGAACGGGTAGTGGATGTCGTGGCCGATCCCGGCGCGGGTCAGGTGCGCGGCGAGGCGGTTGCGATCATCGGTCCGCACGACCGCGTGATGCGCGACGCCCGTGCCACCGAGAAAGTCGAGCCCCGGCGCGGCGCGGATGTACCCCGCGAGCACCTCGGCCCTACGTGAGTTGCGGGAGTCGAGGAACGGCAGCCGCGCGCGCAGCACCGCCGCCTGCAGGGGGTCGAGCCGGGAGTTGCGTCCACGGGCCCGTTCGATGCGATACCGCTCGCCCCAGCCGTACTGGGCGAGCGAGCGGGCCCGTGCGGCAGCGTCGGGATCGCGGAACACAACCGCGCCGGCGTCGCCGATGGCGCCCAGGTTCTTGGTGGGATAGAAGCTGAAGGCACCGGCGTCGCCGATCGTGCCGACCTTGCGGCCGCCGTGTTCGGCGCCGTGCGCCTGCGCGCAGTCCTCGATCAGCAGCAGGCCCCGCTGGCGCCGCCAGGGGTCGATCGAGGTCAGATCGGCGGGGTCGCCGTGCAGGTGGGTGACGATGACCGCACATGCGTCCGGCGCGCGGGATGCCGCCGAGTCCAGCGTCGCGACGTCCGGCGCCGCGGTGGCCGCGTCGACATCCGCCACGACAGGAACCAGCCCGGCCAGCCGCACCGCGGTGGCCGCGTACCCGCCGTCGTGCCCCGGAACAAGCACCTCGGCTCCGGCCGGCACGTCGAGCCCGGTCAGTGCGAGCACGAGTGCGTCCGTACCGCTGGCGCACCCGACGACGTGCGCCGCTCCCAGGTATGCGGCGAACGCATCCTCGAACGCCGTGACCTCGGGCCCGCCGATCCAGGGGCCGTCCGCCGCGACCCGCCGGAGTGCCTCGTCCACGGCGGCGCGCTCGGCCTCGGACATGCGCGTCGGCGTGGCGGCGGGCACGGTGGCGGGCACGGCGGGGCTCATGCGATCCCCATCCGTTCGCGCCACTGCGGCGGAGTCATCACATCGCGTCCTGCGACGGCGAGCATGGCGTGGACCTGCTGCACGAGCTCGACGTTCGTCGCGAGCCGGTCGCGGGTGCCGTGCGGGTGGATCGAATCCTCGAGTCCGGTGCGCACGCCACCGCCTGAGGCGATCGAGAGCAGCTGCGCAACGCCCTGGTAGTCGCCGAGCCCGGCACCCGACCACAGCGCGTTCGCCGGGAGGCGTTCGACCGCGACCCCGAATTCCAGGGGGGTGGGCTGCAGCCCGGCCAGATTGCCGAAGAACAGGTTCACGAGCACCGGCTCGGCGGCGAGCCCTTCGGTCGCGAGGCGCTTCATCATGCTGATCATGCCGAGGTCGAAGATCTCGAACTCGGGCACGATGCCGCGGTCGCGCATCATGGCGGCGAGTCCGCGCACCACATCGGGCGCGTTGACCGAGGCGGAGGTGAGGAAATTGAGGGACGAGGGCGTGAGCGATGCGATATCGGGCTTGAGGTCCCCGTCGAGGGAGAGCGCGTCGGCGCGGCGCTCCAGCTCCGACCAGGTTCGGCCGCTGGTGCTGACGTTGATCAGCACGCCGGGGGTGCGCTCGCGTACGGCGCCCACGAGGCGCTCGTAGACATCCCGTCGCCAGGTCGGCTCCCCGTTCTCGTCGCGGGCGTGCAGATGCACCGACGTGATGCCCGCCTCCCAGCAGGCGGCGACGTCGGCCGCCACCTCTCCCGGGGTCAGCGGCACGTGCGGCGTCATGTCCCGCGTGGGCACCATGCCCGTGGGGGCGAGGACTACCGGGGCGGGCGCCGTCAGTGCATCGAGGAGTGCGGGCACACCGTCTCCCAGTCGTCGATCTGCTGGTGCCGGACCACCCTCGCCGGATTGCCGGCGACGATCGCGCCGGGCTCGACGTCGTGTGTCACGACGGCGCCCGCGCCGACCACGGCGCCGAGTCCGATGGTCACGCCCGGCAGCACCGTCGCGCCGGCCCCGACGAACGCCTGCGCGCCGACGGTCACGCCACCGGTCAGCACCGCTCCGGGACCGACGGATGCCGCGAAGCCCAGGCGCGTGTCGTGCCCGATCGAGGCGGAGCGATTGACGTTCGCATGACATCCGATCACGGCGTGCGAGGCGATCACCGCGCCGGCGTTGACGTACGCGCCGTGAGCGATCTGCGCGGTGCTCGCGACGACAGCGGTGGGATCGACGACGGAGACGGGTGCGTCGAATCCGAGTTCGGCGGCCGCGGCGGCGGCGAGCGCGCGGGCATGCGATGACGACAGACCCAGTGTGAAGTCGCCGCGTGCGGCACCCTTCAGGTCGGCCAACGGGAGGCGCGGGTCGGCGCCGCCGTGGTTGTCGAGGCAGATGGCGTCGACGCCCGAGCGCGCGAGAGACTCGACCACGTCCCAGACATACGGAGACGCGACCGCGAAAACCGTCACCGTCCCGACGCCCACGGTGGCAAGCATAGAGCCGCTTCCGCACGGCCAAGCCGAGCGAGGACAGGCCCGGTAGAATCGAAGCATGGTCGACGTTCGCAGGGTCAAGCTCCCCGGTGTCGGGGTGCTGCACACCTTCGTCACCGACGATGGCGGCAAGGTGGGTGTCATCACCCACCGCTCCGGCAACAGCGACCTGATCACGTTCGCCGACGCCGAGGACGGCGACGCCCGCAAGGTGTCGCTGCGGCTGGACGAGGACGAAGCTCACACTCTCGCCGAGCTGCTCGGCGGCACGCGCATCACCGAGTCGCTCAGCGGCCTGGATCAGATCCCCGGCCTCAGCATCGACTGGTTCCACGTCGACTACGACGACCACATCGCGGGCCAGCCTCTCGGCAGCATGACGGCCCGCGGGCTGCCCGGTGTGACCGTCGTCGCGATCGTGCGCAATGACACGGCGAACCCGGCGCCCGACGAGGACTTCAAGGTCTTCCCCGGCGACACCCTGGTCACGGCGGGTGCGCCCGAGAAGGTCGCCAAGGCGTTCCAGTTCTACCGCACCGGTGAGTTCAAGGCGAAGGCGCCGGCTGACTCCGTGAGCGCGCCGCCCGGGAGCTGACGCATGGACGTGGGCCACGACCTCCTCATCCTCGGAGTCCTGTTCGTCCTCGCCTTCGGGCTCGGCCGCCTCGGCAAGCTGATCGGCCTTCCGGCCATCCCCATCTACATGCTCGTCGGGGTGCTCGCGAGCCCCAACACCCACTTCTTCCCGCTCGACTTCGAATCGGCCGACGTCGAGCTGGTGGCCACCTTCGGCCTCATCTTCCTGCTGTTCAATCTCGGCCTCGAGTTCGATCAGGACGAGTTCTTCGGCAACGCCCGCGCGCTGCTGCTCTCGGGCGGCACCCGCATCGTCATCAACATGGCGGTCGGCATCGGCTTCGGCTTCTGGGTCGGCTGGGGCGCGCGCGAGGCGCTCGTGATCGCCGGCATGACGGCGGTGTCCTCCAGTGCGATCGTCACGAAGCTGCTGATCGAGCTGCGCCGCCTCGCGAACCGCGAGACGCCGGTGATCCTCGGCATCGCGGTCGTCGAGGACATCTTCATCGCGATCTACCTGGCGGTCGTGACCGTGGTCATCAGCGGTGAGACGGATGTCTGGGCGGTGGTGCTCAAGCTCGGGGTGTCGTTCCTGTTCCTCATCGTCATGTTCACGATCGCGCGCTGGGGCGGCCGGTTCGTCTCGCGTCTGGTCGGCACCCGCGATGACGAGCTGTTCACCATCCTGTTCTTCGGCCTGGCGGTCGCGTTCGGCGGTATCGGCGAGCTGATCGGGGTCTCGGATGCGATCGGGGCGTTCCTGATCGGCCTCGTGCTGGGTGCGACCCGGTTCCGTGGTCGCATCGAACAGCTGGCCCTGCCGATGCGGGATGTGTTCGGCGCGTTCTTCTTCCTGAACTTCGGGCTCGCCCTCGACATCCGCCAATTCGGCAGCGTGCTCTGGCCCGTTGCGGTCGCCGTCGTCCTCACTCTCGTGGTGAACACGGCGGGCGGTCAGCTGATCGCACGGCTCAACCGGCTCACGCCCGCAGAGGGGTTCAACGTCAGCGGCATGCTGCAGAACCGCGGCGAGTTCGTGCTGATCCTGGCGACACTCGCCACCGCTGCCGGACTGGATGGGCGGCTGACGCCGTTCGCGGGCCTGTACGTGCTGATCATGGCCGTCGTCGGGCCGGTGCTGGCGGTGAACTCCGAACGCGCGGGGGCGCGGATCTTCCGTCGACGGCGTCGCAGCGTGCCCGCGCCCGACCGCGACCGGGACCGGGACTTCGCGCTCGCCGAGGCCGCGATGGCCGGGGCCCCCGGCGACGACACCGCCGCCCTCGAGGTCGCCGCCGACGCGCTGCCCGCCGAGCCGCAGCAGGAGTTCGCCGAGGTCTCCGGGGGAGTCGATGACGGCGAGGACTGGCAGCCCGACCACGATCGCCTGGCCGAGCAGGCCGGCGCGCAGAGCGATGTGCACGGGACCACCGCTGCACCGCCCCGCGAACGAGACCCGGAGTATTAGGCCCCATGGCATCCACTCTCGGCCCGGACTTCTGGTCTGTCGCACGCCGGCCACGCTGGATCGCAGCGCTGCTGTTGTGCCTCGGCATCGCCGCCGGTTTCGCCGCACTCGGCCAGTGGCAGCTGTCGCGCAGCGTCGACAACGCGCACATCGCGGACGCGCCCGACACGGAGGACGCCGTTCCCCTGAGCTCGATCGCGAAGCCGCAGTCGCCGGTCACCGTGCCGCAGTTCGGGCGCCGGGTGACCGTCTCGGGCAGCTTCGTAGCCGGCGACTTCACCACGGTCACCGACCGCAACAACGGCGGCCCGCAGCAGGGTACGACCGTGCTCGGCCATTTCGTGACCGACGACGGCGTCACGCTCGCCGTCGCATTGGGATGGACGCCGGACGCGACGCCGGAGTTCGGCACGTTCGACGCCACGACACTCACCGGGCGCTACCTCGAGAGCGAGGTGCCGAGCGATTCCGACTTCGAGGCAGGCAAGCGCAGCGCGATCTCCGTCGCCGAGCTCATCAACATCTGGCCGGACGCGACCCCCGCCTACGGCGGCTACCTCGTGCTCGATCACGCCGTCGACGGACTCGACGACATCTACTCCCCGGCCCCCACGCAGGAGGTCAGCCTCAACCTGCTGAACGTGTTCTACGCCGTGGAATGGGCGATCTTCGCCGGCTTCGCGATCTACCTCTGGTACCGGCTGGTGCGCGACGTGGTGGAGCGGGACGCCGAGGACTCGCCCGTAGAATAGGCACATGCCCCCCGCGATCCGCCCGGCCGATGTGCAGCGGATCCGCACCGTACTGAAGGTGTACCGGGTGTCGGCGATCGTCACCGGAGCATTCCTGCTGCTGCTGTGCCTCATGATGGTGTTCCGCTACGGCTTCCACGTCGACATCGAGCTCGGCGGGCCGTTCGGCTTCCTCGCGCTGCAGCCCAAAGACCTGATCCAGGCGGTCAACCTGTCGACGATCATCCTGATCGTGCACGGCTGGCTGTACGTCGCCTACCTCGCCTGCGACTTCCTGCTGTGGCGCTTCACGCGCTGGTCGTTCGGCCGGTTCCTGTTCATCGCGCTCGGCGGCATCGTGCCGCTGTTGTCGTTCTTCTTCGAGTTCCGGGTGCCGCGCTGGGTGAATCAGCGGCTGGAGGGCCAGCCGTGAGCGATGCTGCCGAGAACCGCCCCGTGCTGGTCGTCGACTTCGGGGCGCAGTACGCGCAGCTGATCGCCCGGCGGGTCCGCGAGGCCGGGGTCTACAGCGAGATCGTGCCGCACACCATCTCCGCAGCAGAACTCGCCGCTCGCAACCCGGTCGGCATCGTCCTGAGCGGCGGGCCCTCGAGCGTGTACGAAGAGGGTTCTCCGTCGCTGGATCCCGGTGTGCTCGAACTCGGGATCC
The DNA here is from genome assembly GCA_025463555.1 of Schumannella sp. Lineage (GTDB taxonomy): Bacteria > Actinomycetota > Actinomycetes > Actinomycetales > Microbacteriaceae > JBDSKH01. Next base: position 16,666 of record JAODAS010000070.1, read on the forward strand.
CGACCCTCGGCATCTGCTACGGGTTCCAGATCATGGCGCAGCAGCTGGGCGGCGAAGTCGCGAAGACCGGCTCGCGCGAGTACGGGTCGACACAGGTCCACCGCTCCGGGCCCGAGAGCGTCCTGCTGCACGGGCAACCCGGCGAGCAGACCGCATGGATGTCGCACGGCGACTCGGTCGTCCGCGCGCCCGAGGGGTTCGAGGTGCTGGCCTCGAGCGAGTCGACACCCGTGGCGGCGTTCGCCAGCGACGAGCGCAAGCTCTACGGCGTGCAGTGGCACCCCGAGGTGAAGCACTCGCTGCACGGCCAGGCGGTGCTCGAGAACTTCCTGCACGACGCCGCAGGCATCCCGGCCGACTGGAACAGCGGCAACGTCATCGCGGAGCAGGTCGACCGCATCCGCGCCCAGGTCGGCGGCGGACGCGTGCTCTGCGCGCTGTCCGGCGGGGTCGACTCGGCGGTCGCAGCCGCGCTTGTGCACGCCGCCGTCGGGGATCAGCTGGTCTGCGTCTTCGTCGACCACGGGCTGCTGCGCGCGAATGAGCGCGAGCAGGTCGAGCAGGACTACGTCGCGGCGACAGGCGTGCGGCTGGTGACCGTCGACGCTCGCGAGCAGTTCCTGACGGCGCTCGCGGGGGTCACCGATCCCGAGGACAAGCGCAAGATCATCGGGCGCGAGTTCATCCGCACCTTCGAGGCGGCGCAGGCCGAGCTGATCGCGGAGTTCGCCGCCGAGGGCGATCCCATCCGGTTCCTGGTGCAGGGCACGCTGTATCCGGATGTCGTGGAGAGCGGTGGCGGCACCGGCACCGCCAACATCAAGAGCCACCACAACGTGGGCGGACTGCCCGAAGATCTGCAGTTCGAGCTCGTCGAGCCGCTGCGCGCCCTGTTCAAGGACGAGGTGCGTGCGATCGGCCGCGAGCTGGGCCTTCCCGAGGTCATCGTCGCACGTCAGCCGTTCCCGGGCCCCGGGCTCGGCATCCGCATCGTCGGCGAGGTCACGCACGAGCGGCTCGAGCTGCTGCGCGAGGCCGACGCGATCGTCCGCGGGGAACTCACGGCCGCGGGCCTCGACACCGAGATCTGGCAGTGCCCCGTCGTGCTGCTCGCCGATGTGCGCTCCGTCGGGGTGCAGGGTGATGGCCGCACCTACGGTCACCCGATCGTGCTGCGGCCCGTCTCCTCCGAGGACGCGATGACCGCCGATTGGACCCGCTTGCCCTACGACGTGCTCGCCCGCATCTCGAACCGCATCACCAACGAGGTCGCCGGCGTGAACCGGGTCGTCCTCGACGTCACGTCGAAGCCGCCGGGCACCATCGAGTGGGAGTAGTGCGCCCCGGTTGCGTCGGTAGTCCGCCCTAGATTCGCACCATGGCATCCACCGATTTCGACTTCCTCTTCGGCGCATGGACGGTGCACAACCGCAAGATCCGCGACAACACCGACCCCGAGTGCACAGAGTGGATCGAGTTCGATGCCGAGCAGACGGCGTCACCGATCCTGAACGGGGCAGGCAACGTCGACGAGATGCGGCTCGACGATTTCGTGGGGTTCACGCTGCGGCTCTGGTCACCCGACGAGGAGGTGTGGCGCATCTGGTGGAGTGCGACGAACGCTCCGGGCGTGCTCGACGAGCCCGTCGTCGGCCGGTTCGCGGATGGCGTGGGCCGCTTCGAGGGCGTGCAGATGGTGGGCGGCGCCGAGACGGTCGTCCGGTTCGAATGGACGACGAAGGACCCTCAGACGCCGAAGTGGGACCAGTTCTTCTCGCGCGACGGCGGCAAGACCTGGTCCCACAACTGGACGATGGAGTTCGCCCGGAGCTGAGCGGCTAGCGGCGCCCCATGATCAGCGCCAGCAGGCGCAGGATCTCGAGGTAGAGCCAGACGACGGTCACCATCAGGCCGAATGCCGCGGTCCACGCGTACTTGCGCGGCGCACCCGCGGTGACACCGCGCTTGATCGCATCGAAGTCGAGCACGAGCGAGTAGGCGGCGAGCAGGATCACGAGGATGCCGAGCGGAACGCCGAGCGGGAACGTGAGACCGAACAGGTGAATGGGGATGTCGCGCAGGCCGAACATCGAGGTCGTGACGCCGGTCGCCATCAGGCCGAAGTTGACGAGCGAGAACGCGACCGCGCCGACCAGGGCGACCAGGAAGATCTGGGTCGCCCGCTTCGAGGCGCGCACCTTGCCGCTGGCGAAGAGCGCGAGCGTCACGCCGACCACGCCGAGCGTTCCGAAGACGGCCATCGGCACGATCCCCGACGCGAAGACGACCGAGTACAGCATCGAGATGCCGCCGACGAAGATCCCCTCGAAAACCGCATAGCTGAGGATGAGGGCGGGGGACGGCTCACGCTTGAAGATGTTCACCATCGCCAGGACGAACCCGATGAGGGCCGCGCCGATGGTGACGATCGGGTACGCACCGAGCAGCCATCCGACGACCGCGCCCGCCAGCAGCAGGCCGAAGCTCACCGCGGTCTTGACGATGGTGTCCTCGTACGTCATGCGGCCCATCTCGTCTTGCGAGGGCGACGGGACCGCGTACTGCTCGGCCAGCTGTCCGGCGGTCGGAACCGGCGGGGCCGCCTGTGCGCGCGCCGCTGCCTTGGCGGAGAAGATCGGGTTGCGGTTGAAGACCGGGTTGGCCATGGTGTTTCCTCGTCTCTCGGGCGGGGGGTGAGTCGATTCTACGGAGAGATGGAGCGCGCGCGCCTGTACGTTCGCCCCGGGCGTGCAGTGGCGGCGTGCACCGCCCGCGCCGCCCAGCCCGCGCCGACGGCTACGAAGAGCGCGACCGCGGATGCCGTGAGCATGCCGTCGTACTCCGGGTAGATCCGCGCGAGCACGATCCCCGTCGCGACCGCGAACGCAGCCATGGGCCAGACCCGCAGCGGTCGTTGCCGCACCAGGAACCAGCAGAGCAGTGACACCGTCACCCCCGTGAGGTACCCGGGACCTGACAGCAGCGCGACCATCGCGGCGGTCGAGGGAAGCAGCACGACCACCCGGCGCCATCCCTTCGCCGGCATGATGCACCAGCCGACGATGTGGGCGGTGGCACCGGCTGCCGCCAGGAGCACCGTGAACGGCGGGTTCGCGGCACTCGAGCCCGCGATCGCCACACCCCCGCCGAGAATCAGCCACAGCCCGGCCCAGCTGCGCCCGGCCCAGGTGCCCCAGCGCAGGGGTATGCGCGACGTCGGCTCCCGCCAGCTAGCCATTCGTGGCGAAATACGTCACGCCGAACACGATCCAGAAGCCGAGCCACAGGTAACCGAGAACGACGGAGATCCATGCCGGGATGACGCCGCGCTCGCCCGACACCTTCAACTGGTTGAGCGCCAGGTGCCCGAAGAGCGCCGCGAGGGGGGAGGCCAGGACGCCGATGAACAGCGCCAGGATCGCCAGTGTGTTGACCGACCCGCGGCGCTCCGCCGCCGGGTCGTCGGAGAGCTCGGGCTCCGGCTCGTCGTCGAGTTCGATGAGGTCGTCGAGTTCTGCGGGGGCCTCGGCGACCAGAACGTCGGATGTGCGGCCGCCTCGGCCGCCGCGACGCTTGCGCGGGCGGAACTGCTCGGGCTGCGCGGGCTCCTCGGGCTCGGGTTCGGGTACGGGCTCGGGCTCGAATGCGGTGAACGGCTCCGGTTCCGGCTCGGCGTCCGGCTCCGGTTCCGGCTCCTCCTCGGCGAGGTCCGCGATCGAGAGCGAGGACCCATCCGGCTCGGGCAGCTCTTCGTTCTCGTCCTCCGGTGCCGGCGCGTCTTCGCGCGGAGGGGTCGGCGCGGGCACTTCGGTCGCCGCGATCGCGGAGCGCAGCGACGGGCGCTCGCCCATCGTTTCCGGCCAGATCGACGACACGGGCTCCTCCGACGGAGCAGCGGACAGCGGAGCAGGCGCCCCAGGCGGCACGATCGGGGTCTGCACGGTCGAGACCGCCGCATACCCGGGAACGGGTGTGCGCTTCGGGATCGGGCGCGATCGCGGGGCGGTCGCGGCGACCGCCGTGCGCGTCCCGCAGAAGATGCAGTACTTCCAGGCAGGCTGCAGCGCGCGGGAACAGTTCACGCAGGCAGTCATGCAGGGAGATTATCGTGTCAGGGGTGACCCAGACGCCCCCCAGAACGCTTGTCATCGGTCATCGGGGCGCGAGTGGCTATCGTCCGGAGCATACGCGCGCATCCTACGAACTCGCTGTCGAGTTGGGCGCCGACGCCGTCGAACCCGACATCGTGGCCACGAAGGACGGCGTTCTGGTGCTGAGGCACGAGAACGAGATCTCCGGTACGACCGATGTCGCGCAGCATCCCGAGTTCGCGGACCGCCGCACGACGAAGCGCATCGACGGCGTGACGTTGACGGGGTGGTTCACCGAAGACTTCACCTGGCCAGAACTCTCCACACTGCGTGCGGTCGAGCGGTTGCCCCAGATCCGCCCCGGTTCGGCGGCGTTCGACGGCCAGCAGCCGATCCTGCGACTCAGCGAGCTGCTCGACCTTCTCGACGACGCCCGCGACCGCCTCGGACGCGACATCGGCCTCGTCGCCGAGGTGAAGCATCCGACCCATTTCGCATCGATCGGCCTGCACCTGGACGAACTGATCGCGGCAGAGCTTGCCCGCTGGAACAGCCCTGACCGTCTCATCCTCGAATGCTTCGAGCAGAGCCTGCTGACCCAGCTCCGGGAGCGCGGCATCGAGGGTCGCTACGTGTACCTGCTGGAGTCCGAGGGGTCGGCCCCCGATCTCGCCGCCCGGTTCGGGCGCAAGGCGCTACCGTACTCGGCGCAGCTCACGGCGTCCGGTCTCGCCCATCTGTCGAAGCAGGTCGACGGCGTCAGCGTCGACAAGGCACTGCTTCTGGAGGACGGCAAGGACGGGATTCGCACGACCGACCTGATTGCGCGCATCCACCACGCCGGGCTGACGGCGTTCACCTGGACGTTGCGCCCCGAGAACCGGTTCCTCGCGCCGGCTCA
>JAODAS010000090.1 GCA_025463555.1 Schumannella sp.
CTCCGGGTCTCCCGGGTCGTTGTCGACGAACGCCTGCAGGAACCCGCCGGAGCCGAGCCGCTCGAGGCGGCCGAGCTCTCGCACGAATGCCGGGATCCCGTCGACGGCGCCGATCGCCTCGAAGTCAGGTGCGAGCGCCGTCCAGCCGCGGGCCTCGATGCGCGCCTCGTCGAGGAAGCTGGCGTACAGGTCGCCGACCTTGCGCGCTTCGGTGCCTGAGCCGGCGTTCTGCGATTCCTCGATGATCTCGCGCACCGCCTTCTCGGCCTCCTCGGCGAGCACGTAGAACGAGCCGTATCGCGCCTTGTCGCTGGGAATCTCGGTCCGCGCGATCCACTTGCCGTTCACGTGCCGGAAGAGGTCGTCCTGCGGGCGGATGGCGGGATCGAGTTCGTCGGTTTCAATGCCAGAGGTAAGGCCGTTGGTCATGGTTGAGAGCCTATGCGGGACCTGGGGTGGACGGGCGAGCCGTTCCCTTCCCTGCGTCGGTGGCCGCGGGTAGAATGGGTCTCACGACGAGCTGGTTCGCCAGAGCGTTGTCTGCCTAAGGCCCCGCTTCGCGGGGCTGTAGTGCTTAAGGGTTCCATCTCCAGGTTCGGGGCTTCAGTGGACTCGTTATCGCCCAGAGTTCTTCGACCGTCTTCGTGACCAGGGCCCTGGACTCGATATGCGAATCCTTTCGGCGGTAGAGGTACACGAGCAAGTCCGCCGCCTGTAGACCGGGCGACTCAGCCGATGAACCGAACACGATCGGCGACTCGATGTTTTCGAGCAAGCTGGACCGATAGCCGCCGGTTCCGACCAATTGATACCGCTCGACCCGGCGCGCGTGATCAACCTGGTCTGCAACCCGGCCGCGAAGTCCTTGGTGCGCTTCACTGCGTCCCGCAGGTTGTTGAGTTGTGCCTCATCGATTACGAACGCGCCAACGTAGTAGTAGTCCTCGGAGTACGACTCGTCGACAAAGGCGAACAGCACCGGACCAGTTTCCGATGTCCCACAGACACGGCACCGAAGGCCCCGCTACGTTACGAGCATGTCCGCTCTGCGAGTTCTGATCATCGGTGGCAACGGCATCATCAGCGCGTCGTGCAGCCGGCTGGCGGTGGAGCGCGGCATGACGGTCACCCTGCTGAACCGCGGCACCCACACCACGAGGCCGCCGATCGAGGGGGCCGAGACGATCCTGGGCGACGCGGGCGACCCTGCGTCGATCCGGGATGCCGTGGGGACTCGCGAGTTCGATGTCGTCGCGAATTTCCGCGCCTTCGTGCCCGCCCAGGTCGGTGCCGACGTGGAGCAGTTCGCCGGGCGCACCGGCCAGTACCTCTTCATCTCGTCCGCGTCCGCGTACCAGAAGCCGGTGGCCCACCTGCCGATCACCGAGTCGACGCCGCTGCACAACCCGTTCTGGCAGTACTCCCGCGACAAGATCGCCTGCGAAGACGTGCTCGTGCAGGCCTACCGCGATTCCGGCTTCCCCATGACGATCGTCCGGCCCTCGCACACCTACGACCCGACGCTGATCCCGCTGGAGGGCGGGTGGACGGCACTCGCGCGCATCCGGGACGGCCGCCCGCTCGTGGTGCACGGCGACGGCACCTCGCTCTGGACGCTGACCCACGCGCGCGACTTCGCCCGTGCCTTCGTGGGTCTGTTCGGAAACCCGCACGCGCTCGGCGCGGCGGTGCACATCACCTCTGACGAGTCGCTCACCTGGAACGCGATCGCCGCCCTGTTCGGCAGCGCCCTCGGAGTCGAACCCCGCATCGTCCACATCGCCAGCGACGCCATCGCCCGCGAGATCACCGAGGCCGGGGCGGGTCTGCTGGGCGACAAGGCGCACTCGGTGCTGTTCGACAACACCAAGATCAAGCGCCTGGTGCCCGGCTGGGTGGCGACGACGCCATTCGCGGAGGGTGCCCGGGAGATCACCGACTGGTACCTCGCCGACCCGTCGCGGCAGGTCGCCGACGCCCGGCTCGATGCCGCGTTCGATCGCCTGGTCGCCGCCGCCGGCTAGCGCTTCTCGCGCTGCTCGGCGTGCCACTCATCGAGCAGGCCGGGAAGCCGCCGCTGCATGAACGAGAAGAAGTCGGCGACCTCCTCGATCCGGGCCAGCGCACGCGAGTCGCGCGGCATCCTCTCGGTCGAGGACCGCAGGGAGTTCTCGATCTGGCGATAGAGCTCGATGCGGGTGAACGAGGTCGCGTACCAGGGGGTGTCGGCGAGCGAGTAGATGTGTTTGCGCGTACCCGGAATGGTCGTGTTGCGCACGAACCCCACCACACCCAGGTACTTCACCGCACCGGAGATGGCCGCGGGGCTCGCCTGAAGCCGCGCCGCCAGCTCCTCCGATGTGGCCTTCCCGTCCTCGGTCGCCGTGAGCGCCATCAGCACGCGAGCCGGCATGCGGGGAAACCCCTGGGCGACCATCTCGCTCGAGGCGCGCTCGATGAACTCGTCGAAGGGATCGACTCGAGGCGGATCGGCGGCCGTGGTCATGTCACCAAGTCTCTCCGACGGAACACCAGCGCGGCGAGCGCGGCGAGGATGGCGGCTGCCGCGCCGATCAGGATCGTCGGAAGCCAGTCATCGGTGGGCAGTGCAGGCACGTCGGCGAACGGGCTGATCTTCTGCACGTCCTCGTCGAGGCCCAGCAGCCCGCCGAACAGTCCGATCCCGATCCCGAGAGCGAACACGCCCCAGCTCAGCCCGATCGCGAGTCGTGGCAGCAGGCCGACGAGCAACGCAGCAAGCCCCACGAACGTCAGGGCGGCGGGTGCCTGCACCAGAGCCTGGCCGAGGGCCAGCCACGCCTCGTCCGACTTGCCGAGCGCCGCGAATCCGGCCGCTGCCGCCACTCCCGTGGCGAGGAGGACGACCAGCACCGACACCGCTCCGACCGCGGTGAACGACAGCAACCAGCCCGCACGCGAGTGCGGTGACGTCAGGATCGTCTCGGCGCGTCCGTCCGACTCTTCGTCCCGCATCCGCAGCACCGCCTGCACCCCCGCCGCCGCCGCGAGCACGCCGACCAGGATCATCAGAGCCGGGATGAGCGCCTGGCCCAGGTCGCCCTGCGTGTGCCCCAGGCTCTGCAGGATCGCCGACACCGCCGGATTGTCGAGGTTCGCGCCCGAGATCGCGGTGACGAGTGACCCGAGTGCGAGGCCGAGGAGCGCCGAGCCGACCGTCCACGCGAGCAGGGTGGGCGACTGGAGCCGCCAGGCCAGGGCGAACGGCGAACGCAGCGCCGGGCCGGCGGTTGCCCGGCCGGCACGTTCCGGCAGCAGGCTCGCGCCGAGTTCCCGGCGCGAATGCACCAGCAGTGCTCCGGCGACAGCGACCACGGCGAGTGCCGCGATCCAGCCGACCGGCGCCCAGTTGTTCGCGGTGAATGCCAGGGTCTGCTGCCCCCACCCGATCGGCGAGAGAAAACTCGGCCAAGCCGGTTGCAGGGTGAGGTTCGGGATGTCGGGCCGGCCGAGCGCATCGCCCGCGGCCCGCAGGGCGTAGGACCCGAGCACGATGACCGCGCCGACACCGTTCGCGGCCCGCGAGGTCGCGGTCAGTTCTCCGGCGAGCATGCCGAGCCCGAGGAAGGCCAGCCCCGTCACGCCCAGCGCGGCGGAGCTCACGAACGCGCCCCCGGCATCCAGCCCCGCGGACTGGTAGCCCAGCGTGCCCAGCACGACGAAGATCCCGTTGGCGATGACCCCGAGCAGCAGGGTCGCGACCGGTGGCGCGAGACGGGACACCGGGGTCGCGGCCACCAGCTCACGGCGGCCCTTCTCCTCATCGGCGCGGCCGTGGCGTGTCGCCAGGAACGTGTTCATCAGCCCGATGGTCACCGCCAGGAACGCGAACGACTGGAAGTGCGCGGCCGACCCGAGCGTGTCGCCGTTCGGAATCCCGCGAAGCGCGAGGAGGGCGGGTGTGGCGAGCGCCACGCTCAGGATGGTGGTGCGCCCGTCGGCATCGCCGTACTCCTTGACCAGCGAGCTTGCGCTCACGGCGAGCAGAAGCACGGTGCCGAGAATCCACACGGGCAGGGTGACCCGGTCACGCCGGATCTGCTGAAGAAAGATGCGGAACATCAGGCGGCCGGCTCCGACTCGATGCTGTCGCCGTAGTGCCGCAGGAACAGCTCTTCCAGGGAGGGCGGGGTCACGGTCAGCGAGCCGACGCCCGCCTTTGTGAGGGCGGCGAGCACGCCGTTCACCGCATCCGTGTCCGCGTCGAAGACGAGTTGTCCCCCCTCGGAGCGGGCGTCGTGAACGCCCGGCAGCTTCTGGATGGCGGAGAGTTCTGCGCCGGTCGCGACGCGGAAGCTGGTGCGGGTCAGGTGCCGCATGTCGGACAGCGTGCCCGTCTCGACAGCCCTTCCGGCGCGGACGATCGTGACGCGGTCGCAGAGTTGCTCGACCTCGCTCAGGATGTGGCTCGAGAGCAAGACCGTGGCCCCCTGCTTCTGCACGCGCTCGACCTCGGCGCGGAACACCGACTCCATCACCGGATCCAGCCCGCTGGTCGGCTCGTCGAAGATGTAGAGCTTCGCGGGCCGGGCGAGCGCCGCCACCAGCGCGACCTTCTGCCGGTTGCCCTTGGAGTAGCTGCGCCCCTTCTTCTTGGGGTCGAGGTCGAAGTCCTTCAGCAGCCGCGCACGCAGAGCCGGGTCGGCGCCTCCGCGCAGGCGCGTGAGGAAGTCGATCGTCTCGCCGCCGGAGAGGTTCGGCCAGAGGCTCACGTCGCCGGGTACGTAGGACACATCCCGGTGGATCGCGACCGCATCGCTCCAGGGGTCGCGCCCGAAGACCGTCGCCTGCCCGCTGCGCCGCCGCAGCATCCCGAGCAGCACCCGGATGGTCGTCGACTTGCCCGCCCCGTTGGGGCCGAGGAAGCCGTGCACCTCACCTTCGTCGACGCTGAGGTCGAGCCCGTCGAGCGCGAGCGTTCGGCCGAAGGTCTTGACGAGGTCCTGGACCTCGATCACTGTCGTCATGAAGCGCGAGCGTACGCTTCTTTCACAAACTTGTGAAGATGCAGAATGTCAGGATGCCGCGGGAGCTGCGGTCGTCGTCCCGATGCGCAGCTCGCTGTGCAGTATCGCCGGGGTGCCCTCGCTCCCCGCGAGGGCGGCGAGCACGGCCTCGGCTGCCAGCCGCCCCTTCTCGACCGCCGGCTGGACCAGCGTCGTCAGGACGCCGTCGATCGCCCCCTCGAGCCGTACCCCGTCGAATCCGACGACGCTGAGCCGGTCGGGCACTCCGAGGCCCAGCTCCTCGGCGACGCGGAGAACCCCGATCGCCAGCAGGTCGCTCTGCGCGACGATCGCCGTGGGGCGCTCCGCCGCCGCCACATCGAGCAGCCGGCGACCCACGCGCACGCCCTCGTCGACCGTGCTGCCCGTCGCCGATTCCGCGGGAGCGTCGGGGAAGACCTCGCGCACACCGGCGAGACGTTCGCGGGTCGTGTGCGCGGAC
>JAODAS010000108.1 GCA_025463555.1 Schumannella sp.
CGACCCTCAGGTCGTAGTCGAAGTCCTGGTTGTGGAAGAACCCGTCGATGAACGGGCCGTGCGAGTGGTGCAGGGTTGTGCCGAGAGCCATCTCCGGCCTCCTTCGACGGACACTGTCCTCCTTCGAGGGACACTGTGGAGCCGAGCCTAGTCTTGCGGGGCCGGCCGCACCACGGGTCTCCTCCGGCGCAGCGCCGTCTCGCCCCAGGCGTAGAAGACCGCGTAGACGAGCAGGGAGACCGCGATCCCCCAGACGAACATCGGGGTGGCGGGTTTCGTCCAATCGAGGTCGTCGTTCCGGATGGCCAGGGCCCCGGCGATGAAGATCAGGCCGACGAGCTGGGCTTGGCAGATCTGGCGGAAGGCGCTCCAGCGGGCGTCGCCGAGCATCCACACGTTGACGAGCCCGGGCAGGGTCAGGATGGCGCCGGCGACGCGCGCTGTGAGCGGCGTCAGCGGCCAGGCCCAGACGTCGATCGCGACCTGCGGCACCACGAAGAGGAAGATCCCGGTCACCAGGGCCGCCAGGCCCACCAGGGCGAGAAGGATGCGGAACACCGCCGGGATGCGCGCATCCCGTTCGTCAGGCTTCCGCGGGTCGGCCGGCGCATTGACGATCATGGCCGCGAAGACGAGGAACGGGGTCGTGATGTACAGCGTCACCCAAACGATGAAGGAGATATGCCCGGAATGGAATTTGGCCAAGTGGAGGAAGGTCGAGATGGCCAGCAGGATGGAGAAGACGAGCACAGCGGGGAAACCGTAGCGCACGGCGTGCCACCGGTTCGGGCGCACGACCTGCACGAAGAACCAGATGCCCCCGGCGTAGGCCGAGGCCAGGAACATCGCCGTGAGCGGAGGGTTGATCGTCCAGGCGAAGAGCTCGTCGGTCTGCGTCGGGAACAGATACAGGATGACGAAAGCAGCCACCAGGAACGGGACGATGATGGCGCCCACCCAGCGGGTGTACGGGAGGATGCGGTCGTCGGCTGTCATGCGGGGTCGCCTGCCTGTTCGGGCTCGAGTGGCGGGGAGGCCTCGGGCGGCGGGGTGGCCTCGGTCAGCGGCTCGGCCATCGCGGTTGGCGCCAGCGCTTCGGCGACCGCCTGGTCGACGGTGAGTTCGCGGCCCGCCGCTATCGCCGCGTCCAGTGCCTCGCTCGCCCCCGAGGCGGCCAGTTGGTCTACATACGCTTGGTGGAATGTGAACGTCATGGCATCGTGCATGCCACTGCGCTCGCGCAACGCCCGCGCCGCGCCGGCGAGCCGGCCCGTCCGCTCGACGTCACCCGCGACGGCGGCGACGGCGACCAGCCCTTCGAGACCGTACGCGACGCCCTCGACGTGCCCGAGGCTCGCCGACTTGACGACGCACTGCGCGAAGTCGGCCGCGGCCCCGGCGACATCGCCGAGTAGCAGACGCGCCCAGCCCAGGTGGTGCACCGCGATGGCCACACCGAGACTGTCGCCTCCGCGACGGGCGAGCACCAAACTCTCCTCGAAACGATTGAGCGCCCCGTGCACTTTCTGTCGCAACAGCGCGACACGGCCGAGCATCACCAGCGCCATCGACTCGCCCCAGATGTCGTTGCTCTCCCGGAACAGGCTGAGGCTGGTCTCCATCGCGTCGTCGGCCCGCTCGGTATCGGGTTGGGGTGCCGCCAGCAGCGTCAGCGCGAGCGAGATCAGGGCGAGCGCCTCGCCGCCCGGCTCGTGCTCCCGATGGAAGAGGTCGGCGCTCTCGGTGAGACCGGCGGCGACTTGTCCGTCTGGATCTTTCCAGAAGGTGATCGCGCAGGTGAAGTAGAGCGCGGTCGCGCGAGCGAGATCGCTGAGCTCGTCCCCGGATGCGAGCGGCTTCTGCATCCAGTCGCGTACCTCGCCGAGCAGACCGTCGACCCACCAGAAGACGTAGAACGTCCAGGCCAAGTGCGCGGCGCGATCCCAGTCGCGGGTGTCGAGCAGAAAGCGCTCGGCGGCGCGCAGGTTGTCACGCTCATCCCCCAGCCGCTGCACCCATTCCCGCTGGTGCTCCCGTTCCAGCTCGAGCTCGACGCGGTCGCCCAGGCGCAGGAAGAAGCGGGCGTGCACATCCCGAACCCGAGAGAGTTCGCCGGCGGACTCGAGCTGCTCGATGGCGTACTCCCGCACGACCGAGAGCATCGAGAAGCGAGGACGTTCGGCGTTGTCGTGCTGGCTGATCAGGCTGCTGTCCACGAGGGCGGCGAGATCGGTGAGGATATCGCTGCCGGCTGCAGCATCCTGATCGCCGTCGCTGCCGACGAACTCGGCCGCCTCGAGAGTGAAGCCGCCCTCGAAGACGCCCAGTCTGGCCAGGAGCCGCTTCTCGCGATCGTCCAGCAGCTGGGTGCTCCACTCGATCGTGCTGCGCAGGGTCTGCTGGCGCTGCGGGAGGTCGCGCGATCCGCCGACCAGCAGGCTGAGGCGGCGGTCGAGCCGCTCGAGCAGCTCGCCCGGCGACAGCACACGGATGCGCGCCGCGGCCAGCTCGATCGCCAGCGGAACGCCGTCCACCGCCGCGCACACGGCTTGCACCGCAGCCGCATTGTCCGGAGTGATCTCGAAGTCGGGTTTGACTGCGTGCGCTCGCTCCACGAAGAGAGCCACCGACGACGCCTCCGCCAGCGGACCGACCTCGAAACTTTGCTCGCCTCCGACGCGCAGCAGGGTTCGGCTGGTGACGAGCACGGCCAGCCCGGGCGCCGACGAGAGCAGTTTCGTGAGCATAGGGGCCGCATCCAGTACCTGCTCGAAGTTGTCGAGCACCAGCATGATTCCGCGGTCGCCCAGAGCGGTGACCACATTGTCGATGACCGGCGCGGTGCCCATGTCGCGCACGCCCAAGGCTTGCGCGATCGTGTTCGGCACGCGAGCCGGGTCGTGAACCGCGGAGAGGTCGACGAAGACGGCGCCATCGGCGAAGGTGGGGCCCGCTGCCCGCGCGGCCGCGATGGCCAGGCGGCTCTTGCCGATGCCGCCCGGCCCGGTGAGGGTGACGAGGCGCGTGCCCGATTCGAGCATCCGCCGGATCGTGGACAGGTCGCGGTCTCGGCCGATCAGCTCGGTGAGGGGCACGGGAACACGCGTCCTCTCGAGCACCGGGTCTGCGC
>JAODAS010000192.1 GCA_025463555.1 Schumannella sp.
CGATCTGGTGCTCGATGAGGTCGTACATCGAGTTGGCCTCGAGTGCGTCCCGCTCGGCGGCATCGCCGGCGCTGTCCGCCGACGGGATCGCCCAGCCGTTGTGGTCGTCGTAGTACTCGGCCCACCAGCCGTCGAGGATCGACAGGTTCAGTGATCCGTTGAGCGCGGCCTTCATGCCAGAGGTGCCGCACGCCTCGAGCGGTCGCAACGGGTTGTTCAGCCAGATATCCGTTCCGGGGTAGAGCAGCTGCGCCATGCCGATGTCGTAGTTCGGCAGGAACACGATGCGCTGGCGCACGTCCGGCTCCTGCGAGAACTCGACCAGCTTCTGGATGAGCCGCTTGCCCTCTTCGTCTGCCGGGTGCGACTTGCCGGCGATGACCAGCTGGACGGGGCGATCCGGATGCGTGAGCAGCGCCCGCAGGCGCTCCGGGTCGTGCAGCATCAGGGTCAGCCGCTTGTAGGTGGGCACCCGCCGGGCGAAGCCGATGGTCAGGATCTCGGGGTCGAGCAGCCCGCGGATCCAGGCGGGGTCGCCGATTCCGGGATTGTTCTCCGCCCACGCCGCAGACACCCGCGCGCGGGCGTCGACGACCAGCTGCTGACGCAACCGTCCGCGCAGAGCCCACAGCTCGGCATCCGTCACCGCGCCGTTCGCCCAGTCCGCCGTGGTGGTGTCGGACGTGCCGAGCCGGGATTCGGCGAGTTCCCGCACCTGCGGGTCGGTCCAGGTGGGAGCGTGGACACCGTTGGTGACGGAGGTGATCGGCACATCATCCGCGTCGAATCCGGGCCAGAGCGCCCCGAACATGTGACGGCTGACGTCGCCGTGCAGTTTCGAGACTCCGTTGGCGCGCTGCGCGAGGCGCAGGCCCATGACGGCCATGTTGAAGACGGCCGGGTCGCCGCCTTCGTAGTCCTCCGTCCCGAGCGCGAGCACGTCGGCGACGGCCAGCCCGGGCACGAGGCCGGTGGAGAAGTAGCGCTCGATCAGCGCCGCATCGAACCTGTCGATGCCCGCCGGGACGGGCGTGTGCGTGGTGAAGACGGTCGAGGCCCGCACGGCTTCGAGCGCGTCGGCGAAGCCGAGGCCCCCCGCGACGAGGTCGCTGATGCGCTCCAGCCCCTGGAACCCGGCATGGCCCTCGTTGGTGTGGAAAACCTCGGCCGCGGGCAGGCCGGCGAGTGCCGTGTAGGTCTTCACCGCGCGAGCACCGCCCACGCCGAGCAGGAGCTCTTGCAGGAGACGGTGCTCCCCGCCGCCGCCGTAGAGCCGGTCCGTGACGCCGCGCAGCTCCTCCGAGTTCTCGGGGACGTCGGTGTCGAGCAGCAGCAGCGAGACCCGTCCGACGGAGAGCTGCCAGATGCGCGCGGTCAGTGCTTCACCGCCGGGAAGCGTGAGAGCCACCGATGCCGGCTCACCGTCGGGGTGCCGGAGCACGCCCATCGGCAGCCCGTCGGGATCGAGAACCGGATAGCTCTCCTCCTGCCAGCCTTCGCGCGAGATGGCCTGGCGGAAGTAGCCGGCCCGGTAGAACAGTCCGACGCCGACGATGGGCACGCCCAGGTCGGATGCGCTCTTCAGGTGGTCGCCGGCGAGGATGCCGAGCCCGCCCGAGTACTGCGGGAGCGCAGCGGCGATGCCGAACTCCGGCGAGAAGTAGGCCAGGGTGCCGGGGGCATCGCTGCCGAGGGACTGGTACCAGCGCGGTTCGCGCAGGTAACTGTGCAGGTCGTCGCGCAAAGCGTTCGCCCGCCCGACGAAGCCCTGATCCCCCGCGAGCTCGTTCAGCCGCGCCGCCGGCACCGCGCCGAGCAGGCCGATCGGGTCTTTGCCCTGCTCCGCCCACAGCTCGGGCGCGACGTCCCGGAACAGGTCGAGCGTCGGCTGGTGCCACGACCAGCGGAGGTTGGCGGCGAGTTCTTCGAGCGCGCTCAGCGACTCGGGCAGGACGGTGCGGACGGTGAATCGTCGGATTGCTTTCACCCGCTCAACCCTAGGAGGTCGACGTTGCGAGTGCGTTACGAGCCGGACGGGAACCGGTAGTCGACCGGCGCATCGACGGAGGCGCCGAGGTCGGCGGGCACGTAGTCGGGCGTGGTCCGGACCGCTTCAGCCACCGTCGCCTGGCGCGCGCGGGCGACAGCATCTTCGGCGTCCTGCGCCTCCTCACGACGTCGCCGCCGGCGCCTGTCGATCTGGTTGCCCACGATCGACCAGCCGGCATAGAGGAACAGCAGTCCCGCGACGATCGGGATCACGACGGCACGCATGTCGCCGTTGACGAGATTGTTGACCCAGCCGATCCACGGCACCGAGTACCAGACCGCACCGCGCACCTGGATGCTCATGACCGGCTTCGCGTCGGGCTCGGAGTTCGCGTCGCCCTTGGTGATGAAGCTCGGGTCGCCGCCCGGCAGGGTCGGGCCCTGGATCTCGAGCACGCGGTGCGTGACGACGTCTTTCTCGCCCGAATACAGCTGATAGGTGACGACGGTGCCGATCCTGATGTCCTGGGGATCGATCGGCTTGACGATGACCAGCGTCCCGGGCGGCATGCTCGGTTCCATCGAGCTGGTCAGAATCGTGTACGGGGTCGACCCGCTCACGGCGGGGACGAGGACGACGGCGCCGGCCAGTAGCAGCACCAGCGCGAGCAGCCCGAAGCTCAGGCCGAGCCCGATGTAGTAGAGAAGCCCGTGCTCTTTGACGTACCGACGACGGCCGCGTTCGCTCATGCGTATGCCTCTTCTTCATAGTTCCGGCGACGACGCCACCAGGCGAAGATACCGCCGAGCACGATCGCGATCAGGTAGCCGGCGACGTCGATTTCCTGCCAGAACCGGCCGGTGTTCGGGATGATGTCGAGGCTGCGGACGGCGCCCTTGCCCCCCAGTCCGGCGAGCGGGCCGTTGTCGACTTCGCCGGCAGGCACGGTGCCGTCGGCTGCGCCGGAGATGAGCGCCGTTCCGATCGTGCCGGGCGGGGTGGTCCCCGTTGGTCCGCCGCCGGTGTGGCCAGGCGGGGTGACGGGAGTGGTCACCGAGCATCCGTCGGGCGCTGCGACGTCGGTGCTGGTCAGCATGACCGGGATCTGGAAGCTGCCGGCCGAGCCCTGCGACATGTGGTGAGCCGGCCAGTTCGACATCGCGAGCTTCACATCGACCTGGAGAACGCCGCCCGGGGCGAGGAACACGCCCGACACCAGCGAGTGGCACGGCGTCGCGGCGGTGAACGGGACGGTCGGCCCGGCGGAAGCACCTGCGACCGCGCGAAGGGACAATGCGGCGATGAGGTGCGAGTCGCCTCCCGTGACACCCGTCAGGGCGACCGCGAGGTTGCCCGGCATCGCCGTGCGGTTCTCGACCCAGAACGTTCGCGTGGTCGACATCCCCGGCACGATGTGGACCCCGGCGAACAACGACGCCGGCAGACTGTCGGTGTAGGTCACCCCGTCCAGCGACAGTCCGATCGGCTTGGGCGCTGCCTGCGCGGGAGCGGTGGACGCGAACATCGCGCCCGCCACCAGAACGGCGACCAGCGCGAGCATTCCCAGCAGCGCACGGCGGCCCATGATCAGCACCGTGCGTAGTTGTAACCGAGCCCGAAGAGGGAATTCGAGACCGTGATCGAATCGGTGGCGACGACCTCGTTGTTCGAGTTGAGCGCCTGCACGTTGTAGGTGCCGGTGCTCGAGGTGAAGGGCGCACCCACCGGGGATGCGAACGAGAAGGATGTCCCGGCCGACGTGCCCAGGGTGCTCCACGTGCCGCTGCTGGAGAGCTTGGCCTGGATGGTCAGGGTGCCGGTCGTGTAGTCCGAGGTCCAGTTGTACTGGACCGAGCGGTTGGCGCCGGTCCCGCCGACGTCGGTGCACGCGAACGTGAGCAGCTGGACCACGCTGCGCTGCGTCAGGGTGAACTTCTGGTCGGCGCCGCCGTTGCAGGTGACCTGCGTCGCCACACCGGTGCTGGTCGCCGGGAGGCTGAGGCACAGGCCCGAGTACTTGTTCACGAACTGGTAGGTGTTCGGGCTCGACGCGACGAGCTGCGGCTGCCACTGCTGCACGGCGGTCGTGGTCGCGGCGGTGCGCATGTCGATCGCCGAACCCGGCGTCACGGAGGCGGCCGCCGTCACGCGCAGCGCGTTGGTGTGCCCGGGCTGGATGTCGCCGTAGCCGTCGCTGTCGGCGTCCATGAACCGGAAGTCCTGGTTGGTGTCGGTGTTGTTCTTGCAGGCGTAGGAGATCAGCAGCGAGGGCGAGGCGGTGCCCGCGCCGCTGACATCCCAGCACCAGGTCGTGCCGACGCGGACGATGTAGTACCAGTACGCGGCGCTGAGGCTCTGCAGCGGGTAGACGAACTGCGTCGAGATCGTGCTGGCGACGGTGGACCCGCCGGTGAAGTTGCCGATGCTCAGCTGCGCCGAGACCTGAGGGCTGAAGGTCAGCGTGCCGGACGGGTCGTCCGCGTTCTGACGGTCGGTGATGGTGTTGCGCAGGCAGTAGACGACGGATGCGCCCGGCGCGAGTGCCGTGCTCACCGTGACGCCGGCCGACCAGGTGTTCGTCGTCGGGCTCGTGGGCGTGGCTGCTGTCGTGCACGCGGCGGTGGATGCGACCGACCAGACGGTGAGCGAGGTCGCGGCGGCGAGCGCGGCGCTTCCCGAGGCGCGCGTGAACGTCGCCGTCATGGTCTGCGACTGGGCGCTCGTCGTGCTGGTGGTGTTCGTGATCGTGATGCTGCCGGTGGAGGTGAGCGAGTTGCTGCTGGTGACCGACACGTTCTCATTGCCGAGGGTGGTGGTCGCCCATCCGGTCGCCGTCGCGCTGAGCGTGGCTGCGCCGGCGCCGAGCGTGGCGGTGCCGGTCGCCGACCAGTAGGCCCAGCTGCCGACCGTGCCGGCGATCACCGAGAACGTGACGATCGCCGCGATCAGGGCGGCGCGCCACGGCTTGCGGCCGGGCTCGGTCACGGTACCTGCACCCCGTCCACGACGAGGGAGACGACCGGGGCCGTTCCCTGAACCGAGTTTGCTGCGGTGCTCGGCAGCTCGGCCTGCACGCAGACCGTGGTGGATGCCCCCGCGAGGACCGTCGACAGCGCGGTCGAGGTCGTGGTCTGGATCGCGCTGGTCAGCAGCGTCGCGGGGCAGGCGCCGGCAGCGACGCGCACGTTCCAGGCGATGGCGTTCGAGAGGCGCGTCGAAAGCGCGAGAGGGCTGTCTCCGGTGTTGTTCACGGTGATGGCCTGGCCGACGAAGTCGCCGGGGAGCATGCGGTTCCAGACGGTGTTCGTCAGGGTGATCGCCGAGGCGGGAACGCCGGCGCCCTGCTGAAGGGTGAGCGCGCTCGTTCCTGCCGTGATGGTGGATCCGGCGGTGGTGGTGGCGGTCGCGTTCAGATACGCGAAGCTGCCGGCGGCGGTGCCCGCGGCGGCGAAGACGCCGAGCAGGATGGCTGCCGCTCCTGCCGCGATGCGGCCGGGTGTGACGCGCACACGCACACGGATGCGGCGGAACGACGGCCGGGAGCCGTCCTCCAGCACGTGTCGCCCCTGGCGGGGCGCGCTTCGCATCGTGGTCATGGCAGGGTCCAATGTCCGTGGGTACTCGGGGTAGCGAGAGAAAGAGCCGGCCGGGGTAGTGGCCGGAACGGGGAGCCGGACGTCGGGTGACGCCCGGCTCCCCGAGTGCGGCTTACGGGGCCGCGACCTGCGTCAGGGTGATCGCACCCTGCGACAGCGAGACGGCGCCGGTCTTGGCGGTGTTGACCGCCGAGGCGCCGAACGGGAAGTCGACCGTCCAGGTGACGGCGATGGTCGACGGCGTGCCCGCGTTCGAGCTGACCTTGTAGGTACCGGGCGTGGTCGCCGCGGTGACGGTGCCGCCGGTGATCGACGCGATCGAGAACGCGGTGGTCGCCGAGGCGTTGATCTGGGCGGCGAGAGCGACATCCGCCGCACCGGCCGACGCTGCGCTCACGGCACCGGCGGAGCTGGTGATCGTGAAGTACAGGTCGTCACCGGTGCCGACGACGTTGAAGCTCTGCGTGTAGACGAGACGGTTGCCGGGAACGATGCGCACGGCGGCGAGGCTGGCCACGGCGGCGGGAGCGGTGACGACCGTGCCCGCAGCGTTGTAGAAGCCCTTGGTCCAGGCACCCGCGTTGACGGCGGAGATGGTGAGTGTGCCGGCGGTGATGCTGTTGCTTCCGGCGGACGGGCCGGCGTTCGCCGAGTCGTTCCAGTAGGCGAGCGAGCCGGCGCCTCCCATGAGGAGGACGATGCCGGCAGCACCGGCGATGGCTCCCTTGACGAGCTTGTTCATGCGGTGTTCCTTTCCTGGCATCTCGCGATGCCCGCCTGCCGAAGCCGGCCGGGATCAGGTGACCGAATCCGGTTTCGACGATTGAGGCGTTCGGGTTTAAGTCGCGGCCAGGGGCCTGTCCGCGTGAGGTATGTGATTCCCCCGCCCAAGACACTACGGTCCCCCATGTGGCGGACAAAGGGGACGTCGTGCCCCACTCCGGGTGCCCACCCTTGGGGGGCCAGAATCCGCCCGACCCCGCTCTGATCAGGACTTTTGCTGAATCCCGCGCAGCCCCGGCGGGTTAACCCTTTTCGTTTCGGGGTACACGCACCCCCTGTACCCCGATTGTCCTCCATTGTGCGGGCACGCCTCCGAACCTGCTCAGAGGTCCGCGCCCCCATGGTGGGCGTGCGGCGCGGGGCGATAGCGTCGTCAGGGTGGCTACACCGCACCAGGCGCGAATCGGGCGCATCCCCATCCGCGACGTCTCGCCCCGGCAGCCCGAGGACCGCTGGCCCGCGAAGTCGTACGTGGGTGAGGTGGTCCCGTTCGAGGCGACGATCTTCCGCGAAGGACACGGGGAGCTCTTCGCCGAGGTTCTGCTCACCGACCCGGCCGGGGCCGAGTCGGGGCACCGGATGCGTCTCATCGCGTCCGGGACGGACCGCTGGCAGGCGGAGGTCCCGGTCACGCGGACGGGCGACTGGAGCTTCCGCATCCGGGCCGCCGCCGACGACTGGGCGACCTGGCTGCACACCGCCGACATCAAGATCGATGCAGCGCAGGATGTCGAACTCGTCTTCTCGATGGGCGCCGAGTTGCTGAGACGGTCGCCGGGCGATCCCGGCGCGGCCGCCATCTTCTCCCAGGCTGCCGCGGCGCTCGCGGATGCCAAGCTCACCCCCGCTGCCCGCATGAAGGTCGCACACGACCCGCGGCTGGCATCCGCACTGGCGAACTCACCGCTCATCTCGCTCGAGACGTTCAGCGCGACCCACCCGCTGCGCGTCGAGCGCACGGCGGCTGCGGTAGGCGCCTGGTACGAGTTCTTCCCACGCTCCGAGGGCGCGAAGAAGGGACGCGACGGCACCTGGAAATCGGGCACGTTCCGCACTTCCGCGAAACGGCTGCCCGCCGTGGCGGCGATGGGCTTCGACGTGATCTACCTGCCGCCGATCCACCCGATCGGCCGCGAGTTCCGCAAGGGACCCAACAACTCGACGACGTCGGGCCCCGCCGATCCCGGCAGTCCGTGGGCGATCGGCTCGGCCGAGGGTGGTCACGACGCCGTGCACCCCGACCTCGGGACGGTGGCGGACTTCGCGTTCTTCGTGAAGGAGGCGGAGACGGCGGGCCTCGAGGTGGCTCTGGACTTCGCTCTGCAGTGCGCGCCCGATCATCCGTGGGTGACCGAGCATCCGGAATGGTTCACGCAGCGGCCGGATGGCTCGATCGCCTATGCGGAGAACCCTCCGAAGAAGTACCAGGACATCTACCCGATCAACTTCGACCGCGATCCGGAGGGGATCCGCGCCGAGGTGCTGCGTCTTCTGGAGTTGTGGATCTCGCGCGGGGTCAAGATCTTCCGCGTCGACAACCCGCACACCAAGCCCCTTGATTTCTGGGAGTGGCTGCTGGGAGAGGTCAACGGCCGGCACCCGGAGGTGGTGTTCCTGGCGGAGGCGTTCACCCGGCCGGCGATGATGCACTCGCTCGCGGGCGCCGGGTTCCAGCAGTCGTACTCGTACTACACCTGGCGCAACACCAAGACCGAGCTCGAGGAGTTCTTCGCCGAGATCGCCGGCGAGTCTGCGGACTACTTCCATCCCAATCTCTTCGTGAACACGCCCGACATCCTCACCGAGTACCTGCAGTTCGGAGGGGTCCCCGCGTACAAGGTGCGGGCGGCCCTGGCCGCGACGGCGTCCCCCCTGTGGGGCGTCTACGCCGGGTACGAGCTGTTCGAGCATGTGGCGCGGCCGGGCAGCGAAGAGAACATCGACAATGAGAAGTACGAGTACAAGCAGCGCGACTGGGCGAAGTCCGAGGCCGCAGGAACATCGCTGGCGCCCTACCTCACCGCACTGAACGGGATCCGCCGCGCGCATCCGGCGCTGGGGCAGCTGCGCAACCTGCGCATCCACTGGAGCGAGGACGACTCGATCCTCGTGTTCACCAAGTACCTGCCGGGCGAGTTCACCGAGTCGGGGCGCCCCGACGGCCTCATCGTCGTCGCCAACGTCGACCCGCACTCCACGCGCGAGACGACGGTTCATCTCGACCTGACGATGCTCGGCCTCGAGCCGGGCAGCAGCTTCGGCGTGCGCGAGCTGATCACCGACGCGAAATGGATCTGGACCGACTCGAACTATGTACGGCTCGATGCGTTCACCGAGCCGGTGCACGTGCTGGCGGTCGACTACCGGAAGGCGCCCTGATGGCCGAAGACAAGCGACCCGTTCCGAAGAAGACACCCGCGAAGGCTTCCGCGAAGAAGCCGCCCGCGGCAGCGACGCTCGCGCCCGCGAAGGCCGACCCCGGCATCCTGCACCCCGACCATGTGGCGGCTCTCGTCGAGGGCCGTCACCCCCGCCCCCACGATGCCCTCGGCCAGCACCCGCATGGCGATGACTGGCTGATCCGTGCCGTCCGCCCGCTGGCGAAGTCCGTCGTCGCCTTGCGTGCCGACGGCACGCGAGTCGAACTCCAGCACGTGGATCGCGGCCTCTGGCAGGGGGTCGCGCCCGGTCCCGGCCAGGCGTATGAGCTCGAGGCCACGTACCACGAGGCTCCGCCCCACGTCTCCGGCGACCCGTACCGTTTCGTGCCGAGCGTGGGAGAGATCGACCTCTACCTGTGGGGCGAGGGCCGGCACGAGCAGATCTGGCAGGTTCTCGGCGCGCACTACCGCCCGCATGAGGGCGTCGCCGGAACGAGCTTCTCGGTGTGGGCACCGCACGCACAGGCGGCCCGGGTGATCGGCGACTTCAACTCGTGGGACGGCACGCGGCATGCGATGCGGCGGCTCGACGACAGCGGCGTCTGGGAGCTCTTCGTACCCGGGCTTCATCCGGGGACGACCTACAAGTTCCAGCTGCTCACCGCGGCGGGCGAATGGGTGCAGCGAGCAGATCCGATGGCGCGGTACACGCAGACGCCTCCGGAGACCGCGTCGGTCGTCGGCCAGACCCTGTTCGAGTGGGGGGACGGCGACTGGATGCAGCAGCGAGCCGCCACCGATCCGCACAACACCGCGATGAGCGTCTACGAGCTGCACGTCGGGTCATGGCGGCCGGGGCTCGGGTACCGCGATCTCGCCGACCAGCTCATCGAATACGTGCACGAGCTCGGGTTCACGCACGTGGAGTTCCTGCCCCTCGCCGAGCATCCGTACGGACCGAGCTGGGGCTATCAGGTCACCGGCTACTACGCCCCGACCAGCCGATTCGGGCACCCCGACGATCTGAAGTACCTCATCGACCGGCTGCACCGCGCCGGCATCGGCGTGATCATGGACTGGGTTCCCGGCCACTTCCCCAAAGACGAGTGGGCCCTCGCCCGGTTCGACGGGCAGCCGCTGTACGAGCACTCCGATCCGCGCCTCGGCGAGCAGATGGACTGGGGAACGCTGATCTTCAACTTCGGCGACTCGCAGGTGCGCAACTTCCTGGTCGCGAACGCGCTGTACTGGCTCGAGGAGTTCCACATCGACGGGCTGCGCGTGGACGCGGTGGCGTCGATGCTCTACCTCGACTACTCGCGGAAAGAGGGCGAGTGGGTCCCGAACATCCACGGCGGACGCGAGAACCTGCAGGCGATCACGTTCCTGCAGGAGACCAATGCGACGGCGTACAAGCGCAATCCCGGCATCGTGATGATCGCCGAGGAGTCGACCTCGTATCCGGGAGTCACCGAGCCGTCGTCGGCGGGCGGCCTCGGGTTCGGCCTGAAATGGAACATGGGCTGGATGCACGACTCGCTGCAGTACATCCACGAGAACCCGATGTGGCGCTCGCACCACCACAACGACATCACGTTCAGCTTCGTGTACGCGTTCAGCGAGAAGTTCCTGCTGCCGATCAGCCACGACGAGGTCGTACACGGCAAGGGTTCCCTGCTGGCGAAGATGCCCGGCGATCAGTGGCAGAAGCTCGCCAACGTGCGGGTGTTCCTGGCGTACATGTGGGCGCACCCCGGCAAGCAGCTGCTGTTCATGGGCTCGGAGTTCGGGCAGCCCTCCGAGTGGAGCGAGCAGCGCGGGCTGGACTGGTGGATCCTCGACCAGCCCGCCCACCAGGGCCTGCAGCGCCTGGTACGGCAGTTGAATCGGGTCTATCGCGAGCAGCCGGCGCTCTGGCAGCAGGACAACAGCGAGCGCGGGTTCGAGATGCTGACCTCCGATGCGGAGAACAACATCGTCGCCTTCCTGCGCTGGTCGACGGACGGCGAGGCGATCGCGTGCCTGGTCAACTTCGGGGGCAACCCGGTGGGTCCCTACCGGATCGGGCTTCCCTATGCCGGAACCTGGTCGGAGATCGTGAACTCGGATGCCGAGGAGTACGGAGGCTCGGGCGTCGGCAACTTCGGAGCCGTGCACGCGACCGATGACGAGTGGCAGGGCCGGCCGGCCTCGGCGGAGCTCACGATTCCGCCGCTGGCCGCTCTCTGGCTCAAGGGTTCACCTGGGCGCTAGCCGCGAGCCCCCCGGACGCAACCTGAACGCTGCTAGCGTTTGAGCAACGTTGAAAGGAGCCATCGTGGCTGAATCAAGGGGGCTCTTCGGGGACCTGTTCGGAAAGAAGAAGGACAAGGAGAAGCCGAAGGAGGCGGCCCAGCCGACCGCGGCTGAGACCGCCGCCCTGAAGAACAAGCGCGAAGCCGCGGACGCCGCCAAGAAGGCGAAGAGCGCCCTCGACGCGAAGAAGGCCGAAGATGCCGCTCGCGAGGCCGCCCTCCCGAAGCTCAAGGTGGACGGCGCCTGGGGCGCAGCGACGACCGCGGCGATCCAGAAGGTGCTCGGCACCAAGGTCGGCGGCGCGTGGATCAACAACACGGACGCCAAGGCGCTGCAGAAGAAGCTCGGCGTCACCGCCGACGGCCTGTTCGGCACCAACAGCAACAAGGCCCTCCAGAAGTACCTCAAGGTTCCCGCCGACGGCGTCTTCGGCCCGAACTCGGTGAAGGCGCTGCAGAAGGCGCTCAATGCCGGCACGTTCTTCCCCGCCCCGCAGGCGAAGAAGGCTCCGGCCGGCAAGGCAGGCATCTAGCCGGTACGTCGACGAGACGACAAAGGGGGCGGATCCACGCGGATCCGCCCCCCTTGTGATGCGTGGCGTGCGGCTCAGTACAGCAGCGCGGTCAGCCGACGTCGCGCGTCGAGCACCCGAGGGTCTTCCGCTCCGGCGATCTCGAAGTACTCCAGCAGCCGGGTCCGCACCGCATTCCTGCCGTCGGCATCGAGCGAGGTGAACAGCTCGAGCAGTCTCCCGAACGCGTCCTCCAGGTGACCGCCGCTGACGTCGAGATCGGCGACGGCGAGCTGCGCGGCCGCATCGGCGGGGGCGGATGCCGCCGCAGCACGCACATCGGCGGCGGTCACGCCGTCCAGGCGCTGCAGCAGCGACACCTGTGCGAGCCCCGCCACGGCGAGCGCGTCTCGCGGATTCTCGGCGATCGCCTTCCTGTACTCCGCGATGGCGGTGGCGAAGTCCCCGGCCGCGATGGCGTCGTACGCCTCCTGGTGGTGCAGAGGCAGCGGCTCCTCGGCAGGCTCGGGCGGCGTCGGAGCCGCTTCGCCGTCGGCCGCGGGCGCGACCTCCAGGGTTGCGGTGACACCGTTCTGGGCGGCGAGTGCCAGCAGCTCGTCGAGCACCTGGCGCACCTCGGCGTCGGCGGGGATGCCGAGGAAGAGATTGACCGGACGCCCGGCGATGATGGCGGCGACCGCGGGCACCTCGCGCACCTGGAACGCCTGCGCGAGCTGCGGGTTCGCCTGCCCGTCGACCGTCGCGAGGACGAGGCGGCCGGCGTAGCTCTCCACCACCGCGCCCATCGCGGGCTCCAGGCCGGGGGCGTAGAACTCGACGATGACCGGCACGCGGTTCGACAGCTCGAGGACGCTCTCGAATGTGGCATCGGTGGCGGCGAACACGAGGCTTGTCGCCGTCGGCGTCCCGGGGACCGCGGTCCCGGCCGCGGCATCCTGACCCTGCGGCGCATTGGCGCGACGCACGAGCGCCGACAGGTCGACGGCGCCCCGCAGGCTCGGACCGGGAGGTACGGACGGCTGCGCCATTACTTGGCTTCCTTGGCGCTGATCAGTCCCGACGTGAAGCCGAGCAGCTGGATCTTGGCGGCCGGGTCGTCACTGACCGACGGCACGTAGAACAGCAGCTGCACGCCGTAGGTCGAGATGTAGCCCTTGGCGCTGCGGGCGACGCCCGACATCGCCTTGACCAGGGCGGGAGCGTTGATAGCCGCACCGGCTTCGACCGGCGTGACCGTCTCGACGTCGTCGAGTGACACCGCGACCACCTGACCCGAGTCGTTGGTCGGGAACGAGATCGGCGCGAAGGGGCTGGGACCGTTGGTGAAGACGATCTTGGCCGACCCCTTGGCCTCGACATCCTTCTTCGACTTCTGCTTGGCGTCGTAGCCGATGTCGGTGCGCAACGTGTCGCTCTCGGCGTCGAAAAGGGCGATCTGGGGCGCCTTGTCTCCCTGGATGAGGATCTGGCCGTACGCGTCTGCCAGCTGATCCGGCTGCAGGATGCCGAACCCGTTGTCGGGCAGCAGGGCCCCCGAACCGATCTCGGCGGGCGCCATCGGCGGCACCGTCAGCCCCGGCTCGAGGGTGACCAGGTAGCGCACCTTGTAGTTGTCGCGCGCCGACTGCTGCACGAGCATCATCCCCATGGGGGCGGCGGCCGAATCGACGGAGTTGACCACGGCGAACACCGAGCGCGGCCAGCTGTCGTTCTGCTGCGGCAGCAGAAGCGCGACATCGCCGCCGGGGAACGCGGGAATCGTCGCGAGGGAGGAGTCCTTGGCCGTCACCTTGTAGTTGGCGACGCGCGACAGCAGCGCGGGGCCGTCCAGCCGGGTGGCGGCCAGCTTCGCGTCTTTCGCCGCATCGGCCTCGTCGAGCGTCGCCGCGACCTTGCCGATGATGCGCGTGAACTGCTGGGTCGTGACGGCCGGGGGCTTCAGGTTGTTGGCCTCGGCCACGTCGGTCGGCGACGACGTGGGGGCAGGGTCCAGACCGGAGCCGAGGACGCCGCCGCCCGCCGTGCAGCCGGTGAGCGCGAGAGTGGCGACCAGCAGGCCGGATGCGGCGAGCTGCGTGCGCCGCGCATCCATCCTCCCGGCCGGCAGGGCCTTGCGCTGGGGTGCGCGCTTCAAGCGCTTCGGCTGGGGCGCCTTCGGCAGTCGCGGCTGCTTGCGGCGCGGACCGCGCCGGCGACGCGCGTGCACGAGCGCCCACAGGAAGGCGGCGAGACCGGCGAGCATCGAGACGATCCCGGCGATGATCAGCGGCCCCGACAGCGGCGCGGAGTTGTCCAGCGGCCAGGTGATGGTGAGATCGCTCGGGGCCGGGTCGACGCCGTTGGACAGGATGATGAGGGAGATGTCCTGCGGGGCGTTGATCTTGCGGATCAGCTCGTCGGTGCCGTCGAATTCCTGCACCCACAGGTCCGAGGAGTGCGGGTCGGGCACGTCGCCGGTGAACGGCACGACCTGCGGACCGGCGGCCTCATCCGTGGCTCCGGGCGTGGGAGTCGCCGTGACCGGAGTGGGAGCCGGAGTCGCGGTCTCGCCGCCGCCCGACGAGTCGCCGGCCGCCACCGTCTTGGGCACGAGCTGCAGCGCATTCGGATCGAACGTCACGTGGTTGTACGAGAGACCGTCGACCCAGGCCAGCACATCGGTGGTGCGGCCGTAGGCCAGGAAGATGTCGCCCTTGCCGTCGATCTTGACGGCCTGGGTACCCGGAAGGGCGTTGAGCGCGGCACCGTCGACGACGGTGATCGGCGCGGCCCCCGTCGACACGTGGGTCGTGAACTCGTCGGCACCCGCGAGGATGGTGCGCTGAGCGATGCCGTAGCCGATGGTGACAAAGGCGACGACGAACAGCACGATCGCAATCACGAACCGCAAAAAGCTCTCCTCCGGCAAAGACGTTCCAGGTTACCGGACCTCCTGCCCTGAGGCTGGGAGGCGGGTGGGAGTGGGCTGGATTCGCGGGGCCAGATCCGCGGGGTCGCCCGCTGGGGGACGCGGTTAGACTCTCAAGGTTCCCTACCCGAGAAACCAATCGCTTTCAGTCTTGAGGAGCCAACCGGTGGCGGCAGAAGACGCGTTCAGTACAGAACTGCGCGGATACAAGAAAGACGAAGTCGACAAGGTCGTCTCGGCCCTGCGCAACGACCTCGCCGCGATCAATGCCGAGAAGGCCGACCACGCCAAAGAGGTGAAGCGGCTGCAGGCGGTCGCCGAAGATCTGCAGGCAGAGCTCGACGAGGTCGGCTCCCCCACCTACTCCGGGCTGGGCACCAAGCTCGAGAACACCCTCCGCGTGGCCGAGGAGCAGTCGCTGCGCCTCATCAGCCAGGCGGACATCGATGCCGAGAAGCTGCGCGCCAGCGTCCAGGCCGAGATCGCCCAGCAGCGCGCCGACGTCGAGGCGTACGCCGCCCAGCTGACCGGCGAGGCCCAGGCCCAGGTGGATGCCGTGGTCGCCGATGCGAACGAGCAGGCCGCCGAGACGATCGCCCGGGCCCGCGAAGAAGCCGAGACCACTGTCGCGGACGCCACCCGCGAAGCAGCCGCCATCCGCGCCGCGATCCAGGCGGAGGCGGCCGAGACCCGTTCCGCGGCACAGCGAGACGCCGGCGCCGTGCGCGCCGAGGCCGAACGCGAGGTCGCGGAGGCCCGTTCCGCCGCGCAGCAGGAGCTCGCCGCCGCCCGCGAAGAGGCCGCCGCGCTCTCCCGCGACACCGCCGCGCAGCGCGCAGAGTTCGAGGCGGAAGCCACACGCCTGCGGGCCGAGCTGCAGCACGACCTCGAGCAGGGCCGCACCGACCTGGCACGCGAGACCACCGACGCTCGCGTCGCGCTCGAGAACGACACCGCCGCAGCGAACGCCGCGCTCGACGCCGACACCGAGCGGGCCCGCGCCGAGCTCGAAGCGGCGACCCGCACCGCCAACGCCGAGCTCCAGGCCGCCACCGGCCGGGCTCGTGCCGAGCTCGAGGCCGAGACCTCCCGCGCCCGCGCGGAACTCGAAGCCGAGCTGACCAGCCGCCGCGCCGCGCTCGAGGCCGAACTGACCGGAGCACGGGAATCGTGGGAGGCGGAACTCGCCGGAGCACGGGAATCGTGGGAGGCCGAGCAGACCGGAGCGCGCGAGACCCTCGAAGCCGAACTCGCCCACCGCCGCTCTGACGTCGACAACGAGGTCGCGCAGGCCCGCGCGACCCTCGGTTCCGACATCGACAAGAAGCGCAAAGACATCGACCGCGAGGTCGCACGCAAGAAGGCGCAGATCGCGGAAGAGCTGGAGACCACCCGCGCCCGCATCGAGCGCGACACCTCCGAGCTGGCCGCCCGTCTGGCCACCACCGCCGAGCAGGCCAAGACCGACCTCGAACTCGAGCTCAGCGCCCGTCGCGACGAAGCCGAGAAGGAATACGCGGCCCAGCACGCCGAAGCCTCCGCCACGACGCAGAAGTTCCTCGACGAAGCCCACGCGCAGCTCGAGACCGCCACCCAGCGCGCCGCCGACAAGCGCGCAGAGGCAGACTCGATCGGCACCAACGCGAAAGCCGAGGCGAAGGCGCTGCTCTCCGAAGCGAAGGCCACCTCGAAAGAGGTGCTCAGCAATGCGGAGGCCCGTGCCAAGGCGCTCGTCGCCGAGGCCGAACAGCGCGCAGCGGCCCTTCTCGGCGACGCCGAGAACCGCTTGCAGCAGATCCGGGGCGAGCGGGAGTCGGTCGCGAGCTACGTCGAGAGCCTGCGCGGCGTGCTCGCCCAGGCGGAGCGGGTCGCGTCCGATCACGGCTTCCCGACGAGCGCGCCCGAGGAAGCCGAGGCACCCCGGTCCGACGCCGAGTCCGACGCCCCATCTGACGCTCCCGCAGAGGCCCCGGCCGACGCGAGCGAGCTCGATCAGGACACCCTCGAGCGGGAGCACGTCAACTAGCCGCGGTCCAGTAGCCTTTCGCTACCAGCTACGAAAGGCTCTCCCGCGGTGAAGATCCAGAACGCTTTCCGGCTCGGCCTCTTCGGTGGCCTGGGTGTGCTCGTCGCCGTCGCGATCGGCGGGGGCATCACGGTGCTCGGGCCGATCCTCACCTACGTCGGGGCTGCGCTGTTCCTCGCGCTGGGCATCGACCCGGCAGTGTCCTGGCTCGAACGCCGCAGCCTGCCGCGGTGGCTCGCGATCCTGATCGTGCTGGTCGGCATCCTGGCGGTCTTCGCCGGCCTCGTGCTCGCCATCATCCCGGTCATCGCCGACCAGATCGGCAACCTGATCCAGCAGGCGCCCGACATCGTCAACACCCTCACCAACGACAAGGCGGTCAAGGGCTGGTGGGACGAGACCCTCTACTGGCTCGGAACCTACGACGACGCCAAGCAGGCTGTCGTCGACTGGTTCAACAAGAACTTCGAGACCATCACCGCCGGAGTCGTCAAGACGGTGTTCACCATCGCGGGAGGGGCCTTCGCCGCGGTCATCGTGCTCATCCTGACCCTGTACTTCGTCGCGTCGCTCTCGAGCATCAAGCGCGGGTTGTACCAGCTGATCCCGGCGACCAAGCGCGAGAAGTTCATCGACCTGTCGGAGCAGATCTCCGACTCCGTCGGCAAGTACGTGCGCGGGCAGGTGGCGCTGGGTCTGGCGAACGGCATCCTGACCCTGCTCTTCATGACCCTGCTCGGTCTCATCCTGGGCAATCCGATCGAGTACAGCGCCCTCTTCGCGTTCCTGGCGTTCCTGTTCTCGCTCATCCCCCTGGTCGGGACGATCTCGGGCGCCGTGCTCATCACGCTGAGCATCTGGTTGTTCGAGCCGTGGCCGGCCGTGCTCGTCGTCGGCATCTACTACCTGATCTACATGCAGCTCGAGGCCTACGTTCTCAGCCCCACGATCATGAAGCGCGCGGTCAAGGTGCCCGGCGTCGTCGTCGTGGTCGCAGCCCTCGCCGGCGGAACACTGCTCGGCATCCTGGGCGCCCTGATCGCCATCCCGGTCGCCGCGGCGATCCTGCTGATCATCAAGCAGGTCATCGTGCCCCGCCAGAACGAGCTCTAGCCGCGCACCACCGGCAGGCCCGCGGCCTCCCATTCCTGGATGCCGCCGGTCACGTTGGTGACGTCGTACCCCTGCTGTTCGAGGAACGCGGTCACCCGTGCGCTTCGCCCGCCCGAGTGGCAGAGCACGTAGATGGGACCTTCCGGCAGTTCGTCCAGGTGATCCTGCAGCGTGCTCATCGGCATGGGCTGCCCCTGCTCGGTACGCACCGCGCGTACCTCATCCGGCTCGCGCACGTCGATCAGGGCGGCACCCTCCAGCGCTGCGAACTCCTGCGGGGTCACGGACTTCATGGGGTGGGGTCCTCCCAGACGGTCGGCAGCGGGGCGGCGGCCGGGTTCACGCGGGCGACGATCTCGTTCAGCACCCGGCGGGTCTGCTTCTCGCCCACCCACAGATGCTTGCCTCCTTCGACCGCGACCAGCTCGGCGCTCGGAACGGATGCGAACCGCTTCGCCGCCTCGGCCGGTTTCAGGTAGTCGTCGAACTCGGGGATCAGGGCAACGAGCGGGACGCCCGCTCCGGCCCACGCCGCCACCTCGGCGTCTGTCGTGCGATGCAGGGGCGGCGACAGCAGGATCGCGCCCGCGATCGGATGCTGCAGCCCGTACTTCAGCACCAGCTCGGTGCCGAACGACCAGCCGACCAGCCACGGCAGGGGCAGCCCCCGCGCGGCGACGAAGTCCATCGCGGCCGCGACGTCGAGCCGCTCGTCCGCTCCGCCACCGAAGGCACCCTGCGAGGTGCCACGCGGCGAACTCGTGCCCCGGGTGTTGAACCGCAGAACGTCAAGTCCGGCGAGAGCCGGCAGCCGGGCGGCCGCCTTCCGCAGAATGTGCGAGTCCATGAATCCGCCGTGCGTCGGCAGCGGGTGAAGGCAGACGAGCGTGGCCACGGGAGCGCGCTCCAGCGGGCTCGCGAGCTCGCCGACAAGGGTCAGGCCGTCCGAGGTGCGCAGCTCGATGTCCTCCCGCCGGGCGGGCAGCTCCACCGATCCGGCGATCTCGGTGCCGGGAGCGACCGAGCTCATGTGCGGATCTTCCAGCAGTGACTGTGCCAGTGGCGCCGGCCGGCGAGATCGTCGGCCTCCCCCATGAGGCCGTCCGCGCGCCAGGCGACCAGGTGCGCCACGCCGGGCGCGATCTCGCTGCCGCAGCCGGGGCACGTGTAGACCTTCGTCGCCGAGCCGGCGCCCTGCGGCTGCACGTTCCAGGCGCCGTCGCGCTTTGCCTCGATGCGCTTGGTTCCCATCAGCGCGCGTTCCAGGTCGATCGGCTCCACCTCCTCGCCGGGCGCGCGGCGGCGCGGGCGATTCGAGCGAGGCATGAGACCAGGATACGTGGCCGTCACTCGCGCCCGCCGGTGTCCATCTGCTCCAGCCGCGCCTCCTCCAGATCCAGCAGGGACTGCGCCCGGGTCAGGATGCGCGACGGGTAGCTGCCGCGGGAATACGCCTCGAGCAGCACGGCCCGTTCCGCCTGCAGCACCTCGCGGCGCAGATCACGGTACTGCTGGTGCGGCGACTCCAGGATGCCGTCTTCGGCCTCGGCGTGCTCCGCCCGTTCCCAGGCGGCCTGGGATGCGATCAGCGTGTCCTGCCGGACCCGCTCGAGGACCGACCAGTCGACCTTCTGACCGCGGGGCAACTCGAAGTCGGGATTCTCGAGCGCCTCGATGCCCGCCGCGGCCATGTCGTCGAGCAGTTCCGCCAGTTCGCGCCGGTCCGCGGTGCGATCCGAGCCGCGGATGCGGGTCAGCCGGATGACGAGAGGCAGCGTGGCCCCCTGCAACAACAGGGTCGCGATCGCGACCGTGAACGCGATCAGCACCAGCTGCTCGTAGTAGGGCGTCGTCGTGGGGAGCGACTGGGCGGCCGCGAGAGTGACCACCCCGCGCATCCCCGCCCACCCGATCACGATCGTGCCGCGTGCGTTGAGCCCCTCGTCCTGCAAGATCTGGATGTCGTTGAGCCGCCGGTCGCTGGCACGCTCGAAACGCGCGCGGCGGCGTTCGAACCGTTCCGAGCCGCCCCGCGCCCGCTGGATCCGTTCGACGAACGCGCTGATCCGCGGCCCCTGCGAGATCGCGCGGCGCTCGCTACGGCGGACCGCTCCGAGCAGCGGCCAGACGAAGACGAATCGCAGGGCGATCAGGATGGCGGTGACCAGCAGCCCCAGATAGACCGCCTTATCCGCCGACAACTGGTCGACGTGGACGTCCGCGACGATCCCGGCGAGCTGCGCGCCCATCAGCAGGAAGACGCCGTTCTCGAGCACGAACTGCAGGGTGCGCCAGTTGAACCGCTCCGAGATGCGCGACTGCGGCGTGAAATGGGCGCTGCGATGTCCGCTGTACAACCCGGCGGCCACCACCGCGATGACGCCGGATGCCTTCAGCTCCTCCGCTGGCAGATAGGCAAGGAAAGGAACGGCGAACGAGATCGCCGTGTCGAGAATCGGCTCATTCAGTTTGCGGCGCACGAATACCGAGACCACGCCGACCGCGAGCCCGATCGCCAGAGCGACGACGACGGCGTAACCGAAGTCCCCGGCGACCTTCCAGCCGTTCAGGTCGCCCGACGCGGCAAGCGCGGTCGCCGCGATCGCCGTGCGCAGCATGACCAACGCCGTCGCATCGTTGACCAGACCCTCCCCCTCGAGGATCGACACCAGGCGTGGCGGCAGCCCCAGCCGCTTCGCGATCGACGTCGCCGCGACGACATCGGTCGGGCTGATGACCGCGCCCAGCGCGATCGCGGCGCCGAGGTCGAGCTTGTCGAGCAGGATGAACAGCACGAAACCGGTCGCGAATGCGCTCACTACGACGAGCAGGACGGAGAGTGCCGAGATGCTGGCGAAGTTGCGTCGGAAGTCGACGACCGGCACATTGATCGCCGCGGCGTACAGCAGCGGCGGCAGCACACCCATCAGGATGATCTCGGGCTCGACCACGATCTGCGGCACGCCGGGGATGAAGCTGTAGCCGATTCCCACCAGTACCAGCAGCAGCGGCGCGGCGACCCCGAGGCGCCGCGAGAACGCTGCGGTCACGACCACGACGACGATCCCCAGAACGGCGACGAGGGCGTAGTCCATGCTCCAGGTTACCGATCGGCGATCGAGGGCCCGAGGAGCGGGCGTATCGAGAGCTCTAGTACCAGCCGATGCGCTCCGAGTGCGCCCACGCACCGCACGGGGTCGAGTAGCGCTGTTCGATGTAGCCGAGCCCCCAGATGATCTGCGTCTTCGGGTTGGTCGCCCAGTCGGCCCCGACGGAGGCCATCTTGTCGCCCGGAAGCGCCTGCGGGATGCCGTAGGCCCCACTGGAGGTGTTGTGGGCGTACACGTTCCAGTGCGACTCACGGTTCCAGAGGGCGACGAGGCAGTTGTACTCGCTCACATCCCACCCCTTGGCCAGCACCATGTCGTAGGCGATCGCCTGCGCGGTGCCCGGGTCGGGCACGCCCGTCGCCGGGGCCGTGGCCTTCGGCGGATCGATGACGGTGTAGCTGGCGTCACGCCCGGCAGAGTGCTGCTGTTCGCCCGCGACGACCACGCTCTGTGCGGCATCCGGCCCGTCATGCACCACGGGACGCACGTCGGCCTGCGCAGTCGAGGTGCCCGGCATCGCCGTCACGAACACGAACGCCATCGAGACGAGCGATGCGAACAGGGGCAGCGACCATTGCGCCCGCACATGCCGTTCTGGAACGGCGATCTGCGTGCGCGCTGTCGTCTGCGTCCCCCGACGCCGGTACCCGCTCACAGTTGCAGAAGTGTAGCCGGGGCGACTGGCAATCCCCAGAACCCAGAGTGGGTGGTGCTAGCGAACCGCCAGCATGACGTCGATCACGCTGTCGATCACGACATCGACCTGGGCCTCGTTGTAGCCGCCGCGCTGGGCCGGGAAAGCCGTCTTGCGCAGATCTTCGATGCTGAGCGGGCGGCCGGCCTGGAAATAGGCGGAGATGCGGTCGGCGAGCTGGTCCACCTCGCGGACGGCGTAGCCGAGGGTGAAGAACCCCACACGCCGGAAGCGGCGACCGCGCGGGCGAACCATCCGATCCAGCAGCACCTGCGCGTTCTCGCGGGCGCTCGCGTACCAGGCCTGATCGCCCTGCTCGCGGAACGCGCGCTCGCGCTCCTTGGTCGCGAAGGCGTCTTCGAGACGTTCGAGAGCCGCATCGACGTGGCTCGGCGCGTAGCCGTGCTTCTTCATCGTGAAGGCCTGCTGACGGATCGACTCGGATGTGACCAGCGTCTGCTCGCCCGGCTGCGCGTGATAGGCGCGGCGGGCATCTTCGAGGAAGTCCTCGACCTGATCGATGTCGTAGCCGAGCTTGCGCGCTCGCGGAAAGGTCGTGCTCACGTCAGCAATGGTACCTAGGTAAATATCAGGTAGATCGCATACGCCACGGCGGCGCTCGGCAGGATCGAGTCGAGCCGGTCGAGGAATCCGCCGTGGCCGGGCAACCAGGTCGAGATGTCCTTGATGCCGAGGTCTCGTTTGATCAGTGATTCGGTGAGATCGCCGGCGGTGCCCACCAGCGCGAGAAGCAGGCCCATGATCGCGCCGACCCACCACGGCTGCTGCAGCATGAGCGGACCGAGAACGGCCCCGAACACGATCGCGACGACGAGGGAACCGGCGAAGCCCTCCCAGGTCTTACCGGGGCTGATCGTGGGCGCGAGCTTGTGCTTGCCGAAGCGCAGCCCCGACGCGTAGGCGCCCACATCCGTGAATACCACGATGATGAGTCCGGCGAGCGTCCACCACTCGCCTCGCGCCGAGCCGGTGAGGGCGAGATAGAAGCCGGCCGAGAACGCGACGTACACCTGCACGAATGCGCCGGCCCCGACATCCAGAAGCACCTCACGGGTGCCGGTGCGGTGGCTGGGGCGCACCAGTTCGACCAGGCGGTACAGCGTGATCAGGACGACGGCGGCGATGAGAGAGAGCCAGAGTCCCTCGACGCCCCAGAAGAACGCGAAAGGCAGCATGCCGAGGCCGACGACCGTGGATGCTGCGCGGGGCAGGTTGCGGCCGGCGAATCGCAGCGCACTCGCGAGCTCGAACGTGGCGAACCCGACGAGGAGCCCGCCGAACACGATGAACAGCGGCTTCCAGACGAACAGGCTGGCCAGCAGCAGCGCGCCCAGACCCAGGCCGATGCCGATCGCCGCGATCAGGTTGCGGCCCGTGCGAGCCTGGATCTTCTCGTTCGTCGCGTCGAACTGCGCCTTCGCGGCGCCGGCGCGAGCCTCGAGGTCGGCGCGGGTCGCCTGCGCCCGTGCCTCGAGCTCGGCACGGGTGGGCGCGTGCGGGCGCCTGTGTTCGGGGTGCGGGGGCCCCGGCTGCGGGACCTCGGGCGCGGCCGGGTCGTCGGGGGTCGGCATCAGACCTCGAGGAGTTCGGCTTCTTTGCGCTTCAGGGCATCGTCGATGGCATCGACGTGGTTCTTGGTGATGGCGTCGAGCTCTTTCTCACCCCGCGCGATCTCGTCTTCGCCGACCTCTTTGGTGGCGTCGAGATCGTCTTTCGCCTTGCGGCGCAGGTTGCGGATGACGACCTTGGCCTCCTCGCCCTTGGCACGCACGATCTTGACGTACTCTTTGCGCCGGTCCTCGGTCAGCTCGGGCATCGTCACCCGGATGATGTTGCCGTCGTTCGTGGGACTGGCACCGAGGTTCGGGAAGGCGACGATCGCGCGCTCGATCTCTTTCAGCGCCGTCTTGTCGTAGGGCGTGATGATCAGCGTGCGCGCCTCGGGGTTCTGCAGGCTCGCCAGCTGCTGCAGCGGCGTCGGCGTGCCGTAGTACTCGACCTGGATCTTCTCGAACAGCGCCGGATTGGCACGGCCCGTGCGCACGGTCGCGAAGTCGTCTTTGCAGACGTCGACGGCCTTCTGCATCTTCTCTGTCGCCTCGGCGAGAACGTCACTGATCACGGGTGGCTCCTATCGCTGTGCGTCGCAGCAAGCTTAGTTTGCCGGGCCGCTGGTGAAGTCGATCAGCTGCTCGACCCGCGCCAGCAACGCCGGCTCGAGATCGGTGTAGGAGCGGACCGACGACAGGATCCGCTGCCAGGCACGCGCGATGTCGGACTGACCCTCGTGCGGCCAGCCGAGGTGCGCGCAGACGCCGTGTTTCCATTCGATGCTCCGTGGGATCTGCGGCCACGCGTCGAGGCCGAGCCGCGCCGGCTTCACGGCCTGCCAGATGTCGACGTACGGATGCCCGACCACCAGCACGTCGGGCCCGGCGACGCTCTCGGCGATGCGCGACTCCTTCGAGCCGGGAACGAGATGATCGACAAGCACCCCGATCCGCCGCTGCGCCGTGGGCGGTTCCGCGGCGAGCACGGCGGGCAGGTGATCGACCCCCTCCAGGTATTCGACGACGACACCCTCCGCCCTCAGGTCGGCACCCCAGACCTTTTCGACGAGCTCGGCGTCGTGGCGGCCTTCGACGAATATGCGGCTGGCACGCGCGACGCGGGCGCGCTCGTCGGGTGCCCGCCGCGATCCGGATGCCGTGCGGGCCGCCGCTGCGGGCGTCGCGGGCGCGGCGACCAGGGTCACGCTCTCGCCGTCGATCAGGTAGCCCCCGCCGAGCGGGAACACGCGCTGCCTCCCGCCGCGATCCTCGAGGGTGACGAGCTGCTTCTCGACCCGGGCGATCGCCCCCAGGAAACCGTTCTCTGCCAGCTCGACGACCAGCCCGGCCACGGCATCCACCGTCGGAGTCTGCCGTCGCCCGCGAGCCCGCCACTGCCCCGCCAGGACGTCGGGGCCGTACGGATCGTGCGGCTCAGGCACCCGACAGACCGAGCAGGATGCTGACCACCCAGCCGAGCAGGACCAGCAGCAGCGTCGGGGCCGCCACCCACCATCCGCGGAGCCTGATGACGAGGAGCACGACCGTTCCGGCGATCCCGACCGCGATCACGACGAGCAGCGCGACGGCGGCGAAGGTCACCGCCTCGCCGCTGCAGCTGCCGCCGTTGCAACTGCCGAAGAACGCGATGCC
This sequence comes from Schumannella sp., assembly GCA_025463555.1. Lineage (GTDB taxonomy): Bacteria > Actinomycetota > Actinomycetes > Actinomycetales > Microbacteriaceae > JBDSKH01. The sequence continues at coordinate 24,653 of JAODAS010000192.1, forward strand.
GAGCAGGGCGATGAACGCTCCGACCGCGTAGACGACGACCGAGCAGACCAGGAGCGCGATCGAGAGGCCGATGTCCCAGCCGCGGCGCGTGCGGGTGGGCGTCGGCACGACCGGCACCGCCTCGGCGCTGCTCATGCGGCGAGCGTGGCGAAGAAGACGATCGCCCCGATGACCCATCCGACCAGGATCGTGATGAGGGTGACGATGGCGATCGGCCATGCGCGGCGACGCAGGACGAAGGCGAACACGATGGTGGATGCCGCTCCCGCCAGCAGCACGACGGCCAGCACGATCGCGGTGACCGACTGGGCGCTGACCGCTCCCGGGATATCGCACGTCGACCGTGTGCAGCTGTCGGCGAACCCCAGCGTCAGGACCGAGAACACGAGCCCGATGAAGTAGGCCGCCATCGCGATCAGCAGAAGCACGATCGATCCGACCGTGTCGCCGATCCGCGCTTGGCGCGGCTGCCTCACGTTGGCCGGGGTTCCGCCGGGGCCGGATCCGGGCGGCAGCACGATCGGCTGCTGCGACTCGCTCACGCCGTCACCAGCGTGCCGATCTTGTCACCGCGAAGGGCCTTGGTGATGTTGCCGGCCGGCTCCATGCCGAACACGACCATCGGCATGCCGTTGTCCATGCACAGGCTGAACGCCGTCGAATCGACGACCTTCAGACCCTGCACCAGCGCATCCTGGTAGCTGATGTGCTCGAGCTTCTTCGCTTTCGGGTTCTCGCGGGGGTCGGAGTCGTACACGCCGTCCACGCCGTTCTTCGCGACCAGCACCGCCGCGGCCCCGATCTCGAGCGCGCGCTGGGCGCTGACCGTGTCGGTGGAGAAGTAGGGCAGCCCGGCTCCCGCTCCGAAGATGACGATGCGCCCCTTCTCGAGGTGCCGTTCGGCGCGCAGCGGGATGTAGGGCTCTGCAACCTGCGTCATCGCGATCGCGGACTGGACCCGCACCTGGGCGCCGGCCTGCTCGAGGAAGTCCTGCAGCGCCAGCGCGTTCATCACGGTGCCGAGCATGCCCATGTAGTCGGCCCGGCCGCGGTCCATGCCGCGCTGACTGAGTTCGGCGCCGCGGAAGAAGTTGCCTCCGCCGACCACGACCGCGACCTCGACTCCCTCGGGGTCGTTCGCATCCTTCGGCGCAGCCTCCGCGATCTCGCGGGCGATGGCGCTGACGATGTCGGGGTTGACCCCGAGCTGACCACCACCGAACGCTTCACCCGAGAGCTTGAGCAGGACGCGGCGGCGCTTCGTGGGCATGAGAGCAGGTTACCCGGCAGACGCCTCTTGCGTTTCAGTCTGTCCGTAGATAATCTGTGCGTAGATTAATTCCCATCCCGTCAGGAGAACGCCATGTGGTCCACCGAATACACCGCCGTCACCCCGCTGCCGCGAGCGGCCGTCTGGGCCGCCCTCCGCGGCCTGCACACCGCGGAACTCACCTACGACGGCGCCGACGTGTTCGAGCCTCACGGTCCGTTCGCGGTGGGGTCGCAGCTGACGGTCACGCCCGCCGGCCAGGGCGCCTTCCTCTCGACGATCGTCGAGCTGGTCGAGAACGAGGTCTACGCGGATCGCACCGAGTTCAACGGGCTGACCCTCTTCTTCCGGCACACCCTCGCCGACACGGAAGCCGGGACGAGCGTCACGCACCGTCTCGAGATCGACGGGGAGGCATCCGATCAGGTCGGCCCCGAACTCGGCCCGCAGATCAGCGGCGACTTCGACGATTCGATGGCGAAGCTGTTCGAGCTGGCGGGTGCCGTGGCATCCGCCCCGCCCGCCCGGTGACGCGGTTCGACGGGCCCGGCGAGAGCCCCGGCTTCCTGCTCTGGCACACCACCATGCGCTGGCAGCGGGCCATCGCCGCCGCGCTGCACCCCCTCGACCTGACGCACGTGCAGTTTGTTCTGCTCGCCAGCGCCTGGTGGCTGAACCAGGCGGGCGAGAGCCCGAATCAGGTGAGGCTGGCGGCGCAGGCGGGCGTCGACGTGAAGATGGCGTCCGAGGTGATCCGCCGGCTCGAGGGCAAGCAGCTGCTGACCCGGCACGCCGACCCGATCGATGCGCGGGCACGTGTGCTCGTCGTCACGCCGGCGGGCACCGCTCTGGCGCGACGCGCGATCGAGGTGGTCGAGGACGTGGATGCGGAGTTCTTCTCGCCCGTGGATGCTGCTCCGCTCGTGCAGGCGATGCGCGCCCTGGCTGCGGTCCCTGGGCGGGCGTAGCCGCCCAGCGTGCACGAATGCGCCGAGCGTGCACGTTGGTACGTGCTCACTCGGCGCAAACGTGCACGCTGGGGTTGCGGCCGCTACGCGCCGACCTTGAAACGCGCGAACGCGGTGATGCCGAGTCCGGCATCCTTCAGAACGTTCTGCACGGTCAGCTTGTTGTCGCGCGCGTAGTCCTGCTCGAGCAGGGCGACCTGCTTGAAGAACGCGGTGAGGCGACCCTCCACGATCTTCGGCAGCGCGGCCTCGGGCTTGCCCTCGTCCTTGCTGATCTGCTCGACGATGCGGCGCTCGGTCTCGACGGCGTCGGCCGGGACCTCTTCGCGCGTCAGGTACTGCGGGTCGGCGAACGAGATGTGCTGCGCGATGCTGCGAGCGGTCTCGGCGTCATCACCCGTGTAGGCGACGACCACGCCGATCTGCGGCGGCAGGTCCTTCGAGGTGTGGTGCAGGTACACCTCGAACTTGTCGCCGGAGAGGCGGACGATACGACGCAGCTCGACCTTCTCGCCGATGATCGCCGCTTCGCCCTCGATGACACTGCCGACAGTGCCGCCGTCGACGGGCACAGCGAGCGCCGCATCCACCGTCTCGGCGCCGGAGTCGGCGAGCGCGGCGATGATCTTGTCGGCCAGCGCGACGAACTTCTCGTTCTTCGACACGAAGTCGGTCTCGCAGGCGAGCTCGATCATCGTGACGGCGGTCGCTGACTGCACGACGGCGATCAGACCCTCACTCGTGGAGCGGTCGGCACGCTTCGCGTTGCCCTTGGCTCCCTTGAGGCGCAGGATCTCGACCGCCTTCTCCATGTCGCCCTCGGCTTCGACGAGAGCGTTCTTGGTGTCGATCATTCCCGTGCCCAGGCGCTCGCGCAGGGCCTTGATGTCTTCCAGGCTGACGTTGGCCATGGATGTGTTCCTTACTTGGCTGGGTGGCTTACTTCTTGGCGGCGGGCTTGGTGGCGGGCTTCTTGGCGGCGGGCTTCTCAGCCGGGGCCTCCTCGGCCGGCGCCTCATCAGCGTCGGCATCCGCCTTCTTCGCCGGGGCCTTCTTGGCGACGGGCTTCTTCTCGGCCTCGGTCGCCTCTGCCTCGATCTTGGCCTCGGTGTCGGCATCCGACTCGGGTGCGTGCTCCGGGACGACGGTCGCATCGGCGGCGGCCTCGTGCTCGGCGACGACGGCATCCGCGTCGTTCTCCTCGGTCGGGGTCTCGGCGGCGACGACCTCGGCGACAGCGGCCGCGGCGTCGGCACTGTCACCGGCAACAGCACCGTCGACGGCCTCGATCTTCTCGGCGGTCGACTGCGGGTTCTCGGACGACTGCAGCAGCTCGGCCTCCCACTCCGCGAGCGGCTCGACGGCGCTGACGTTGCCTTCGGCCGGGGCCGACTGGTGGCGCTGGATCAGACCCTCGGCAGCCGCATCCGCGATGATGCGGGTGAGCAGGCCCACCGAGCGGATCGCATCGTCGTTGCCCGGGATCGGGTACTGGAGCTCGTCCGGGTCGGCGTTCGTGTCGAGGATGCCGATGATCGGGATTCCGAGCTTGGTCGCCTCGTTCACGGCGAGGTGCTCGCGCTTGGCGTCGACGATCCAGATGGCGCTCGGGGTCTTGGTCAGGTTGCGGATGCCGCCGAGGGTCTTCTGCAGCTTGACGAGCTCGCGACGCTGGATCAGCAGCTCCTTCTTGGTGAAGCCCTTCGTGGTGTCGTCGAAGTCGATCTCCTCGAGCTCCTTCATGCGGGCGAGGCGCTTCGAGACCGTCTGGAAGTTGGTCAGCAGACCACCGAGCCAGCGCTGGTTGACGTAGGGCTGGCCGACGCGCGTGGCCTGCTCGGCGACGGCCTCCTGTGCCTGCTTCTTGGTGCCGACGAAGAGCACGCTGCCGCCGTGGGCGACCGTCTCCTTGACGAAGTCGTACGCCTTGTCGATGTAGGCGAGCGACTGCTGCAGGTCGATGATGTGGATGCCGGAGCGCTCGGTCAGGATGAAGCGTTTGACTTTCGGGTTCCACCGGCGGGTCTGGTGTCCGAAGTGAACGCCGCTGTCGAGCAGCTGGCGGATGGTGACGACGGCCATGATGGCTCTCTTCTTTCTGGGCACGCGGTTTCGCGCATGCTCTGGTTTCTCAGTTGTGTGTCGCACCTTCTGGTGCGAGCCCTGGTGCCCTGGCACATCCCACTTCTCTGAGCTTCTGACGAACAGAGCCTCGGAGTGACTGAAGGGAGGTGTGCCGCTTGCGGACACGCGAAGTCACCCGCCGGAGCGGGTGCTGATGCGAGTGTAACAGCAGTTGTCCACAGGGGGCAGGTGTCCACGGATGCGGTGCCGCGAGTCATCCGGAGCGCCGGGCCGACGCAGGCTGGGCGCATGCTTCTCCCTCTCGCGATCGTCATCGCTCTGGTCGCTGCGCCGCTGGCACCCGATCCCCCGCGTGAGCCCGGGCGCTGGGCCTGGCCGGTGCCGTCGCCGCATGCGGTCGTCCGGCCGTTCGTCGCCCCGCCGACCGCCTATGCGCGGGGTCATCGCGGCATCGATATCCGCGCCGGAGCGGGAGTCGCGGTGCGGGCGCCCGCCGACGGCATCGTGCATTTCGCCGGTTACGTGGTGGATCGCCCGGTGCTGTCGATCGAGCACGCCGGCGGTGTGCTGTCGAGCTTTGAACCGGTGGATGCCGTGGTCGCCGCCGGCGATCCGGTGCGGCGAGGTCAGGTGGTCGGCGTGCTGCTCGCGGGCCACTGCGCCGCGCCGTGCCTGCACCTCGGCGCGCGCATCGACGGGCGGTACGTGAACCCGCTGCTGTTCCTGGGCGACGTGCCGCGGGCGGTGCTGCTTCCGGTGCGCCAGCGGGCGTCGTCGGGCGCTGTCTGGTCGGGCCCGGGTGGGATTCGCGGCGCGGGGGTGCTGCACGGCGCGGGGGCTCTAGGCGCGGGGGTGCTGCGCGGCGCTGGGCTGCTAGGCGCGGGGGTGGGCGGTGGCGTAGGTCTGCTTCAGCCGCTCAGCAGAGACGTGGGTGTAGATCTGGGTGGTCGAGAGGCTCGCGTGACCGAGCAGTTCTTGCACAGCCCGCAGATCCGCTCCCCCGTCGAGCAGGTGGGTGGCGGCCGTGTGCCGTAACGCGTGCGGACCGGCCGGACCTCCCCCGGGAATCCCATCGAGCAGCCGCGCGACCATCGTGTACACAGCGCGGGTTCCGATGCGCGCGCCCCGCGCCCCGAGGAACAGGGCCGGTGTCGTCGGGGCAGGACTCGCTTTGGCCGGCGTCGTCGCGGCCGGACTCGACAGGGCCTGCGTCGTCGCGGCCGGACTCGACAGGGCCTGCGTCGTCGCGGC
>JAODAS010000203.1 GCA_025463555.1 Schumannella sp.
CGGTCTCGACGTCGCTCGCGGTGGGGTTGTACAGGATCATCCCCGCGGCACCGCCCTGCGCGGCATTGAAGCCCTTCTCCACACGGCCGTTGTTTCCGCGCTCGCAGACGACGACCTTGCCGGTGAGAGAACCTGCCGCGAAGGGGGTCAGGCACAGCTCGCCGCCTGTGTACCCGGGGACGGATGCCGCCAGGACCACCGGGGCGGCTGTCACACCCTGCGTGAGCGTCGCACCCGCCTTCGAGTAGGTCGCCCCGTCCGTGCTGGTCAGCGTGAGCGTCGATGTGTACTGCCGGTCGAAGGTCGAAGCGCCGACGGTCGTGACCCACGGTCCGGCGTGGTCCGCGGTCGAGGCGCCGGGCCCGGAGTTGCCCGCGGAGGCGTTGACCGACACCCCTGCCGCGTAGGCGTCGAGGAACGCCAGTTCGACGGCGTCGGTGTACACCGACGCGCTTCCGCTGATGGAGTAGTTGATGACGTCGACGCCGTCGAGAATCGCCTGCTGGACGGCGGCGAGCAGGTCGGAGGTGTATCCCCCGCCCGGGCCGAGGGCGCGGTAGGCGATGACGGAGGCGCCCGGTGCGATACCGCTGACCGGGCCACGGTCGACGCCGAAGATGGGCGCCGACGTCACGTAGTCGCCGGCTGCAGTGGTCGCCGTGTGGGTGCCATGACCCTCGGAATCACGTGCAGAGCACGCAGAGGCCGAGCAGAAGTCTTCGGCGCCGATCGTGTTCAGCGCGCGGTAGGTGTCGAGGAACGCGTACGCACCGATCAGCTTGTCGTTGCAAGCGAAGGCGGCATCGCCGGCGGTGCCGAAGTCACAGGCCCACGGGCCACCCGCCGGGTGCGGCAGATTCTTGTCGGCGAGCATCGGATGCTCGGGCCAGATGCCCGTATCGATCACACCGATGATCACGCCCTGGCCGGCTTTGTCGCGGCCGCCGAGAGATGGCCACACCTTGTCGGCGCCGATGAAGGTGCTGGCGTCGTTGTCGAGGGCGGGTGCCGCTGCCGACCCGGTGGACGCCGCCGCCGGAGCAGCGAGGGACGCCGAGCCGACCGCCGAGTCGCTGCCGGTGTCCGAGGCCGGCACCTGCTGCAGCGTGTTCTGCTGGACCGCGGCAACGCCCTGTACCGCGAGAACCGCCTTCGCGCTCCGCGCCGGGACGGTCATCGCGAGCCCGCCGTAGGCGACCGGGTACGACTGGAGCAGGGTCGCGGAGGGCACGGCCGCCTTGATGTCGGCCAGTGCCGAGGCGAGAGCCGCCTTGACGTACTTCAGGTAGGCGGCCACCGCCGGGTCGGAGAGAGCGAGCTTCTTGCCCGTGACCTCCGGGCTGGTCGCCGCCAGCCCGTCGACGCCGCCGGCGTAGCTGGCGACCGGGTCGACATCGACCTTCACCATGATCTGGACGACCTTGGCATCGGTGCGCGCCAGCAGTGCGGTGTCGCTCTCGGCGAGCTGCCCCGTCTTGGACTTCGCTCCATCCTCTGGCGGCCCCGACGGCGACACCGGCGTGCCGGTGAAGTCGGGCGCCGGATCAGCGGCGTATGCCGGTGACGCGAACGTCGCAGAGATCAGAGCCGAGGCGGCGAGGAGGGACACAAGGACAGATCGACGCGCGCGCATGGCATGCCTTCCAGGAGTTGGTCAGGTGCCGGGCGCCCCTCGTTCGCGGGTAGACCGGCAGGTCCATGGGCGCCTGCTTCCGACGCTAACCGCCTCATGCGCGATCCCGCTAGTGCTTTTCGCGAAAGATCTTTGCGTTCCGCGCAGGAACGTTGCTCAGACCTGCGCGTGCGTGTCGATCGCCTCGCGGATGCGGCGGATGGCCTCGTCGACCGGGATCCCGTTGTCTTGCTCCCCGTTGCGGAACCGGAAGCTGACGGTCCCCGCGGCGCGGTCGGTCTCCCCCGCGATCAGCTGGAACGGCACCTTGTCCTGCGCCGCGTTGCGGATCTTCTTCTGCATCCGGTCGTCGCTGGTGTCGAGTTCGACGCGCACGCCCTGGCTCTTGAGCCTGTCGAGCACCTCGCCCAGATAGCCGGCGTACTCGTTCGCGACGGGGATGCCGACCACCTGAACCGGTGAGAGCCAGACGGGGAACGCACCGGCGTAGTGCTCGAGGAGGATCGCGAAGAACCTCTCGATCGAACCGAACAGTGCCCGGTGGATCATGATCGGCCGCTTCTTCTGGCCGTCGCTGTCGGTGTACTCGAGCTCGAAGCGCTCGGGGAGGTTGGGGTCGACCTGCACTGTGGAGAGCTGCCAGGTGCGACCGATCGCATCACGGGTCTTCAGGTCGATCTTGGGTCCGTAGAAGGCCGCCTCACCGGGCATCTCGGTCAGCTTCAGCCCGCTGGCCTTCGCGACGTTGCGCAGCGCATTCGTCGAGTAGTCCCAGAACTCATCCGACCCGATCCATTTGTCCTTGTGGTCGTCGCGCATGGACAGTTCGAGTTCGAAGTCCTCCAGCCCGAAATCACGCAGGATCGAGATCACGAAGTCGAGCACCTTCGTGGTCTCCTCCTCGAGTTGCTCCGGAGTGACGAAGAGATGCGCGTCGTCCTGGGTGAAACCGCGCACCCGGGTCAGACCGTGCAGGGCGCCGGAGAGCTCGTTGCGATAGACCGTGCCGTTCTCGGCGAGTCGCATGGGGAGGTCGCGGTAGCTCCGGCCGCGCTCCGCGTAGATCAGGATGTGCATCGGGCAGTTCATCGGCTTCAGGTAGTAGTCGACGCCCTGTTTGGTGACGTTCCCGTTCTCATCGACCTCTTCATCCATCACGATCGGCGGGAACATGCCCTCCTTGTATGTGACGAGGTGATTCGACTTCAGGAAGAGGTCCTGCTTCGCGATGTGCGGCGTGTAGACGTAGGTGTAGCCCGCCTCGATGTGCCGGCGACGGGCGTGCTGCTCCATCTCCATGCGGATGAGGCCGCCCTTCGGGTGCCAGACCGACAGCCCGGAGCCGATCTCGTCGGGGAACGAGAACAGGTCGAGCTCTTTGCCGAGCTTGCGGTGGTCGCGCTTCGCGGCCTCCTCCAGACGCTCGGTGTACGCCTTCAGCTCGTCCTTGGTCGGCCAGGCGGTTCCGTAGATGCGCTGAAGCTGCGGGTTCTTCTCCGATCCGCGCCAGTAGGCGGCGGCGATGCGCATCAGCTTGAAGACGCCGAGGGCACCCGTGTTCGGGACGTGAGGGCCGCGGCAGAGGTCCTTCCAGACCGTCTCGCCGTCCTTCGACACGTTGTCGTAGATGGTGAGCTCCGCGCCACCGACCTCGACGGATTCCCCGTCGTCGGTCGACCCCTCGCCGTGCCCGACATGGCCCTTGATGCCGATCAGCTCGAGCTTGTACGGCTCGCCGGCGAGCTCTGCGCGTGCCTCATCATCGGTGACCACGCGTCGCTGGAAGCGCTGACCGCTGCGCACGATGCGGTCCATCTCCTTCTCGATCCCCTTGAGATCTTCGGGAGTGAACGGCTCCGCGACGTCGAAGTCGTAATAGAAGCCGTCGGTGACGGGGGGCCCGATCCCGAGCTTCGCATCCGGGTTGATCTTCTGCACTGCCTGCGCCATGACGTGCGCTGTCGAGTGGCGCAGGATGTCGAGGCCGGCGGGCGAGTCGATCGCGACCGCTTCGACCGTGTCGGTGGTCTCGACCGTCGACGCCTTGTCCTTCAGTTCGCCGTTGACGCGGATGGCGACGACGGCGCGGTCGGGAAAGAGGTCGAAACCGGTCTGCGCGCTCACCCGCTCAACGATAGCGGCGCGCTCCGCACGAGGCTGCCGCCCGGCCCGGCTGAGCGTCGCGTGAGTGCGTCCTGGGAGGATCCTGACGAGGCGGTCGCGGCGCTGCGCGCCTGGGCATCCTGTCAGAATGGCCGAACCCGAGGGCTTGGACGCTTCTGCAGTACCCGACGCTTCTGGAGTACCCGACGCTTCACAGGTACCGACTCAGCCGCTGCCCGCCGATGGGCTGGTCGCGGCGCATGTCCCGGTGGCGGACCTGCCCACCGCTCCGCTCACCCCGGTAGCCGACGTACCCACCGATCCGCTCGCGCCTCCGCCTGCGGCGGCTGCCGCTTCGCCGCGAACAACCGGGCGCTCTCGCACCTGGCTGTGGGTCGTGATCGCCGCCCTGGCCGCAGGCGCGATCGCCGCACTCATCACCGGCCTGGTGCTGGCAGACGGGCAACCGGCTCCGGTACCCTCGCCGAGCCTCACCGTCCCGACGCTGACGCCGTCGACGACTCCCAGTCCCGGAACGGACCAGGGCGGCGGCGACAGCGGCGGCCAGCCGCAGCCGCCTGCGGACCCGCCTCCGGCTCCCGCGCCATCCGATCCCCCGCCCGCGCCCACCGATCCGCCGGCCCCGACCGATCCGCCCGCCCCGACGGACGCTCCCGCGTCGTAGGCGCGGGCCGCCGAACCCTGGTCAGCCGAACAGCGGGATGAAGCTGGTTCCCGCGATGGCGTTGATCCAATCGAGCACGATCTGGCGATTGAACGCCGTGGTCCAGGCGATCGCGATCTGGATCACGCCGATGCAGTCCATCAGCGCGAAGGTCAGACGGGTGCGCGGCGCCGGAACCAGGGCGATCGCCATGAGCGTCATCAAGATGAACGTGTTTCCCGCGGATCCCGACGGCAGGAGCCCGATCACGAAGGAACCGAGCACCGCGTAGAAGACGAGGGTCGATACCAGGATCGACCCCGGCCGGCGCACGATGACGGCCACCAGCCAGGCGCTGAGCACCGGTGCAGCGAGAAGCCAGCCGTTGGGCGACTGGAACAGTGGCAGCAGAGCCGCCCATCGGTCCGCGACTCCTTCATTCAGTCGCAAGCCGATCTCGCCGATCGGATTGCCGGTGAAGATCGTGTTCAGCGCGATGAGGGATGCGAGCGCAGCCAGCGTGGGATACAGGATCACGAGCACGTTCGCGGCACGGGCGCCCGGTTGCTCGTTCCGCCCGAGGCGTAGAAATGGAGCCGCGACGGCCGACGTCAGAACGTAGACCAGTCCGGTCAGGTCGCAGAGGGTCGCCAGCATCAGATACATGCCGGCGCGGAATCCGGACTGCGTATTGCCCCAGGCCACGAACCTGACGATGTCGGCAATGCCCAGCCCGAAGAAGGCGAGCCCGAGGAACGCCGGAAGGTTCTCGGTGGCCGTGTAGGCGAACAACGGGTTCGCGGCGAGAGCAAGGATGAGGATCGTCGTCAACCACGGCGAGAACCGCCGCTGGACCATGATCTCGACCATCTTCTGCAGGAAGACGCCGGCGACGAGCGCCCCGATGATGCCCAGGCCGAACCGGCCACCCGGAACCACCGCCGCGAGGAGGGTCGAGAGCGGAGGGTAGATGTCGCCGACCCAGGCGATGTCGGCGCGCCCCCAGTCGATCGACGCGATGTGGTCGAGAAGCTGCTGGTTCGGGGTGTCGACGGAGTCTGCTCGCCCGGCCGTGACGAACACCGGGATCAGGTAGGGCAGCGCGAGCACGAGCCGGAGCATCCAGCGCAGAACCCCGCTCCGCGGGTACGCGTCGAGCCTCGAGCGCTCGCGGCGTCGTCGCGGCCCTGGGCGCCGGGGCGCCTGCCTCTCAGTGAGAGGACTGGTGAGTAAGGCCATGCTCGGTCTTCTCCCAATAATGGGGCTTCGTGATGAGTTGCCAGAGGCCCTTGTAGGCGGCGATGGAATGCAGGAGCCAGTACAGGGGGTTGAGCGTCGCCCAGAGGATGAGGTCGAAGGTGCCGCGTTTGTTGGGGGCCCATCATCGACAGATAGACCATCGCCGAATTCCCGATGACGAAGTTGATCAGGCTGAGCCAGAGCAGCCACACCGGAAAGAACTGTCCGAGGAACTCCGCCGGGACAAAGACGGTGAACACCGTGACCACGTACAGCGGCAGCACCCCGAGGAATGTCGCGGGCGTCCCGCCGATCAGCAGCGCAAAGCTCAGGAAACGGCGCAGGCCGATCTCGCGGATCAGCTGCCGTGGGCGGCGGGCGTGCACGAGGGTCGTCTGCATGTAGCCCTTGATCCAACGACTGCGCTGCCGGATGAAGTTCGGGACCGAAGTATTGGCTTCCTCCATCGTCGTGGAGTTCACTACTCCTACGCGGTACCCCAACGCACTGGCCCGGATGCCGAGATCGGCATCCTCGGTGACGTTGTACGGGTCCCATCCGCCCAGGTCGATGAGCGCGGCAGTGCGAAAGTGGTTCGAGGTGCCACCCAGCGGAATGGGCAGGTCGGCCGCATCCAGCCCCGCCAGCATGTAGTCGAACCAGTAGCTGTACTCGAGCGTGAACATGCGGGTGAGGACGTTCTCTTCGGCGTTGAAGTAGTTCAGCGAGGCCTGGATGCACGCCGTCTTGCCGCCGCCCCGCCGGAACGCCACGACCGCCTTCTTCAGCTGGTCCGCATCCGGGGTGTCTTCGGCGTCGTAGATGACCAGGTGCTCGCCGGTCGCGAAATACAGCCCGACGTTGCAGGCACGGGGCTTGGTCTGAGGGCTGCCCTTCGGGATCGTGACGATCTGGAAATGCGGCGGAGGGTCGGCCGCGAGAAACGCATCGCGGGTGAGCCGATCCTCCTCTTCGATGAGCACCAGCACCTCGAGCTTGTCGACGGGGTAGTCGATCTTGCCGAGGTTGGCGACCAGCTGGGCCACGATGTTGGCCTCGCGGAACACCGGCACGAGCACGCTGTACTTCGGCAACTCGAGATCGGTGAGCCCCGCGACGTCTACGTCGCTGACGCGCTCGACGACGTCGAACTTGGCACCGAGCATCGCCACGAAGAACTTGAACAGGGTGCCGGCCAGGAACACCACGCTGATGGCCAGGATCACCCCGACGATCACCTGCACGGGGAAGAGGATCAGCAGCGCGAGCACGACGGCTGCGAACAAGCCCAACCCGATCTTCTGAGCGCGGGAGAGGGTCTGCCGCGCGGACAGCTCGGGGTTGCGACTGAACAGCGTGTTCGCCGCGTCGTCGGCGATCTCGCGCTGGAACACGTCGAGCACGAATCCGCGTATGTCAGAGGAGGTCGCCGCTTCGAAGTGCACCGGCTGGCCGAGGGTGAGCGAGATGTGCGCGCGACGCTGAGCGTCGGGCACGCGAGCCGTGGCGACGACCACGGTGCCGTCGAAGGCCCGCCGGATGGGCATCCAGTTCTCGGCCAGCATCATCTGCCCCGGCCAGCGTCTGATCAGCTGCGGGTCGAGGTGGGGCTCCGTGACGTCGAGGGGCGGGATCGACCACGCGCGCGCGACCTGAACGCGCAGGAGGTCGACGGACAGCAGGCCCATGCTTACGAGGACGTCGTCGATGTGCGAACCGGTCCGCGCTTTCGCCTCGCGCGCGATCGCCAACTGCTCGTCGGTTATCAGCCCTGAGTCGAGCAGCAGCTCTGCGAAAGCGGCACTCTGTACCGAGGGCACACCCACCTGTGCCATGTCTCCATGGTGCGCTGCCGGGGGTAGAACGGCCAGTCCCTATGCGGGGGGTCGATCTGTGGTGGGCGATACTGGGATCGAACCAGTGACCTCTTCCGTGTCAGGGAAGCGCGCTACCGCTGCGCCAATCGCCCTCACCGAATCTCTTCGGATCGGATCTGTTTGCAAGACAGTGAGTGAGGTGGCGACGGGATTCGAACCCGTGTAAACGGCTTTGCAGGCCGGTGCCTCGCCTCTCGGCCACGCCACCAGGTGTTGCGGTCCCAGTGAGACCGTGAAGCTTCACTCGAGCGGATGACGAGATTCGAACTCGCGACCCTCACCTTGGCAAGGTGATGCGCTACCACTGCGCCACATCCGCATGCACCCGTTACCGGGTGCGGAGTCGACTCTAGCCGATGCTCCGGACCTCGCCAAACCGCATGACGGGGTGTCGCGGGCCGGTCAGCCCCACCAGAAGACGTTGGGCATGAGCGCCGTACTCGTCTCCACGCTGGAGGCCGCGACCGCAGCCGCGACCACCCGCGTGACCCACAGGATGAGGTGCAGGTACGCGACCGCCAGCACGATCGACGCCACCTGGCGGCTGAGCCGGTCGTTGTCATCGATTCGGCGCAAACCCGCTTGGCCGAGGGCGATCGCCGCACTGATCGAGAGGATCGAGAGGAACGAGACCGTCCCCAGGGCGCGCGCCAGTTCGGTGGTGTCCACGTAGACGTCGTACGACAGGTTCACGGCCAGCACCCGACCCGCGACGAACGCGACCGTCTGGATCGCCATCAGCCCGGCCGCGAGGACGACGGCCGGCGGAAGCTCCCGCACGGCGGTGTCGAATCGCGCGCGCGTCGATACGGGTCGCGGCACCACGGTCAGCCGCGGCAGCGCCGGGAGCAGCATGGAGGTGTGGACGGAGTCGGGGGTACTCACTCGCCCAGGTTATGTCGGCGACGGCTCGCCTGTCACCCGTACGGGGGCCACGCACAGGGTTAAGGGCCGGGTTACGCAAGCCCTTCGTCATGCGCCGACCGCACTTGCAGCTATGGCAAGATGGAGGCCGCGGGCGATTGGCGCAGTTGGTAGCGCGCTTCCTTCACACGGAAGAGGTCATCGGTTCGAGTCCGGTATCGCCCACCCTCACCCGGCTCACGCCGGATCCTTCGCCGGCCGGCCGAATGTGGTCGTCACGCCCGGCGAGTACAGCACCGAGTCCGGCCGGCGGTCGACGACGCCGGGCAGTCCCGCCGCGGAGATCAGCTCGTCGTCGAGGGCGAGCAGTTCGGCGGCATGCAGCTTCCAGGGCGGGTGCGCGTTCGGCAGCCAGACGGTCTTCCCCGCGCGGCGGGTGAAGAGACCCCAGCGCGCCGTCAGGAAGTCGGCGAGAGGACCTGTCGTGATGGGCGCACCCATCCGCGCGCGAACCAGCGACGACGGTCCCCCGCCGTGCCGCCTGCTGTCGTACCCGAACAGCGCGCCTTCGCGCTGCATCCGGGTTCTCGCCCACCGGTACGGCAGGCCGAAGGATGCGCGCGCGGCCAGCACCGCCGCGAGCCGCGACGCCTCGAGCGAGAGGAAGACAACCCCGCGGCGTCCCCAGAAGTCGACGCCGTACAGGCGCACGTTCACCTCGACGAAGCTTCCGAAATAGGGCACAGGGGGACTGCCGAAGAGGGTCGCCCGATCCAGCCGGAACGGGATGAGCCCGACCCAGCTGGTGCCGTCGAACTCGTCGGGCACGATGCCCGGCGGCAACAACGAGGCGACATCGGCGGATGCGACCCGCCAATGCAGGAACGTCAGGTCACTCCATCGCTGGCCGGCGATCGCGGGGCCGCCGAGCGGCGGCGCCTCATGCGTGATCGGACGGGGCGCCCTCATTCGTCCACCAGGATGCCTTCGGGAATCCGCTCGCGCGTGGCATGCCTGCGCACCAGCAGCCACACCGGAGCAGACACCCCTGCCGAGAACGCCACGACACCCAGGAACATCAGCACGGGTGTGACCAGCACCGACGCGCGCGCGGAGAAGATCAGGCCGACCGTCTCCCCCGAGATCGGGGAGGCGAGGAAGCCCACAGCCGCCGCCACGAGCACCGTCACCGCCCACCGGGTCGCGAGGCCGAGGGAACGGCTCCCGCGCAGCGAGTAGACGAGCGAGGCGAGTGCGCCGGCGAGAAGCCCGACGAGAACAGACCAGGGCAGGTCCACGCTGACGGCTCCGGGAAGCACGGCGACCATTCCGGCGACGAGGCCGAGGGAGAGGGATCGCGGGGTCGTGACCCGGGTGTCACGGAGCACGTCCACGATCAACCACCCGGCGGCGCCGGCCACGGGAACGATGGCGGCCGAGACGAGTATCCGGGGGGTGAACTCGTCCACCGTGCCCTCGAGACTCGCGAGCCAGACCGCGGCCGCGCCCCAGAAGAGGAACCCCGCGGCGGCAGCGCGACGACCGGACGCGCGGTCGAGCCGCGCGCGCTCGTGAACACCCGCCGGAAGCCGTGACAGCAGCACGAAGGCGGTCGCCGAGACGACGACCGGAAGGCCCGCCCCGAAATCCTCGAACCCGCAGTCGGGAGCCAGGCAGCCGGCGGTGAGCGCCAGTGGCACGAGGGCTGCGGCAGGAAAGACGACGAGGCCCCAGACCAGCATCAGCACCCAGCGCGCGAAGGCGTCAGCGCCCGAGGCGATGGCCGCCGCCTCGAGCAGCAGCAGGACGGGCAGCGCGAAGGCGGCGATTCCGATCAGGAACTCCGGCGAGGCGAGGTTCAGTCCAAGCCCGGCACCGATGGTGACCACGGCGGTCGCCGCCGTCGCCGCCAGGGCCGGCCATGCCATCCGGCCCGCGAGCACCGGACGTACCAGCATGCCGACCGCGAATGCGGCGACGAGTGCCGCGGCGACGCCGGCGAGCACGATCGGGTTCATGGGCACACGATAACGGGGCGCCGTCTGCACGCGACGACGCCCCGTATATCGAGCGGTACTGCTCAGGCCTTCTGATCTGCGAGGACGTAGCCCTCTTCGCCGTGGACGACCAGGTCGATTCCGGCGATCTCGTCCTCGTTCTTGACGCGGAACCCGATTGTCTTCTCGATGACGAAGCCGATCAGGAACGCGAGCACGAAGGAGTAGATCATGACCGACAGGGCCGCGATCGCCTGCACCAGCAGCTGTGTCGCGCTGCCGCTGTAGATGATGCCGGTGCCGTTGGCGAAGAAGCCCAGGTACAGCGTTCCGACGAGGCCGCCGACCAGGTGGACGCCCACCACGTCGAGCGAGTCGTCGAAGCCGAGCTTGAACTTCAGGTCGATCGCGAGGGCGCAGATCGCACCGGCGAGGATGCCGAGCACGATCGCCCAGCCCGGCGTCAGTGAACCGCAGGCAGGAGTGATCGCCACGAGTCCGGCGACCGCACCCGATGCCGCACCCACCGAGGTGGGCTTGCCGTCGCGGATCTTCTCGACCACGAGCCAGCCCAGCAGCGCGGCTGCGGGGGCGACGAGGGTGTTGATGAAGGCGAGCGCCGCGGTGCCGTCTGCGGCCAGCTCAGATCCGGCGTTGAAGCCGAACCAGCCGAACCACAGCAGACCGGCACCCAGCATGACGAAGGGCGGGTTGTGCGGGACGTGCACGCCCTTCTTGAAGCCGACGCGACGGCCGAGGACCAGCGCAAGGGCAAGAGCCGCTGCACCTGCGTTGATGTGCACCGCGGTTCCACCCGCGAAGTCGATCAGACCGGTGCCGAAGACGTCCTGGAGACCGTGAGTCAGCCAGCCGCCGTACGAGAAGCTGCCGTCGTCGGCCAGACCGAAGTTGAACACCCAGCTCGCGACCGGGAAGTAGACCACGGTCGCCCAGACGCCGGCGAAGATCATCCACGAGCCGAACTTGGCACGGTCGGCGATGGCGCCGGAGATGAGCGCCACGGTGATGATCGCGAATGTCGCCTGGAATGCGACGAACGCGAGGGTCGGGTAGGCGCCCGTCGGGTCGCCGGCGTCAGCGGTGGCAGCACCGAGGAGCCAGTTGCTTCCGTCGAACAGCCACGGGAACAGTGCGGTGCCGTCGACCGTCGGGAACGCGATCGCATATCCGTAAATGGCCCAGAGCACTGCGATCAGCCCGATCGCGCCGAAGCTCATCATCATCATGCTGATGACGCTCTTGGCCTTGACGAGGCCGCCGTAGAAGAACGCGAGGCCGGGCGTCATGAGCAGGACAAGGGCGGTGCTCAGCAACAGATAGCCGGTGTTGCCTTGATCCATGAGTAGTACCTCTCTCAGAGTTGCAAAGGTGATGCACCGTCGGACCGTTCACGCTCGAGGAGGGGGTGGAGCCTCGGGTACGCCGCCAGTTTGGGCCGGGCAGGTTTCGGTACGGCTGTCTGCGTGTTTCCGGTCGGTTACACGAGGCCCCGGGATGTAAACATCGTGTTTCGGCGTCCCCCGAATCCGCCGAATGCCGGGCGCACGCCATCATGGATGTCATGGGCGCCTTGCGATCGGAACGTCTCGCGGCCCTCCTGCTGGTGCTCGCCGCGGTCGCCGGGCTCGTCGTGGCGAACTCCCCCGCCGCCGGAGCCGTGCTCGCGGCCCGCGACCTGCACCTGGGGCCGCTCTCCCTTGGTCACTGGGTGACCGACGGTCTGCTCGCGGTGTTCTTCCTTCTTGCGGCGATCGAGCTGCGGCACGAACTGACCCATGGGCAATTGGACTCGCCACGGCGTGCCCTGGTGCCCGCGGTGGCAGCGGTGGGGGGCGTCCTGGTCCCGGCGCTGATCTTCCTCGCGCTGGTCCGGGATCCGCGGCTCTCCGGCGGATGGCCGATTCCCACGGCCACCGACATCGCGTTCGCACTCGGCGTCCTAGCGCTCCTGGGTCGTGGGCTTCCCAGCCGCGTGCGTGCGCTGCTGCTGGCGCTCGCCGTGATCGACGACCTCATCGCCATCCTGTTGATCGCGTTCTTCTTCACCGCCGGCGTGCAGCCGGTCCCGCTGCTGATCGCCGCACCGCTCGTGCTCGTCTTCGGCTGGCTGGGCTACAGGGCGAAGGGGCCAGCGCGTATCGCGGTGATCGTCGCGATGATCATCCTCGGCCTCGCGGTCTGGCTGCTCGTCCACCTCTCCGGGGTGCACACGACCATCGCGGGAGTCGCCCTCGGGCTTGCGTTGCCGTCGGTCGCGGCACGGCCCGTGCGCCACGCGCTCGAACCGGTGTCGAACGGCATCATCCTGCCGCTCTTCGCCTTCACGGCAGCACTCGTCGCCATCCCGTCACTCGGCGGCCAAGGCCTCAGCCCGGTGTTCTGGGGCATCGTGATCGCCCTTCCGGCCGGCAAGCTCGCCGGGATCACCGGAGGGGCGCTCATCGCCTCGCGGCTGCTTCCCGCAGCCGAGCGGCGTCAGGCGCTGCCCCTCGGCGACATCCTCGTCGTCGCAGGGCTGGGCGGGATCGGATTCACCGTCTCCCTGCTGATGAACGAACTCGCCTATCGCGGCGATCCCGGCATCGCGGCCCAGGGCACGTTGGCCGTACTGCTGGGATCCCTCGTCGCGATCGTTCTCGGCGGGGCGCTGACCGCGATCAGGTCCCGGGCGGCTAGGGCGACGTCTCGCCCGTGAGCGCGATCAGCCGGGATACCGCGCGCAGGTACTTCTTGCGGTAGCCGCCCGCGAGCATGTCGTCGCCGAACACCCGGTCGAGCGGCACACCCGTCGCGAAGATCCGGACCTGCTCGTCGTACAGCCGGTCGACGAGGGCGACGAACCGCAACGCCTCGGTCTGATCCGTCAGCACGCGCACCCCGTTGATACCGATCGCCGCGAGCCCGTCGACAAGCTTCACGTAGCGCGACGGATGAACGGTGGCCAGGTGCTTCAGGATGCCGTCGAACGGGTCCGCGGTCACGGTGCCGTGCGCCGCGGCCTCGGTGATCGCCGCCGCGAAGGCCGCCTCGTCGAGCACGACCGCGTGGCCTTCGATCTCGCGGCGACGGTAGTCGAGGCCGTCGATGCGCACGATGTCGAACCGGTCCGAGAGCGCCTGGATCTCGCGCAGGAAGTCGGCCGCGGCGAACCTGCCCTCGCCGAGAGCGTTCGGCGGGGTGTTCGATGTCGCGGCGATCCGGGTTCCGGTGCCCACCAGTTCTCCCAGCAGCCGCGTCATGATCATGGTGTCGCCGGGATCGTCCAGTTCGAACTCATCGATCGCGATGAAAGTGGCACCGGTCAGCAGGCGAACCGTCGCGGCGTAGCCCAGCGCGCCCACCAGGGCCGTGAACTCGATGAATGTGCCGAAATAGGTGCGGCCGGGCGCCAGCTTCCACAGCGCCGCCAGCAGGTGGGTCTTGCCGACGCCGAACCCGCCGTCGAGGTAGATGCCGGGCTTGGTGGGAGCAGGGCGCTTGGCGAATATCCCCCGCGACGCCGTCCAGGCCGCAGCGAAGGCACGCACCTTCTCTACGGCCCGTTCCTGAGACGGGTAGTCGGCATCCGGGACGTAGTTGTCGAGGCTCGCCGCTTCGAACTGACGGGGCGGAACGAGTGACTCGGCGATCTCGGCCGCGGTCATCGTGGGCGAGCGCTGCGAGAGGGACGGGACGGGCAGTTGCTGCATGGGAAAAGGGGCCTTCGGGTGCTTGGGATCGTGTCGAACTCTTACGGCACTTCAGCGGGCACGCGGTCGACTGCCTACCCTGGAACAGTACCCACTCGTCACACCGTCCGTTGGAGGACCCATGACCGTCGAACGCGATACCTCATCCGCTTTCGAGAGCTTCGCCCATCCCGAGCGTCTGGTCAGCACCGACTGGCTGGCCGAGCACCTGGGGGAACCCGGGCTCGTCGTGGTGGAATCCGACGAGGACGTGCTCCTGTACGAGACCGGCCACATCGAGGGCGCGGTCAAGATCGACTGGCACACCGACCTGAACGACCCGGTCACCCGTGATTACGTCGATGGCGCCGGCTTCTCGAAGCTGCTCGGGTCGAAGGGCATCTCCCGCGACAGCACCGTCGTCATCTACGGCGACAAGAACAACTGGTGGGCGGCCTATGCGCTCTGGGTGTTCACCCTGTTCGGTCATGAAGATGTCCGCCTGCTCGACGGCGGACGCGCCAAGTGGGAGGCGGAGGGCCGCGCGTACACGACCGACGTGCCGTCCCCCGCTGCGACGGAGTACCCGGTCGTCGAGCGCGACGACAGCGTCCGCGCCTACAAAGAAGATGTGCTGGCCGAGATCGGCAAGAGCCCGCTCGTCGACGTGCGCAGTCCCGAAGAGTACGTCGGAGACCGCACCACCGCACCGGCCTACCCCGAGGAATCGGCCCTGCGCGCCGGTCACATCCCGACCGCCCGCAATGTGCCGTGGGCGCGCGCGGTCGCCGAGGACGGCTCGTTCAAGAAGGCCGACGACCTGAGCGCCATCTACCGGGACGAGATCGGCCTGAAAGACGGTGATAGCGTCATCGCCTACTGCCGCATCGGTGAGCGGTCGAGCCACACCTGGTTCGTGCTCACCCACCTGCTGGGCTTTGAAGGAGTTCGCAACTATGACGGGTCATGGACCGAGTGGGGCAGCGCGGTCCGCGTCCCGATCGTCAAGGGCGCGGAACCGGGCGTCCTCTAGGACTCTCGCATGAGCGAGTTGCCCGCAGCGCTGGCCGAGATCCGGGAAGACTTCCTGGCCCTCGACCAGCGCGAGCGGCTGCAGTTGCTGCTCGAGTTCTCCAACGCGCTCCCCGAGCTGCCCGAACGGTACGCGGATCACCCGGATCTTCTGGAGCGGGTCGAAGAGTGCCAGTCGCCGGTCTTCATCTTCGTCGAGGTGGATGACGCCTCCGTCGTGCACGTGTTCATCACGGCACCGCGCGAGGCGCCCACGACCCGTGGATTCGCATCCATTCTCGCGGAGGGTCTGAAAGACCTCACCGTCGATCAGGTGCTCGCGGTGCCTGCGGACTACCCGCTGACGATCGGGCTGACCGAGGCGGTGTCGCCGCTGCGCATCCGCGGCATGATGGCGCTGCTCGGGCGGATCCAGCGTCAGGTGAAAGAGAAGTCCGCCGCGGTCGCCTGATCGCTCATGCGCGGCCGAGACGGTCCAGCCAGGCGCTGATGGCGCCCTCCCATTTGTCGCGGTCGTAGTTCCACAGCTTGGTGTGGCGTGCCACATCGAAGGCCTCGTAGGTCACGATGTCGGGCCTGGCGACCGCCAGGGCACGGGATGCGGTGGACGGCACGAATCCGTCGTCATCGCTGTGCAGAATCAGGATCGGCACGTCGAGCTCACGTGCCCGCCGCACGAAGTCGAGCCTGTCGAGGTCGAGCGGCTCCGCGAGCCCCGTGAAGAACCCGCCCCAGCTCTGGCGCAACAGGGTCAGCACGCCGCACCGGACGACGGCCGGAAGCCGGCGCAGCGCGCCCTGGAAGTCGAGCGTGGCGATCCAGTCGACCACGGGCGATTCCAGCACGATGCCGGTGACCTTTCGTCCGAGAGGAGATCGCGTGAGTGCCTGCAGCACGGTCGCCCCGCCCATGGACCAGCCCATCAGCACCAGCTCACGCGCCCCGTGGTCGACCGCGTACTGCATGGCCGCCTCGATGTCCTGCCATTCGCGGTCCCCGAGCGCGTAGCGGTAGTCGTGGCTTCGCGGAGCGTCGCCGTCGTTGCGGTACGACACGATCAGAGACGTGTAGCCGGCGGCGTGGAACGGGGCGATCGCGCGCAGGGTCTCGGGTCGCCGGACGGCCCGGCCGTGCACGTTGATCGCCCACCGGGTGCCCGTGCCGCCCTGAGCAGGAATCAGCCACGCCGGCGCGGGCCCGAGCGGTGTCTCGACGTTCACGTCGCGGTACGGAAACGGCAGATCCCCCGGGCTGAGATGGAACCAGCCGCTCAACCGGCCGCGACGCGCAACGCTCAGATCGCCGAAATCGACGCCGAGGAGACGGCGGAGAACGGTGCGATCGTCCTGGGCGAGGATCTCGCCGAGGCGTGCATGGCCGGTGTCGCCGCTGAACCAGAAGCTGTATTCACCACGGAGCCGTGAGTCGGCATTCGAGGAGAGGCGGATCGTGCCGGCCTCGCGGTCGAACCCCAGGATCGTCACATCCTCGTGTCGTCGTGAGGGCGGGATGATCACGGTGCGTGCGACGACGACGCTCAGAGCGGCTGCCGCGACAGCGGCTGCGCCGGCGGCCGCCGCCACCCCGATCGCGATCCCGCCGAGGACCCGCCGTCCCATCGCTGCACTCCTGTCACGCGTCCCGGGGTCGGCGTGGCACGTGACGCCGCCGCCGTTCAAACCCTAGTCTGCAGACGTGTCCGAAACTGTGAGCGGCCCCGCCGTCCCGGCCCTGTTCGGGCTGGCACTGCAGGCGGTGCACGACGCGACGACGCGGCCGGAACTCGTGCTGGGCGAGATCCCGGCGCCCAGCGGGCTGGCCCCGCACGCGATCGCCCTGGCCGGCGATGTGCGTCCCACGCGGCATGGTGTCGACTCGCTGCTCGGCACCGGGCGGTTCGTGCTGTTGTACGACCCCGAGTCGCCGGAGGCATGGGGCGGGACGTTCCGCGTCGTGTGCTTCGCGCAGGCGCCCCTGGATGTCGAGATGGCTCTGGACCCGGTCATGACGGATGTCGCATGGTCGTATCTCGAAGACGCGCTCGCCC
Organism: Schumannella sp.; assembly: GCA_025463555.1. GTDB lineage: Bacteria > Actinomycetota > Actinomycetes > Actinomycetales > Microbacteriaceae > JBDSKH01. Next base: position 17,146 of record JAODAS010000203.1, read on the forward strand.
AGCGGTCCGCCGTGTACACCGCGGCATCGGGCACCGCGACCAAGGTCCTCTCGACCGGCTTCGGCGAGCTGGCCGGCCAGAGCGACGGCGCGCAACTCGAACTCCGCGCATCCTGGACTCCCGACGAGCAGTCGATCGCCGCATCGGTCGAGGGATGGAGCGAACTGCTCTGCCTGCTCGCCGGACTGCCGCCCACGGCAGAGGCCGTCGGGCTGCTCCCCCATCTCCGAGCGGCGCGTGACTGACCAGGACGCGCCGGCGGAGCCCGCAGAGCACCCGGTTCCCGCAGAACCTGCGGCTCACGAACCTCTCGATGTCATCGAGACGGTCGACGGCTACCGCGCCGCCGTGGCGGCCATCGCAGCGGGAACCGGTCCGGTCGCGATCGACGCGGAACGGGCCTCAGGCTTCAAGTACTCGCAGCGCGCCTACCTGATCCAGGTGTTCCGGCGCGGCTCGGGCGTGTTCCTGTTCGACCCGCCCGCCATCGGCATCCCCTTCACCGAGCTCGCCGAGGTGATCGCCGACGAGGAGTGGATCCTCCACGCGGCGAGCCAGGATGTCGCCTGCCTGCGCGAGGTCGGCCTCGATCCGGTGCGGATCTTCGACACCGAGCTGGGCGCCCGCCTCGCCGGTCTTCCGCGCGTGGGCCTCGGTGCCGTCGTCGAGGAGCTGCTCGGCATCCACCTCGCCAAAGAGCACAGCGCTGCGGACTGGTCGACACGACCGCTCCCGCAGAGCTGGCTCGTCTACGCGGCGCTCGACGTCGAACTGCTGCCCGAGTTGCGCGACAAGGTCGGGGAACTGCTCGAGAGCGCGGGCAAGATGGAGATCGCGCGCCAGGAGTTCGCGGCGGTCCTGGACCGGGAGACCGTGGTGCGTCACGATCCCTGGCGTCGGCTCTCGGGCATCCACTCGCTGCGCCAGGCCCGCAATCTGGCAGTGGCCCGCGAGCTGTGGATCGCGCGCGACGACTACGCACGCGAGATCGACACCTCCCCGGGGCGTCTCGTGCCGGATGCATCCCTCCTCGCCGCAGCGCGGGTGCTGCCGGCGACCAAACGCGATCTCGCGGCGATCAAGGAGTTCACGGGCCGCGCCAGCCGCAGCCAGCTGGACCGCTGGTTCGACGCCATTCAGCGCGGGATGACGACCGAGGACCTGCCCGCGGTTCGGCCACCGAGCGACACGCTGCCCCCGCCGCGGGTGTGGGTCGACAAGAACCCGGAAGCGGACGGCCGTTTCAAGCGGGCACGGGTCGAGGTGACCGCCGTCTCGGAGGCGATGGACATCCCCCTCGAGAACCTGCTGACGCCCGAGTTCCTGCGCCGCGTCTCCTGGTCGCCGCCCGAGCCGATCACCGCCGAGACCGTGGCCGAGGCGCTCGCGGCCCTCGGCGCGCGCCCCTGGCAGGTTGACGCAATCGCACAGGTGATCGCGGATGCCTTTGTGCGAACCGACCAAACCCCCGACGAGGCCGAGAACCCTTTTTCGTAGGTTCGGTCAAACGATTTCGGGCGCCCAGGGCGGCTACTTAGGCTGAGCGACATGGCTCAAGGTGCAGAAGTGGTTTTCGTCGATGGTGTCCGCACTCCGTTCGGACGCGCCGGCGAGAAGGGCCAGTACTGGAACACCCGCGCCGACGATCTCATCGTGAAGGCGATGATCGGGCTGCTGGAGCGCAACCCCGGCCTCCCCAAGGACCGGGTCGACGACGTCGCGATCGCGGCCACCACCCAGACCGGCGACCAGGGCCTGACGCTGGGTCGCACCGCCGCCATCCTGGCCGGCCTGCCGTTGAGCGTGCCCGGCTACGCGATCGACCGGATGTGCGCGGGGGCCATGACGAGCGTGACGACCATCGCCGGCGCGATCGCCTTCGGTGCCTATGACGTCGGCATCGCCGGAGGGGTCGAGCACATGGGCCGCCACCCCATGGGAGCCGGTGCCGACCCGAACCCGCGCTTTCTCAGCGAGAAGCTCGTCAGCCCCGACGCCCTCAACATGGGCACCACCGCCGAGCGCCTGCATGATCGGTTCCCGTCCCTGACGAAGGAGCGCTCCGACAGGTTCGGCATGCTGAGCCAGCAGCGCGTCGCCGCGGCGTACGCCGCCGGCAAGATCCAGCCCGACCTGATCCCGGTGGCGATCCGGAGTGAAGCAGGCTGGGGGCTCGCCACCGAAGACGAGGGCATGCGCCCGGACACCACGATGGAGGGGCTTGCGACCCTCAAGACCCCGTTCCGCCCGCACGGCCGGGTGACGGCGGGCAACGCCTCCCCGCTGACCGACGGCGCGACCGTCTCGCTGCTGGCTTCCCAGGATGCCGCCAAGGAGCTGGGTCTGAGCATCAAGATGAAGATGGTCAGCTTCGGGTTCGCCGGGGTCGCGCCCGAGGTGATGGGCATCGGCCCGATCCCTTCGACCGAGAAGGCCCTGAAGAAGGCCGACTTGAGCATCGGCGACATCGGCGCATTCGAGTTGAATGAGGCGTTCGCGGTGCAGGTGCTGTCCTTCCTCGACCATTTCGGCATCGACGACGAGGATCCGCGGGTGAACCCCTGGGGCGGCGCCATCGCGATCGGGCACCCGCTCGCCGGATCCGGTGTGCGGCTCATGACCCAGCTCGCGGCCCAGTTCGCGGAGCAGCCGGACGTCCGCTACGGCCTGACGGCCATGTGCGTCGGTCTCGGCCAGGGCGGAAGCGTCATCTGGGAGAACCCGCACTATCGGGCAGCCGGAAGCAAGGGAGCCAAGTGACCATGGCTGCCGACTACGCCAAACTGGTGGCCCTGGACCCCGACGAGGTCGTCACCCATTCATTCGTCCGCGATGTCCAGCTGCCCAGCGGCAAGAGGCTCGCACTGATCACGCTCGACAACGGCCGTGACCACACGCGCCCGAACACCCTCGGGCCGACGAGCCTCGTCGAGTTGAAGACCACCCTGGAGGGGCTCGCCGAGCGGGCGTCCCGCGGAGAGATCGCGGCCGTCGCCGTCACGGGAAAGCCGTTCATCCTCGCGGCCGGTGCCGATCTGTCGAAGGTGAGTGACATCCCCGACCGGCAGACCGGCGTGCTGATGGCGCAGCTCGGACATGCCACCCTCGGCATGCTGAGCGAACTGGGCGTGCCGTCGTTCACCTTCATCAACGGCCTCGCCCTCGGCGGCGCCACCGAGATCGCCCTGAACTCCACGTACCGCACCGTCGACTCCTCGATCGCCGCGCTTGCGCTGCCCGAGGTGTTCCTCGGGCTCGTGCCGGGCTGGGGAGGCGCGTGGCTGCTGCCGAACCTGATCGGCATCGAGAACGCGCTCGAGGTGATCATCTCCAACCCGCTGAAGAACAACCGCACGCTCAAGGCCCCGCAGGTGCTCGAGCTGGGCATCGCCGATGCGATGTTCGGTCCGGCGACATTCCTCGAGGACTCCCTGAAGTGGGCCGACCAGGTCCTGACCGGCGCCGTCAAGGTCAAGCGCAAGAACGAGCCGGGCAAGCTGGAACGCGCGGTCAAATGGGACATCGCGATCGGGATCGCCGAGAAGACCCTCAAGAGCCGCATCGGCACGGTCGCGCAGAGCCCGTACCGGGCGCTCGAGCTGCTGAGAGCGGCGAAGAACACCGACAAGAAGACGGGATTCGCGGCCGAGGACGTCGCGCTCGCGGACCTGATCTCGGGTGACCAGTTCCGGGCGTCGATGTACGCGTTCGACCTGGTGCAGAAACGCGCCAAGAGGCCGGCGGGGGCCCCCGACAAGAAGCTCGCCCGCCCCGTCAACAAGGTCGGGGTCGTCGGCGCGGGACTGATGGCGACCCAGTTCGCCCTCCTGTTCGTCCGGCGTCTGCAGGTCCCCGTCGTCATCACCGACCTGGATCAGGCGCGCGTGGACAAGGGCGTGGACACCATCCGCGGTGAGATCGACACCCTGCTGGGCAAGGGGCGCATCGACTCGGACGAGGCGAACAAGCTGAAGGCGCTGGTCACGGGGACGACCGACAAGGCCGATTTCGCCGATTGCGACTGGGTCATCGAGGCCGTCTTCGAGGAACTCGGGGTCAAGCAGGATGTCTTCGCCGAGATCGAGAAGCACGTCGCCGACGATGCCATCCTGGCCACGAACACCTCGTCGCTCTCGGTCGACCAGATCGGTGCGAAGCTGGCGCATCCCGAGCGACTGGTTGGGTTCCACTTCTTCAACCCGGTCGCGGTGATGCCCCTCATCGAGGTCGTGAACGCGACGAAGACGAACGAGGTCGCGCTGAGCACGGCGATGGTCACCGCGGAGAAGCTGCGGAAGAACGCGATCATCACGAAGGATGCCCCGGGCTTCGTCGTCAATCGCGTGCTGGCCAAGCTGCTCGGAGAGGCGATGCACGCCGTCGAGCAGGGCACCCCGTTCGAGACGGTGGTCGAGGCGCAGAAGCCGTTCGGGTTCCCGATGGACCCGTTCGTCCTGCTCGAGCTGGTCGGCCTCACGGTCGGCGCCCACGTGCTCGACACGCACCACGCCGCTTTCCCGGAGCGCTTCTACCGCAGCGAGAACCTCCACAAGCTGGCCGAGTACGGCACACTGCTGGCGAAGGACTCGAAGGGCAGGATCAAGGGCATCGACAAAACGGCGGCAAAGATCATCTCCGGCGGCAAGAACCCGTGGACCAAGGAGCAGATCCTGCAGCGCCTCGAAGACGGCCTGGCCGACGAGATCCACCGGATGCTCGTGGACGACCACGTCGTGGCGGCGCCGGAGGACATCGACCTCTGCATGATCCTCGGCGCGGGCTTCCCGTTCCAGATGGGCGGCATCACGCCGTACCTCGACCGCGTGGGAGCATCCGAGCGGGTCTTCGGCGACACGTTCCAGCATCCGCCGGTGAGAGGCGTCGCCTCGT
>JAODAS010000239.1 GCA_025463555.1 Schumannella sp.
TTCGCGAAGGACGCCGGGCACAACTGGCAGCTGCTCGGACGGCTGGACGAGCTCGCGAGTCTCGGCCACGGCATCCTGATCGGCGCCTCGCGCAAGCGTTTTCTCGGCGCGATGCTGCCGCCGGACGCCGCCATGGAGGAGCGCGACACCCCGACCGCGATCATCAGCGCGCTCGCCGCGCGTTCGGGCGCATGGGCGGTGCGCGTGCACGACGTGCCCTCGACGCGCCTCGCGCTGGATGTCTGGGAGCGCTGGCAGGATGGCGCAGCGACATGAGCCGGGACCGCATCACGGTGACGGGGCTGCGCGCCACCGGCCATCACGGGGTGTTCGAGCACGAGCGCGAGAAGGGTCAGGAGTTCGTGGTCGATGTGACCGTGCACCTGGCGCTCCACGATGCCGCGGCGTCGGACGAGCTCGCGAAGACCGTGCACTACGGCGAGCTCGCCGAAGCGGTGGTCGCCGCCGTCGAACGCGACCCGGTCGATCTGATCGAGACGCTCGCGCAGCGGATCGCCGACGTCGCACTGGGCTTCGGGCGAGTCGACACGGTCGATGTGACGGTGCACAAGCCGAACGCGCCCATTCCGGTGCCCTTCGACGATGTGACGGTCTCGATCACGCGGAGCCGCGCCTGATGTCGGTTCTGAAACGCCAGATCGAGCAGCCGGCAGTGATCGCGTTCGGCGCGAACCAGGGCGATCGTGCGGCGACGATCCACGCGGCCGCGACCGAGCTCGCGCAGGCTCAGGGCGTCGAGCTCACCGCGATCTCGTCGTTGCACGAGACGGTGGCGCTGCGACCCGCCGGCCCCGACCCCGACGCCCCGGCGTACCTGAACGCGGTCGCGCTCATCCGCACCACGCTGACCCCCGATGCCCTGCTGGCCCTGCTGCACGAGATCGAATCCGACCACGGCCGCGTGCGCGCCGAGCGCTGGGGCGATCGCACCCTCGACCTCGATCTCGTCGACTTCGCCGGCGTCCAGCGAGACCGGGACGGTCTGACGCTGCCGCATCCGCGGGCCGCCGAACGCGACTTCGTCTTGCGGCCATGGCTCGAGATCGACCCGGATGCCGTGCTCGCCGGTCGTGGGCGGGTCGCCGACCTGATGGCGGCCCTTGATTCCGCGGGAAGCCGCTCGTGACCCGGACGAGGCCGGCGACGCTGGTGGTGCTGGCGATCCTCGGCACGGGCTTCGGTGTCCTGCTGCAGTCGCTGCTCGCGGCCATGAGCATGCCGAAGCTGCGCCCCGAGTTCACGCTCGCGATCACGCTCGTGCTGGTCGGCGCGGCCGCGGTAACCCTCGCGGTCCCGGTGCGCCGCGCGACGCGCGGGAATCCGGCGAACCGGGTCGATCCGTTCTATGCCACGAGCGTCGTCGCTCTCGCCAAGGCGGCCGCTCTGGGCGGCGCGCTGCTCGCCGGGCTGGGCCTGGGTCTCGTCGGCGAGCTCGTGCTGCGCTCCGGTGCTCCGGGCGTCGACGCCTACCTGCGGGTGTTCTCGGTGCTCGGCGGCGGAGCGGCGCTCATGATCGGCGGCCTCGTCGCCGAGTTCTTCTGTACCGTGCCCAAGAGCGACGACGATGATCCCGACGTCGGGCCGCCCGCGCCCGCCGGGTAGCGTGGAGCCGTGACCGACGACGCCCCCGCGCAGCAGACCGATTCTCCGGCGACTTCGCGTCTCGAGCCCGTCCCCGGCCCGTGGCAGCGGGTGTCGCCGAAGTACATCGTCGTCGACCTGGTCGGAAACCTGATCACCGCCATCGTCATGACCGTCGCGAGCGGGCTGCCGTGGTTCTTCACCCAGGCGACCTGGTTGCTGGCCCTGCCGATCCTGTTCGGCGCGATCGGTCTGGTCACCGCGCTGCTTACTCCGCGCCGGGTGCGTTCCATCGGCTACCAGCTGCGCGACGACGACCTGCTGTTTCGCCGCGGTCTGATGTTCCAGCGGTTCGTGGCGGTGCCGTACGGCCGGATGCAGCTCGTGGACATCAACCGCGGCCCGCTGGCACGAGCCGTCGGCCTGTCCGAACTCAAGCTGGTGACCGCCGCCGCGGCGAGCAACGTCACCATCCCCGGACTTCCGGAGGCCGACGCCGAGGCGCTGCGCGACCGGCTCGTCTCCCTGGCCGAGAGCCGCCGGGCGGGACTGTGACGGCCGCCGACCCGGTCGCCCCGGCCGGCGAGAATCTCGCCGACGGGGAATGGCACCGCCTGCATCCGTCGACCCCGCTGCTGCGCGGCGGGATCGCGTTCATCGCGATCCTCGGCATCGTCATCGCCAACCTGCGTGAGCGACTGGTCGAACTGGTCTTCGGGGGACAGGGCGCCCCCGGCGATCCGGTCGATGAGATCGTGAACCGCGGGCTCGTCCCCGTCGCACTCGCCGTGATCGCGGTCGCGCTGATCCTGTTCATCGCCGGGTTCTACCTGTCCTGGCGGATGCACACGTTCCGCATCACGGACGAGCTGGTCGAGGTGCGCAGCGGGATCCTGTTCCGTACGCATCGCAAGGCACGGCTCGACCGCATCCAGGGGATCAACATCGTGCGGCCGCTGTTCGCGCGCCTGTTCGGGGCTGCGCGGCTCGAGATCTCCGGCGCGGGCAACGACTCCAATGTGCAGCTGGCGTACCTGGGCGGTGCGCGGGCCGACGAACTGCGGCGCGACATCCTTCGCCTCGCGGGCGGCAGCAAGGTGCCGGATGGTGTGCCGGTCGCCGCTCCGGGCGCGAGCAGCCTCGTTCAGCAGCGGCTCGCCGAGTTCACCGCTCCCGAACTCGATCCCGCTCTCGCGGAGCCCGCCTCGGTCGTGACGATGCACCCGGGCCGCCTGATCGGCTCTACTGTCCTCAGCACCAGCACGCTGATGTTCGTGCTCTTCGTGGTCGCCGGCATCATCGGCGCGGCGGTGTCGCGGGAGTTCTTCGTGCTGTTCGGCGCGGTTCCGTTCCTGTTCGGTCTCGGCTCGTTCCTGGTGAACCGCATCGTGAAGTCGCTGCGGTACACGATCGCGGGAACACCGGACGGCGTGCGCGTGGGCTACGGACTGTTCTCGACCAGCAACGAGACGCTGCCGCCAGGACGCATCCATTCGATCTCGATCAGCCAGCCGCTGCTGTGGCGGCCGTTCGACTGGTGGGAGGTCAAGGTCAACCGCGCGGGCAGGTCGTCGGCGCAGGGCGCAGCGGGCCAGCAGAACACCACGATCCTGCCGGTCGGGACCCGGGCCGAGGTCTTCAAGGTGCTGGAACTGGTGCTGCCGGGACTGGTGGATGAGGCGACCCGCGCGATCATCGTGGCCGGTCTCGCGCGCGCAACCCCCGACGACGGTTTCACCAACTCCCCGCGCCGCGGAGCAGTGCTGCGCTGGTTCTCGTGGCGCCGGAACGGGTTCGCCCTGCGCCCCGACGCCGTCATCCTGCGTCGCGGTGCCATCTGGCGCGAGCTGGTCGTCGTGCCGGCCGCACGCATGCAGAGCGTCTCGCTGCACCAGGGTCTGCTCGACCGGGCGCTGCGGCTCGCCGAAGTGAACGTGCACACGGTCGCCGGGCCGATCAACGCGCGGCTCGGCGCCCTGGACGCGCATCAGGCCAGCGGCTTCTTCCGAGATGTTGCGCAGACGGCGATCAACGCGGCCGCAGCCGATCGCACGCATCGATGGAGGTCCGCGTGACCCCCTCCGAGCGATCCGGCCGCCTGGGCGTCGGCATCGTCGGCGCGGGGCGCGTCGGCCCCGTGATCGGCGCCGCCCTCGGTGGAGCAGGCCATGCCGTCGTCGGGATCAGTGCGGTTTCGCAGGAGGCGCGCGATCGCGCCGACGCGATGCTGCCCGGCGTGCCGGTGCTCGACGTGCCGACGATCGTCGAGCGCAGCGAGCTCGTGATCCTG
>JAODAS010000244.1 GCA_025463555.1 Schumannella sp.
GCATTTCCGTCACCGCGCTGAAACGCTGGGTGCGCCTGTCCCGTGAAGGGCAACCGGAGGGCGGCGGCAAACCGGATAACCCGGTGCATCCTGCGAAATACAAGGCTTTGGAGGAACGGCTGCGTGAGCTGGAAAGGGAGAATGATTTCCTGAAAAAAGTTTCGGCGTTCTTCGCCAAAGAACAACGGTAGAGGACCTCTACCGATTTGTTCGGGAGAAGAACGCCGAATTCCCTGTGGCGTGGATGTGCCGGCAGTTGCAGCTTCCGCGGGCCACTTATTACCGCTGGCTGGACGCAGGGGAAACCCCGACCGCGGCCCGGCACCGGGAACTGACGGATCAGGTGAAGACCGTCTTCGATGCCTCCGACGGGATCTTCGGCCACCGCATGGTGCACATCAAACTGACCGCCGCCGGCGTCAGGGTCTCCGTGGGCACGGTGGCGGGGATCATGGCCGAGAACGGATGGGCTGCCAAGCGCATGCGCGCCTTCAAACGCACGACGATTCCCTCGGACCCGGACAAGGTCTTCGCGGACCTCATTGGCCGGGACTTCACCTCCGACACCCCCGGCACGAAGCTCGTCGGGGACATCACTTGCCTGCGCACCGGCGAGGGCTGGCTGTACCTGGCCACCGTCATTGGCCTGTGCACCCGGATCGTCGTTGGGTGGGCCATGGCCGATCACATGCGAGCGTCCCTGGTCACGCGCTAAAGATGGCCCGGGACCGCGGACACTTGGCTCCGGATGCGATTTTCCATAGCGACCGCGGCACCCACTACACCTCCCGGGAAATGGGTGCCTGGTGCACCGGCAATGGCGTCCGCCAGTCGATGGGCGCCACCGGGGTGTGCTGGGACAATGCGGTCGCCGAGTCGGCGTTCTCGTCCCTGAAAAACGAGTTCTACCACCATCACAGCTTCACCGCCCGGGTGCCGTTCCCGGCCTCAGATGTCCTCGTTCCCAGCGGCCTGCCCGATCAGTCGGGCCTTCAAGGAGATCGGGCGGGAAGCCCGGCCTGGACGAAGGCCCGCACGTCCACTCCCTGCGTCGCTCCTACGTCACGCACTTGATCGAAGACGATGCAACGCCTTCTTCGTCCGACAGCAGGTCCCCCACAAAACGCGCAGCGAAGGATTGCGCGGGTGTCAGGCGGGGCGGCCGAAGCGCAGGTGGTCGTTCAGGCGCCGGGTCAGCCCGGGGTCTGCCGATACCTCGGTGCCGTCGATGTGGTGCACCGGAAGTGCCAGGCTCCCGCTTCCGAGCATCCAGACGGCGTCCATGGTGAGGAGCTCGTCGTGATGGATCTCCGCGTAGAGCGGCTCGAGGCCGATTGATGGGGCGTAAGCGAAGACGTCCTGCTGAGTCGTGCCCTCGAGGATCCCGATGGCGGGCGCGGGCGTGAGCAGCACGTCGCCGCGTCTCATCATGACCGAAGAGATCGGCCCCTCCATCACGAATCCCTCGACGGTAAGGAAGAGGGCCTCGTCCGCGCCCCGGCGTTGTGCCTCCCGGGTGGCAGCCATGTTGGCCGCATACGAGAGCGTTTTCGCACCCATGAGTAGCCATGGTGCTTCCAGCGCTGCCGTGCGCGTCATACCGCGCGACATCGTTGCGAGGCTGATCCCCGTGGTTCGCCGCGTGGAGTGGTCTGCGGCGGCTTCGACGTGTACCCAACTGCACACCGTTCCGTTATCGCCTTCCTGATGACGGGCGAGCACCACCTTGACCGACAGTTCCGGCCAGGGCGGATGCTTGGCGACAGCGGCGAGGATTGTCGCCGTCCACAGATCGCGCCCGGGTTCTGCCATGTCGAGCTTGCGGGCAGAACACGCCAGCCGATCGAGGTGTCGATCGAGTGCTTGTGGGCGTCCGTCGAAGAAGGCGACGGTCTCGAACACGGCATCGCCCCTGGTCACGGCGAGGGCGGTGACCGGCAGTGCGGCCGACCGGGCGTCGGCGAATCGAACAGCCCACTCCCCGCCGATCGAGGCGAGGATCGCGAGGACGGCATCCTGTGAAGCGGTCACGCCAGGCCTTTCGTGGGGACTCAGGCTTCAGCCCGGGCGATGACGGCAGCCGCGAAGTCCGCCAGGGCCTCTTGGGCGGCGTCGACGCAGATCGACAGGAACTCGGCGCCGCGTTCGGCCGAACCCGCATCCGGGCTGTCACTGAAACCGTCTGGGGCCCTGAAAGGCGCAGGGCTCGCGAGGTGATATGCCTTCGGGCCCACCCACCCGGCTGCCGGTCGTTCGCGATGCGGAACAGACGACAATCGAACGAGTTCGGGGTGGACCGCGAGCATCATCGAGGTCTCGAAGGCGCCGGCGTGGCCGGGGACCAGACCGATGTCGCCGGCGCCTGCCGCCTCGAGCCGGTCGGCGGCCAGCTGGAAGTACGAGCCGGAGCCGGCGAACGCGCCGCGCCGGATGCCGACGTCCCGTGCGACCAGCCTAATGATTTCAACGTTGCCACCGTGCCCGTTCAGCAGGAAAACCGAAGCGAAGCCGCTCAACAGCAGGGACTCCACGGCATCGGTCAGGGCGTGGATGAGCGTGCTCGTCGAGAGGGACGCCGTCCCGCCGTACGGCAGATGGTGGTCCGAGCTGCCGACCGTGAACGTCGGGCCGACGACGGCCCCCGGCACAACGGCAGCAGCCCGCCTGGCTACCTCCTCGACGAGGATCGCATCCGTCGCGAGCGGGAGGTGCGGGCCGTGTTGCTCGAGCGCCCCGACGGGAAGCACGACGACGGTGCGTGCGGCGTGCTCCCGGGCATCTTCCCGGGTCCAGTGGGCGAGCAGATCCGGAGGTGTTGTTGTGGTCATGCGTCTTCCATTCTCAGTCGTATGAGCGCTTGGGGGTCGATTTCGACGCCAAGTCCCGGGCCTGTCGGAACCGTGACCGATCCCTGTTCGACGGCGAGGGGCGTCGTGAGGATGTCGTCCGCGTGGTAGGCGAAGCCACAGACGTCGCTCGCCAAGTCGAGCCCGGGGATGGCGGCAGCGAGATGGGCATTGGCCGCTGTTCCGAGACCCAGCTCCGGCATGCTTCCCACCCACACCGCCATGCCGGTCGATCGAGCGAGCTCGGCTATGGTGCGCGCCTGGAGCAGGCCGCCAGCCTCGCTGAAATATAGGTTCAGAACGTCTGCCGCTCTCGCCCGTGTGATCTCCAGGGCGTCCCGCAGGTTCCAGACGCTCTCATCCGCCGCTATCGGCAGGGCCGACACCCGGCGCAGTTCCGCCATGCCGGCCAGATTTTCACCGTGCAGAGGTTGTTCGACGAGCTCTACGTCATACTCGCTCATTGCCGCGATCCGGCGGACGGCCTCGGAGACGGACGTCCACGCGCCGTTCACGTCGACGCGGATGGAGACGTGCGGTCCTACTGCCGCACGCACGGCGGCAAGCGATGCAAGATCCTCTGCCCAGGTGCGACCCATCTTCACCTTCAGTGTGCCGTATCCGGCTGACGCATAGTGTGCCGCCTCTGCCGCCATCGCTTCGGGGGCTTTGATGTGCAGCGAGTAGCTGACGGGGATACGGTCCCTGTAGGCGCCCCCCAGCAGTTGGTACACCGGAACCCCTGCCTCTTTTCCGCAGATGTCGAGAAGCGCCATCTCGATGCCCGCTATGGCGGGGGCATCCTCGCGCCCCGGCAGAAGCTGCCGCATCCGGTCGCAGAGCAGGGACACGGCGCGGGGGTCTTCGCCGAGCAGCGCGGGAGCGAGCAGCCGCTGCACGTCTCTGCACAGGCCGCTGCCCATCCGCCACCAGACGAGGCAGATCTCGCCCCACCCGGTGATGCCGGTATCTGTGTCGATCCGCACGATCCCTGCTTCTGTGTATGCCCGGGTGCCGAACGAGCTCTGGTCAGGCCGCTCGCGGGGCACCCTCACGGGGATCGCCTCGACGCGCACGATCTTCATCGGCGGGCCTCCTCGATGACGCCGTCGACCACGCGTATCTTCAAGGCACGTGCGAGGTTCTCATACAGGATGGCCGTCTTGACCGCCTCGGGGATGTCCGCGTGAACCACCGCGCCGAGGATGATTCCAGGGTCGATGAACGGGCTGTCGGACCCCCAGGTGAGGCGGGTCGGGTCGGCGCGGTTCGCGAGGAACTCGACGGCGTTGCTGTGGCGTTGGATCGCCGTCATGTCGAGCAGCACATTGCTCGTGCGATCGAGCAGGGCGAGTGCGTTCTCCGCTCCGAGGTCGATGCCCGCGTGTCCGAGAAAAATAGTTGCGTCGCGGTACCTCGCGGCAACGCCCTCGAATGTCGCGAGGCGGTCGCCGCCGAAGTAACTGTGGGAGAGCACAGGCAGGGCGTTCGCGTTCGCGAACTCCCACATCGCCCGATAGCCGGGGCCGTCGAGCGGGTAGTCCCCGTGAAGCTCCGGGTGCACTTTGAACCCGCGAAAGCCGGGCTGCCCGAAGCAGCGGGCGATCTCGCCCGCGGCGGTCCCGGGGTAGTTCGGGTTGATCACGCAGAACCCGACGAGGCGATTCGGGTGGCGACGGACGGCATCAGCCACAAGGCTGTTGCCGTACTCATGGTCCGCGGAGATGCCGGCGTGGTGGCTGACGCACGCGACGTCGATCCCGACAGCGTCGAAGCGGGCGATCATGCCCTCAGCATCGTTGTTGGGAATCGCGAAGTTGCGGTAGTGCCCCATGTGGGCATGCCCGTCGATGATGGGCGACGTTTTGGTGTACCCCTTGTACGTGATGCCCATCAGAGGTTCACCGCCGAAAGCACGCGGTCGAGATTGCCGTGGGCGATCAAGGCTTTATCGGAGTCTGAGACGCCGGCGGTCGCGACGTGGAAGACCGCTCCGGAGGGGGTCCAGTACGGAAACCCCGAGCCGAACAGGATCCGCTCAGCCCCGAACACGCTGCAGATCTTTTCGATTCCGTTGTGCACCCAGTACCCTCCGCTCTCGATGTATACGTTGGCCGCTCGGGTGAGCAGCGGGTAGAGCCCCCTGTCGCTCCGGCCGCCGGGGCGGATCAGCACGATGGGCAGCTCGGGGAAGGCGTCCGCGAGATCGTAGAGCCCGACCCAGTCGGCTTCGTCGCGCCGCCCGAGCTCGAAGTCCACGAACAGCGGCACCCGAGCCGTCTCGAGCACCTCGCAGACGCTCCCGATCACGCGAACATCGAACGGATACCGGTGCCCGGCGAGCGACGGGAACAGGCGGGCAGCGCGCGCCCCGCGTTCGCGCAGCTCGCCGAGGATGTCTTCGGGCTGCCAGAGCTCGCCGGTGAGCGGGGGCATGAGCGTGACGCACGGGCTGAAGCGATCAGCCCCTTCCAGTTCCTGACGCAGCAGGTCGTTTCCGACCGCTGGAGCGTATTCCTTCGCGGCGACATGGGTGACGAGCGCCCTGTCAATTCCCAGGCGGTCGTATTCCCTGCGCAGAACGGGCACGGTGACACGTTCGGGAAAGTACTTGACGAGGGACGGCTGGCCGATGAAGGCGTTGCAGTCGAAGAAGGTCAGCCCGTCCATCACGCCCCCACCCGTCCGCCGGCGGTCCCGCTCGCCACGAGCAGCTTCTGGACGGCCTCCGCATAGCGAACCTCTGAGTCATCCACAGGCCGGTAGCCGAAGACCTGCCGGGCCGATATGAGAGACCAGAACGCGCGGGTGTTGTCACTGATGCCGTAGACCACTTGCCACGGCACCCCGTGCTCGTTCTCGATGTTCTCGGTCTCGATGCAGCGGACGAAGAGCTGTTGCGCGTCGCGCTCGGACAGCCATGCGCCCAAGTCCCGCTTGAAGCGCGCGATGCCGGTCGGGAACGACGGACCGGGCTGCGGCGCGGGCGGCTCGTCTGCGGAGTAGCCGGCCACATCGAGCTCCCGCGGAGCGCCGATCCGAACCTGCACCACCTCGAGAGCCCGCCCGAGCCCGCCGCAAGCGTACACGAAGCCAAGGTGCTCGTAGCAGGCTTTGGACCAGCCGTAGAAGTTGTCGGCCAGGGGAAGCTCGTACGGGTCGACGACGTCTTTGAATCCGTGGTGCACGAGCGTGTGCTCGTACCAGTCGGCGGCGTGATTGGAGCTCGCGACAACGACGCGTCGCACACCGGCATCGAAGGCGGCCCTGTAGACATTCTGGGCCATACGGAGGTTGCCGAATTCGACCTCGAACTTGTCGATTGCCGGGACACTTCCGTCGTAATTGCTGCCCGGGGCGGAGTGCTTGTATGCAAGGTGCACGACGGTGTCGACGCCCTCGAACAGCCCAGCCAGGGCCGAGGGGTCCGATTCGAACAGATCGACCACTTCGATATCCGTGCGGCCAGCGTCCGCCACATCAACTAGGCGCACCCGGTAGCGCTCACGCAGCGCGGGAACGATCTGGCGACCCATATAGCCGGTGGCACCGGTGACGAGGACGACGGGAGGTTGTGCAGATTCACTCGGCATTTTTCGCTTCTTCTCTTTGTCTCGGTCAACGGGTCCAGACTTTTTTCCGTAAGGTCTACGAAATATATGGTATCTCAGATACAGTGTCTAGTATCCGATATATGACATGCCGCTTCGCACGAAGCCGAAACGATCGAGGGACGGAGTAATCAGTGACCATTCCCCAGCTATTGCCCTTGGGCACGAGGCCCGAAAGTCTGTCGAATCTGGTCCTCGAACAGATCAAGTCCGCAATCGTCAACAAGGAACTCGTTCCTGGGACGAAGATTTCAGAAGCATCTCTGGCCACCCAGCTGAAGGTCAGCAAGACTCCGGTCAGGGAGGCTCTGCTGAGGCTGAGGCACATCGGCCTCGTCTCGCCCAACGGGTCCGGACTTCAGGTCGTGCAGCCCTCGCGGGAGTCGATCCGCGAGGCGTACGAACTTCGGGCGGGCCTCGAGCGCGCATCGGCGCGCTTTGCATCGACGCGGTGCACGGAGAGCGAGCAACTGCTCCTTGCCGAGTTCGCAGAGGGTTCTCTCGCAATGACCCTTTCCGGCGACGCGCTTGGCTTCAGGGAGTTCGACTCCAAGTTCCACCGCCAGGTGGCGCACTGCTCGGGGAATGAACTGTTGAACACGGCGATCGATGACGCGCTCGTGCTCACATCCGCCCTCCGTGCGCGGGATGTTCCGATGACGCAAGGGGATTCCGTGAACTGCGCGAAGGAGCACATCCGGATCGCGGACGCGATCGCCCACGGTAGGGCGGACATCGCCGGAGAAGCGATGGAGGAACACATCGGCCATGTCATGTCGATGGTTCTCGCCGTCTTCGACCAGGCGGAGACGACGCGATGAACACGACGCCGGATCTTCTCGAACGCGGACTCTGGGGTGTCATGGCGACACCGTTCACCGGTGAATCGCTTGCCGTCGACGAACAGGGCGTGCGGAGCCTCATCGATCTTTACCGTCGAGCAGGAGCACGGGGGCTCGTCCTGCTCGGTGTCTTCGGCGAGGGCGCGCAGCTCAACGACGCCGAGAGCGCGCGCATCGTCGAAATCGCCTTGGAGCACGCGCCGGGAATGCGCCTTGTGCTGGGCCTCCCGGCCCTGACGACGGAAGCGGCCATCGCAAGCGCGAACCGCCTGCTCGCGGTCTGCGGAGACGTCAGGCCTGCGCTCATGGTGCAGGTGAATACAAACGACGTCGACGAGCTTGCGGCACACTTCGCGGCCATCCACGAAGCAACCGGCGCGGGGATCCTCGCCCAGGACTACCCTCTCGCCAGTGGGGTGACCATTGCGAACGATGCACTCGCCACCGTCGTGAACGCGAGTCCCTTCGTCGTCGGGATCAAAGCAGAAGCGCCGCCGACGGCCGTTGCGATCGGACGTCTCACGTCCCTCACGGCTGTTCCCGTATTCGGCGGTCTCGGCGGTCTAGGCCTGCTCGACGAGCTCGCGGCGGGAGCGGCGGGAGCGATGACAGGGTTCTCGTACCCTGAAGCGCTTGTCACCGTCGTCGAGGCATTCGACCGCGACGGATTCACTGCCGCTCGGGAGGCATACCTTCCGTGGATGCCGCTCGTGAACTTCGAGGCCCAGGCCAAGGTCGGCCTCGCCATTCGCAAGGCGGTCTTCGTCAAACGGGGAATCTTCGACGACAGGGCAGTGCGCCCACCAAGCCCTGCCATGCCGGAGGAACTGCATCCTCTACTGTCCGCGCAGCTCGCGGCCGTCAATGAATCGGGGGTGTTGTGATGGAACTCGGACTGCAAGGCAAGGTGGCGTTCGTCGTCGGCTCGACGTCTGGGCTTGGGCTCGGAATCGCAGAGGCGTTGAGCGATGAGGGAGCGTCCGTCGCGGTCGCCGGCCGAAGGGGTGATCTCGCTCGTTCTCTCGCGGCCAACATGCCGTCAGCTATCGGCGTCGAACTCGACCTGACGGATGTCGCGAGGCGCATGGCTGCGATCGACCAGGTGGTCTCCTCACTCGGGCCAATCGATGTCCTGGTGCTCAACTCGGGGGGGCCGCCCGCAGGACAGGCGTCGCTCCTGCAGCCGGACCAGATGATGTCGACGATCGATACGTTGCTGATGGCACAGATCGACCTCGTCCAAGCCGTGCTGCCGACCATGCGGGCGCAGGGCTGGGGGCGCATCCTCGGAATCGGATCACGCGGCGTCGAACAGCCAATCCCCAACCTCGCACAGTCGAACATCGCCAGATCGGCACTCGCCGCCTACCTCAAGACGCTCGCGGGCGAGGTCGCCCGAGACGGCGTCACCGTCAACATGATCCTTCCGGGGCGCATAGCGAGCGAGCGCGCCATTTCCCTCGACGCCGGACAGGCGAAACGGGACGGGACGACGGTGGAGGAGGTGCGGGATCGGTCGCAGAAAAGTATTCCCGCTGGCCGGTACGGCACAGCCGAAGAATTCGGGAGCGTTGCCGCATTCCTGAGCAGTGCCAAGGCCTCGTATGTCACCGGCGCCCAGATCCGCGTGGATGGAGGTCTCATCTCAAGTATGTAGCCGCGCCGGGCCGCATCAGGTTCACGAAGTGCGCGCACTCGAACATGGATCCACCTCGAATTCCCCCCACCAGGGTCGACTTGCCCGTCGACCCTGGGGTCCCTTTGGCTCACGTTGAAGCCGTGATTCAGCCCTAGAGAGGAAATGACACATATGAGATTAACACGTTTCAGAGGAACTGCTGCCATTGGAGTGCTTGCGCTCACCTTGCTGACAGCTTGCGGCGGCAGCTCGACCACGGCAAGCCAAGGCAGTAAAGGTACTAAGCTTGTCATCGCCGAAACGGTCCCTCCGCAGACCTTCGATCCGATCCAGTCGTCCCAGATCGCGACCATGTATGCCTGGCAGCTTGTGTACAACGGTCTCGTCAAAGTCGATGGCGAAGGCAAGGTCCAGCCGGAGATCGCGACGGGCTGGACCTTGAGTGATGACCGCATGACCTACGACTTCACCATTCGGAGCGGTGCGAAGTTCTCCGACGGCACCCCCCTGACCGCTGATGACGTCGAGTTCTCGTTCCAGCGACTGCTCACAGAAGGGCTTCCCTACGCCAAGGCGCGGTTCGCGAGCCTGGCATCTGTCACCAAGGTCGACGAGACGCACGTGCGGTTTCAGCTGAAGACCGCTGACGCAGGGTTCCTGCTCAACCTCGGCAGCCCCTTCCTGATCGGTTCCGGCATCGTAAGCAAGGCGTGGGCAGCGTCTCACGACCTCAAGACCCAGGTCCTCGGCGCCGGCCCGTTCCAGGTCGTCTCCTACGCTCCGAACAGCCAGCTCGTCCTGAAGCGCAACGAGAACTATTGGGACGCCAACGCCGCTCCCAAGTACACGGACCTGCAGGTCAAGTACATGCCGGACCAGGCTGCCCAGGTGGCCGCCGTGCAGTCGGGGCAGGTCGACCTGATCTTCCCGAGTGCCGAGAACGCCCTGCAGCTTAAGAACAACAGGACGGTGCAGATCTCGAGTGTTCCCGGAACCAACACCGTGCGCCTGAACATCAACTCCGGCCGTGCCCCCTTCGACAACCCCGACGTCAGGGCGGCTATCTCACTCGCCCTCGACCGGGACGCCATCGTGAAGGGCGCGTTCCTCGATCAGGCGGTGCCGAGCTCACAGCTCCCCGCGCCGACCCCGTGGGACCTACCACTGGGACAGCTCGCAAACCAGACGCGCGACGTCAACAAGGCGAAGCAACTGCTGGCAGCAGCCGGCCACCCGGATGGCATTGACATCACCCTGACCCACCTCGCCGGATACGGAACGTACCTCGACCGTTTCGCTGACCTCGTGAAGACACAACTGGCAGAAGCGGGCATCAACGTCACCATCCAGGCCGAGCAGAACCCGGTGTGGCTCGATCACCAGAACAACGCCAACTACGACATCCTCGACAACGTCTACGCGTTCACCGGCGATCCCATGTCACTGCTTTCCCCCCGTCCCGGGCGCCAGGGACCAACCCCGCCTGAGGTCACGGCCCTGATGGCGAAGGCCGCGCAGGGTGACCCGGCAGAGTACGGGGCAAACCTGCAGGCACTTATGCAGCTGGAAGACAAGCTCGTCTTTCCCGACATCGCGGTGGCTGCGCCGAACGCGATGATCGCCTACGGCCCGAACGTCACCTCTGCGACGCCGGACCCGACCCTCGCGCGGCAGTTCCTCACCGACGTCGCCGTCAAGTAGCACTCAAGCCTCCCCGTCCGGGTCGTTGAAGCGACCCGGACGGCGGAATCCACCACTTCATGGGCGGAGACGATTTATGAATACCACTGACACTGACCGGCTGCACGACCCGGCCGAAGC
Organism: Schumannella sp.; assembly: GCA_025463555.1. GTDB lineage: Bacteria > Actinomycetota > Actinomycetes > Actinomycetales > Microbacteriaceae > JBDSKH01. The sequence continues at coordinate 10,760 of JAODAS010000244.1, forward strand.
CGTCGACAAGGGCACGCCTGTGCTCTCGGTGCGCGGCCTGAAGACCTGGTTCAACACCCCTGGCGGCGATGTCCGCGCCGTCGACGGCGTGAGCTTCGATGTGGCGGCGGGGGAAACCCTCGGCCTCGTCGGCGAATCCGGCTCGGGAAAAAGCGTTACGGCCAACTCGATCCTCAGGCTCGTCCCCCAGCCCGGCCGGATCGTCGCCGGCGAGATCCGGCTCAACGGCAAGAATCTCAAAGAGTTGAGCCCCGAGCAGCTGCGGGAGGTCAGGGGATCTGATATCGGCATGGTCTTCCAGAACCCAATGACGGCGCTCAATCCCTCCTTTACCGTCGGATGGCAACTGGCGGAGGCGCTGCGCGCCCACGGCGGCCCCACCGGGCGCGCGGCCGAAGCCCGGATCGAACAGGCACTGGCTGACGTGGGGATGCCGGACCCGGCCAGGCAACGCGCCTCGTTCCCGCACCAGATGTCCGGAGGCATGCGCCAGCGCGTTGTCATCGCCATCGGCATGATCAACAGCCCCCAACTGCTCATCGCCGACGAGCCGACCACGGCGCTCGACGTCACCATCCAGATGCAGGTCATCGCCCTGATGAAGCGCCTGGCCGACGAGCGCGGCACCGCCTTGCTCCTGATAACCCACAACATGGGCGTCGTTGCGAAGATGTGCGATCGGGTTGCGGTGATGTATGCGGGAGAGATCGTCGAGCAGGCGCCCGTCGAACCCCTCTTCGCCGAGCCGCTGCACCCCTACACGGCGGGCCTTCTCGATTCCCTTCCCCGGGCAGACCACGTACGCGGCAAGCTGCCCACGCTGCCCGGATTTCCGCCGGACATGGCAAACGTCCCGAGCGGCTGCCGCTTCGCCGACCGCTGCCGCTTCGCGCAGGACCAATGCCGCACGACGCACCCAGAGCTGGTTGAGATCGAACCGGGGCGCAGCACGCGCTGCCTGGTCGTGCAACAGACCGGCAAGCCCATCTCAGCCCTGACCCCGAGTGAGCCAACATGACCACAGCGCCCCTCCACACCCCACCGACCACCTCTCTGCTGGAGGTGCGGGACCTCAAGAAGCACTTTCCCGTCAGAGTCAGGGGCAGAGAACAGACCCTGCGTGCCGTCGACGGCGTGTCCTTCACCATCAATCGCGGAGAGACGCTCGGCGTGATCGGGGAGTCCGGCTGCGGCAAGTCCACGGTCGCCCGGCTCGTCGTCGGGCTGATGAAGCCGTCGGACGGGGCCGTGGAGGTCGACGGCGGCGACATCTGGGCCCGGGGCCAGGAGGGCCGGGAGCGGCGGCTCGGCTTGCAGATGGTATTTCAGGACCCTGCAAGTTCGATGGACCCACGGCGCACGGTGGGGCAGGCGATCGCCGAACCCCTGCGCGCACGACGGGCCAGGACGACCAACGACCGAATCGCCGAAGTGCTGGCTCTGGTCGGCCTGAAGCCTGAGATGGCCGGACGCATGCCGCACCAGCTCTCGGGCGGACAGCAGCAGCGGGCCGCCATCGCCCGATCGCTCATCGCCGATCCTTCCCTCGTCGTACACGACGAATCCATCGCCTCACTCGACATCTCGATCCAGGCCCAGATCCTCAACCTCATCGTCGACCTGCAGGACCGGCTGGGGGTCTCGTACCTCTTCATCAGCCACGACCTCGCGGCCGTCCAGGCGATCAGTCACCGGATCGTCGTGATGTACCTCGGGGAGATCGTCGAGGCGGCTACGGCCGAGCAGTTCGTGGCGCGTCCCCTGCACCCGTACTCGGTCGCCCTGAGGGCTTCTGCCCTCACTCCGGACCCCCGGATCGAGCGTCATCGAGAATCCGTGGTGCTCGAGGGTGACGTCCCCAGCCCCCTGAACCCCCCCAGCGGATGCCGCTTCCGCACGCGTTGCCCTCTCGCGCAAAAGATCTGCGAAGAGATCAAGCCTCCGCTCGCCCCCGCCGGTGACGGCCGCATGGTGGCCTGCCACTTCCCGGGCGAAGCGAAACTGACCATGCAGGAGGTGTCCCGATGATCGCCCGCATCATCACCAAGCGCCTTCTCAGCCTGGCAACCGTGCTGTTTGTGGTCTCCGTGCTGATCTTTACGCTCGGCACCCTCATCCCGGGCGACCTGACCAGTGTGCTCGTCGGGCAGGAGGGAGCGACGCAGGAGCAGTTCGAAGAGGTGCGCAAACGGCTCGGACTGGACCAGCCGCTTATCCTGCAGTACTTCCACTGGCTCACGTCGGCGATGCAGGGAGACCTTGGCGCATCGCCCATCACCGGTCGAAGCGTCTCAGCCGACCTCGCCCAGCAGATCCCGGTCTCTGCCGATCTCGCGATCCTCACGCTCGTTTTCTCGACCCTCGTCGGTGTTCCCATCGGTATCATCGCCGCCGTCCACGCCAACAGGCGGGCAGACGTCGCCGCCCGCGGGGTTCTGCTGACAATCTTTTCGATTCCCGTCTTCGTGATTGGCATCGTCCTGCTTCTTGTGGTCTCGGCGGTCGCGCCGGAGCTGTTTCAGATGAGCTACATCCCCTTCACGGACGATCCGGCAGGCAACCTCCGCTCCATGGCGCTTCCCGTGATCGCGAACACCCTTCCGTTCGCCGCCATGACGATGCAGCTCACCCGGAGCGCCATGCTCGAGGTGCTCAGGAACCCGTTCATCGTCACCGCCAGAGCTGTGGGCGTGCGCAGCGCCAGGATCCACTATCTCCACGCGCTCCGGAACGCGCTCCCGCCACTTGTGACGTTCCTGGGCTTCCAGCTCGGCGTGATGCTCGGCGGGCTGATCGTCGTCGAGCAGCTGTTCGGGCTTCCGGGCCTCGGCCGGGGCTTGCTCGAGGCGATCAATAATCGCGACTACCCCGCTGTTACCGCCACGACCATGGTGTTCGCCATTGCGTTCGTGCTGATCAACGCGGTTATCGACATCCTTTACCCGATCCTCGATCCACGACAGAGGCGATGATGAGCCAGACAATAACCCAAAGCGTGCCCCTGCCACGAGCCCGCTCGGCCAGGAGCGGTGCGATGAGAAGGCTTGCCCGCAACCGTGCAGCCGTCGTGTCGTCCGCCGTCGTACTGATCTTCACCCTGCTGGCCATCCTCTCGCCGGTGATCACCCCGTACGACCCCAACGTCGGAAACGTCGCCGACAGCCTGGTCCCGCCGGCTGCGGCCCATTGGCTCGGCACCGACGACCTAGGCCGTGACGTCTTTAGCCGGGTCATCGACGCATCGAAAATCGCCATGACGGTGTCGCTGCTGTCTGTCGGCATCGCCCTGGTGATCGGGCTCGTCCTTGGTGTCATCGCCGGCTACACGGGCGGCCCTGTCGACGGCGTGATCAACCGCTCGCAAGACGTCTTGTTCGCTTTCCCCGAGCTGCTCCTCGCGATCATCATCGTCGCGGTCATGGGCCCCAGCCTTTTGAACGCCTCATTCGCGATCTCGCTGCTGTACATCCCCCGGTTTGTGCGCCTCAGTCGCTCAGCGACGCTGCAGATCAAGACGAGCGAGTTCCTCGACGCGGCAAGACTGGCAGGCGTCCGGCCACTGAGGATTCTGTGGACCCACGTCGTGCCGAACGTCTTCCCGTCCGTCATCGTGCTCGCCGCGCTCAGCATGTCCACGGCCCAGCTCGCCTACGCTTCGCTTGCCTTCCTCGGCCTCGGGGTGAGTCCTCCTCAGGCGGACTGGGGGGGGATGCTGTCGTCCGGGCGCAACTTCATCACGGTGGCGCCGTGGATGGTGCTCGGGCCAAGTGTCGCGGTGGTCGCACTCGTGCTCGCGTTCAACATCCTCGGCGACGCTGTCCGTGATGTGCTCGACCCGCGCAGCGAGAGCACCCGCGGTGCCGGGGTACCAACAGTCTGATGGGAAGGAATCCGATGATAAGAGTTGTGGTCGACCCTGGATGCCCGACGGGTGTTCCCGAGACCGTGAAGGCGATGCCGGGCCTGGATGTAGTACTCGCGCCAGATCGGGAGGCCGTCGCTGCAGAACTGGCAGCAGGTGCGGAGGTGCTCGTCACCTCGTACTGGAGAGACGACTTCCTGACGCAGAACCTGCGCTGGGTGGCGGGGAACGGTGCCGGCACCGAGCAGTATCCGCTGGAGCAGTTCAGGCGGAACGGCATCGAGCTCACGACGGCGCACGGCGTGCACGCCGCGTGCGTCGCTGAGCACGCGTTCGGCCTGCTTCTCGGCGTGACACGGCGAATCGGCCTGGCCGGGCGAAACGCCGTGACCCACAGCTGGGCGCCCACGACGACGGACGAACTCGGCGGCAAGAAGATGGCAATCATCGGGCTCGGGCGCATCGGCGAGGAGGTCGCCCGCAGGGCGATCGCGTGGGACATGGAGGTCGCCGGTCTCAAGCGGACTCCGGCGACCTATGAAGGTTGCGTCTCGGTGGTTCGCGGGCCCGACGCCCTGCACGAGCTGTGCCGTTGGGCTGACGTCCTGATGATCACGGCCCCTGCCACGGACGAGACCCGCGGGCTGATCGGAGCAGAAGAGCTCGCCCTGCTCGGAGCAGGGTGGTTGGTGAATGTCGGCAGGGGGCCACTCGTCGACAGCGACGCCCTGCTCGTTGCACTGCGTGACGGCGCGTTGCGCGGTGCGGGCATCGATGTGACCGACCCGGAGCCGCTGCCGCAGGATTCGCTGCTCTGGGACCGCCCCGATCTCGTCATCACCCCGCATATCGCCGGCGACAGCCCGAACTTCGCCCCCCGGTGGGCAAGGATCTTCGAGCACAATCTGCTGGCATACGCCGGTGGCGGCAACTGGCAGAACCGGTTCGAGCTTGCGGACCCGGAGGCGGGCGCATGACAAAGCGGTTGGTGATGCTCCCCCCGCAGTCTGACCTGACACGCTCGTGGGCAGCCGAGCTCGCGGCCATCGAGGGGCTGGAGGTGGTGATCGCCGAAGACGAGGGCGAGGCGACGGAACTGCTCCCCGAAGCCGGGGCCGCATACGGCACGCTCAACAGCAGGATGCTTGCCGTCGCCGGCAAGCTCAGCTGGCTCCAGGCCCCGATGGCTGCTCCGCCCCCCGGCTACTTCTTCGACGAACTCACCGCGCATCCCGTGACCGTGACGAACTTCAGGGGCATCTACAACGACCACGTCGCGACCCACGCCGTCGCACTCGTGCTGTCACTCGCCAGGAACATCCCCGTCTACGTCCGCCAGCAGGCTGACGGTGACTGGGACCGGCATCTGGCCGACACCGATGTCGTGCACCTGCAGAATTCGACGGCGCTTGTGGTCGGGGTAGGCGCTATCGGTGCCGAGATCTCGCGGATGCTCGCCGCGTTCGGTGTCACCGTGCACGGGGTCGATCCGCAGCTGGCGTCCCCTCCCGAGGGCGTGGTCGCCATGCACACCCCTGGGGAGCTCGATTCCCTGCTTCCGGGCGCAGACATTGTGCTCCTGACCCTGCCGCACACCCCGGAGAGCGAGGGACTCATCAACGCCCGCCGGATCGCCCTGATGCAGCCCCACACGATGCTCGTCAATGTCGGCAGGGGGCCGACAGTCAGTCTCGAGGCCGTGAACGATGCCCTCGACCGCGGCGCCCTCGGATCGGCCGCCCTTGATGTCTTCGAGGCCGAACCGCTCCCGCCCGAACATCCGCTCTGGCGTCAGCCCCGCGCGCTGCTGACACCCCATGTCGCCGTGGTCGGGCCCTATCTCGACGATCGGCGACTGGGAGTGCTGAAGCGCAACGCGGAGGCGTTCGTCGGGGGCGCGCCGCTCGAGAACATCGTGAACAAAACACTCTGGTACTGACGGAATAGGTGGAAGAATGACAATGCATCTTGCAACGATCATGCAGAACGACGCAGCCAAAGCGGCCCTCGTGCACCCGCGGAGGGGGGTGGTCACGGTTGAAGACCTCGTCCCCGGTTTCAGCGGCGACGCCATGCTGCTCCTCGACGACGAACTCTTCGCGGCGGCGTGTGCCGCTGCCGAGGACGCCCCTGACGAGGTTTTCTCGGCGCGGGAGGCCGTCGTCTTCACCGCACCGTACCGCTCGCCGCGCAAGATCTGGGGAATCGGCCTGAACTATCGGGCCCATGCCGGGGACCTGTCGGAGAACGTGCCGACAGAGCCGGCGTCGTTCATCAAGGGCGACCATACGATCATCGGCCAGGACGAGCAGATCGTGCTTCCCGAGCAGAGCGGGCGGGTGACCGCAGAAGCCGAACTCGGCATCGTGATCGGCAGCTACTGCCGCAATGTCGCAGAAGACGAGGCGCTCGATTATGTCTGGGGAGTTGTTCCGATTCTCGACCAGACCGCAGAAGACATCCTTCAACGCAACCCCCGCTTCTTGACGCGCTCGAAGAATTTTCCGTCGTTCTTCTCGTTCGGCCCCGAAATCGTTCCGCTCCATGAGGTGCTCGACGACGAGGGCAGCCTCGATGACGTTGTGGTGAAGACGGTGCGCAATGGCGAAGTCTGGCGAGAGAACACCATCTCGCAGATGACATTCTCTCCCGCTTTCCTGGTGAGCTTCCACAGCAAGGTCATGCCGTTGTACCCCGGAGACATCATCTCTCCGGGAACCCCGGGTGCAGCCGTCATCAGTGCGGGGGACGTGGTCGAAAGCAGCATTCCCGGGGTCGGCACGCTCCGGAACACGGTCGTCGCGCAGAACGCGGCCACCTCATGATGGACCTTTCGAACATCGAGCTGGCGACGCTCGACTGGAGACACAAAGGCGTCCCGCTGGGTGAGACGGTGAAGGTGTCCGAGCTCGGTTCGCGTGGCTGGAACGTGGCCGATGGCGATCTTTCGCTGCCTGTCACGACGCTTCGCGTCGACGCGGTCCGTCACAACATCGCGACACTCGCTGCGTACTGTGAGCGTCACGGTGTTTCGCTCGCTCCCCACGGCAAGACAACCATGAGCCCGCAGCTGTTCGACTGGCAGCTTGAGGCCGGAGCGTGGGCGATGACAGCCGCCACGCCCGGGCAGGTTCAGATCATGCGTGAGTTCGGGGTTGCCCGCATCATCCTGGCGAACGAACTCGTCGAAGCCGATGCGCTTCGCTGGGTCGGCAAGCAGCTCGAGCACGACGAAGGTTTCGAGTTCATCTGCCTGGTCGATTCGACCGAGACGGTTGCGTTGATGGACGCGGCGCTCAGCGGGGTGCTCACGACACGGCGTTTGCCCGTGCTGCTCGAGGTCGGCGTCTCCGGCGGACGGACGGGCATCCGTGACCTTGCGGATGCCGCGCGCCTGGCCGGATCGATCGCCGCATCGCGAACGCTCGAGCTGGTCGGCGTCGAAACCTACGAGGGGCTGGCCGGCCGGTCGGCGTCCGCCGAAGATATTGCCGCCGTCGACTACTTGCTCAAAGCCGTGCGCGGGCTCGTGGTCTCGCTCTCTTCTGCCGGGCTGTTCGCGCGGGACGAGGTGATCGTGAGCGCAGGCGGCAGCGTGTACTTCGACCGCGTTGTCGAAGGCTTCGCTAACTGGCCACCCGGAGAAGTTGTTCCCCGCATTGTTCTGAGAAGCGGCTGCTACCTCTCGCACGATGCAGGACGTTATCACCGTCTGTCACCGCTTGACGGCAGGCGCGAAGCGGACGAGACGCTGGGCCTGCGGGATGCCCTGGAGTCCTGGGCGGTGGTGCTCTCTGTGCCTGAGCCTGGTCTCGTTATTCTCGGCACCGGTAAGAGGGACGTTCCGTACGACGTCGAGATGCCGATACCGATGCGCGTGCACCGCAAGGACGGCTCTGTCGTCGAACTCGAGAACTGCCGCGTCACCGGGATGATGGACCAGCACGCGTTCATGGCGGTCGACGCCTCGCTGTCGGTCGCTCCCGGAGACATCGTCGCGCTCGGGCTCTCGCATCCGTGCGGCGCCTTCGACAAAATGCCCTTCATTCCGCTGGTCGACGACGCTTGGAACGTCGTTGACGGCGTTCTCACTTTCTTCTGACCAGGAGGTCACCCATGACTCGAATTTCGAACCCCGTCACCGACGGCCCGCCGTCGGGCGGTCCGTATTCAGCCAGCGTGCGCATCGGCAACATCGTCGCCATCGCCGGGCAGTGCGGATACCTTCCCGATCGTTCACTCGTTGAGGGAGTCACCGCCCAGACCAGGCTCACGATGCAGAATGTCGAGGCCGCCCTCGCCGCGGCCGGCGCGACGCTCGATGACGTCATCGGCACGAGCGCCTACCTGACCGACGTCGACGACTTCGCCGAGTTCAATGAGGCATACGCCCCGTTCTTCGCGGAGCCCTACCCTACTCGGACCACCATCTACTGTGGGCTTCGCCCCGGCGTCCTCGTCGAAGTGAGCGTCATGGCGGTCCTCCCGGATGCATGACATCGTCTTCCGCGGGGCCAGCGTCGTTGACGGCACGGGCGCGGCCGCTTACACCGCCGACGTCGCCGTGGTCGACGGCAGGATCGATACCATCGGTTCGGTCACGGGCGGTGCAGCTGTCTCCATCGACGCCCGCGGGATGGTGCTGAGCCCTGGATTCATCGACTTGCACACACACACGGACTTCGCACTGCCGAGTTACCCGCGGGCGGCTTCCATGACACTGCAGGGTGTGACCACGCACCTCACAGGCAATTGCGGCTTTTCGCCGTTCCCGGTCGTCGATGAACACGCAGGCATGCTGCGCGAGTACAGCGGGTTCCTCGACGCGGGGCTGCCGTGGGGCAGTTGGAGCAGCGCCGCAGAGTACCTGAAGCTGCTCGACGGGCTGCCTCTCGCCGCAAACGTCGCCTGCCTTGTCGGGCACGGCACGGTGCGGATGGCGGTGATGGGCTTCGACACCGGCGCGCCGGACGCCTGCCAACTCGAGGCGATGCAGGCTTTCGTCGCGGAGGGGATGCAGGCAGGGGCCTTCGGAGTGTCGACGGGCCTCACCTACGCTCCGGCAAGTGCAGCCGCCATGGAGGAACTGGTCGGTGTCGCCGCGGCAGTGGCACCCTACGGCGGTTTCTACGCCACGCACATCAGGAGTGAAGCGACGACTCTCCTCGAGGCGGTCGCAGAGGCACTGGCAGTCGGGCGGCGGGCGCATGTTCCCGTGCAGTTGAGCCACCACAAGATCATGGGGCGCGACAACTGGCCCAAGCTCGCCGCGTCCCTGGCGCTCATAGAATCAGCACGCGCGGATGGCCTGGACGTCATGCTCGACCAGTACCCATACACGGCCGGAAGCACGACCCTCGCGGTCATCCTCCCCCGGTGGGCGCTCGTCGGTGGCGTCGCGGCCATGCAGCAACGGCTCGCGAGCCCCGGGAAGCGCGCAGAGATCCGCGAGGTGGTTGCCGCGCAACGGCCGGAGGACCTCGTCGCAGGGCTGCGCGTGTTTGAACCAGACTCCGTCGTCATCGCAGAGGTCCCGGAGGGACCGCTCGCCGAGTACATCGGCTTGACGCTGACGCAGGTGGCGAGACGACGGAACCAGGAGCCGGTCGACACGGTTCTTGACCTGCTGGCTGCGGCGGGCGGCGACATCCTCACCGTTGTGCACGGCCAGTCCGAAGAGAACCTCCGGACGATCATGGCGAACGAGTTCACCGCGATTGCGAGTGACGGGTGGACCCTCAGCCCGGAGGCGGGCGGGCGCCCGCACCCGCGCAACTACGGCACATACTCGAGAGTCCTCGGTCGTTACGTTCGTGAGGAGCAGGTCCTGGGGCTCGAAGACGCGGTGCGCAAGATGACATCGCTTCCCGCGTCCCGCATGGGACTCGGCGACCGTGGGGTGATCAGACCGGGGGCAGCGGCAGATTTGGTGCTGTTCGACCCGGCGACCGTCACCGACTGGGCTGACTTCGACCGGCCGCACCAGTTCTCGACGGGGGTGAGCACTGTCGTCGTCAACGGCAAGGTCGTCGTCTACGACGGCGAAGACACAGGAGCGGAAGCCGGAACGGTGCTGCGCAAGAACGACAGGAGCAAAGTGTGAAATCGTCGATGTTCGTCTTCGGCACAGATATCGTCGGCGAGGGCGTCGAGACGGTGCTCGACAACATCACGTCGCGGGCTGGTGTCGACACCATCTCGCTGTCAGCGACCTACCACAACGCCAGGGACGTCTTCCCGCACAACCCGCGCTATCGGGTCTACCGGCACGAGGGAGACATTGCCTGGTTCAAGCCGAGCGAAAAGTTGTACCCGGAGGGTATGGCTCCGCCCCTCGCTCAAGACGCGGAAGGCGTCGACGTGCTCAGGCTGGTGACGGATGCAGCCGGGCGGCGCGGCGCCGATGTGAAGGCGTGGACGATCTACTCGCACAATTCCAGGTTGACCGCAGCAGCGCCTGACACGTCTGTCCGGAACGTCTTTGGTGACAGGATGCGGGGTGACCTATGCCCGTCGAATCCGCTCGTGCAGGATCATTTCGCCGCGCTTACCGCCGACATCTGCCGCTATCCGATCTCGACGTTGCTGGCAGAATGCCTGCACTACCGCCCGTTCGAGCACGGCGAGCACCACGAGCGGTACCTCATCGACATCCCCGGCCACGTACGCTCCGCGCTCGGGCTTTGCTTCTGCGATTCATGCGCTGCGGGGGCGGCCCTGCACGGCGTTGATGTCCCCTCGCTCACGACGGCGCTCCGTCACGCCATCGATGTGGCGCTGGCCGGAGGCACGGGCGCGTTCGAGGCATCCCTCGCTGAGGACCTGGACCGATACGCGGACTCGCGGGTTGCGACGATCACCGCGCTGACGACGGACATCACGAGTGTGGCCAGGGAGAACGGAGTGAGGCTCAGCTTCATCGACCACTCGGGAGCCATGGTGCACGTGATGACCGATGTCACCGCAGAAGAGGCGGCGTCGAAGGCCGCGCGGCGACTCGGGATCGATCCACGGGCAGCGGCGGGCGCCGCGGACGAGTATCTCGCGCTGATCTACACGGATGACCCTGAACAAGCGGACATCCTGATGAGGGGCTACCGTGCTCTGCTCGGCGACGTGCCGATCTCATTCGGGATCAGGCCGCTCCAGCCTGACTGTTCAGACGGAGACAACTTAGCGGCCAAGGTTTCGGCCGCCCGCGCAGCAGGGGCGGACCGTGTCGACTTCTATCACTACGCCATGATGCCGCTCGAGCGACTTGACTGGATCGCGCGAGCCCTCGACGGCACCAAGCGTTCGCCCTCCCGTAGCCCTACGGTATGAATCCGGGGTCCCGGGGCGTGCGATTCAGTGGCCACGAACAGGTTGATGAAAGTCCGTCGGACACGGCCCTGTCCCCCGGGGTGATGGGATCAGTGCCCGCCGCCGCCTGGGCTGCCATTAGGGCACCCAATCCACCGGCCTCCCTTGCTGCCGGCTCGAGGGCTCTGGTTCAAGCTCGTTCCCGCAGCGAAAGTAGGCGACCGCCTGACCCCCCGGCCGTGAACGCCCTTAACACCATTTCCCACTGGACCTCCATGACAACAATCCAACCTCTAGAGAAGAAGCCAGGAATGATCAAAGACCTCGCAGCCGATGTGCTGGAAATCAATGCACACCACCCAGGAACAATCGAGGAAAAGCTAAATGCTGCTGTATCCATCGCCTACGAACGGGCCGTGAAGCGAGGCCGACACGGCATTTTGGTCACCCAACACGGATACTCGTCCTATACCGTCGCCGTCAGCGCTGAAGTTCCCTACGGCGAGACGCGCGAACGGCGGCAATGGAGGACCGGCCCGTAGCGGAGGTGCCTCCAGCGCGGCAGAGAATGCCATTCAGCCGCGAGGCTCCCGGCTCTGACCTGTCGCTAATCAGGCCCGGCCCGAGACCAATATCTCAAGGCCGAGCTGCGCCCGTCACAGCGTGACCTGTTCAGCATGTTCTTCCTCCTGGTGAGGTCCCGTTCTCCCGCCCCACCGCATTGCCTCAGGGCTGGATCGCGTAACGTCCATGTGCCAAGCCGGCCTTCGGCTCAAGCTGAAAGATTTGGTAATGTCCCCGCCCGATTCACCATCCCAAGCCGCAGGGCATGCGGCCGCAGAACTTGCTGAACTTCGAGCAAACGTGGACAGCATCGACAGCGCACTAGTCCAGATCCTGGCGGTGCGGTTCAACATCACACGACAAGTGAGCGAGCTCAAGGCCAAACACTCGCTTCCTGCCTCAGATCCTGGACGCGAGGCCGAGCATTTGGACGAGCTCCGCGCGTTGGCTACCGCGAGCGGACTCGAACCCTCGGTGCTGGATCCGGTCTTTTCACTGATATACGGCCGCGTCGTGCGCTCACACCAGGACGTTGCCGCCTCGCGCCGGATTGACGCACCGGCGGTGGCTGAGTAGCTAGACACTCGGAAGACCCCCCGTCAATAACAAGGGACTGACCTGTCTCGTGGCTCGCCCGGTGGAACAGCAGAAGGCGGCCGCGGCGGCGATCTCTTCCGGGCCGGCGCGACGAACCAATGGAAGGCCCTTGGGGCTGGAAGCCTTGCCGGTCAGCAGCGGAGTATCCACCGCGCCGAGTTGTTTGGCCTTACGGCCGGCGTGTTGATGCTAGAGAACCGAGCGGAGCTGCCGTAAGCCCCGATTCCGCGTTCAGAACTTCGGACGTGGACGGCCTACGGGCCCTGGACGGGTGCAGGGTCCATCTCATCCTGAAGAGAGCAGGCTGATGCACGACCCGGCAACTGCGCCGGGCATTGGGAGCAACTCAACGAAACCTAAGAAGACGACTAGAAGAACCAACCTAGAGCCACCCGATTACGAGAGAGAAACGAAGAGCCACGAAGATGCGCCAAAACTACATCGTTACACCACCTGGCGGCCCGGCGCAGCGGGGCGACGCCTTTGAAAACCTGCTCCACGAGGACCGCAGGTTCGCGCCCTCCGCCGAGTTTGCGGCAAACGCCGTGGTTGCCGCCGGGGTCTATGCCGAGGCCGACGCGGACCGGCCCGCGTTCTGGGCCAGGCAGGCCCGCGGGCTGCTGACCTGGGACAAAGACTTCACCCGGACGCTGGACTGGTCCGACCCGCCGTTCGCGAAGTGGTTCGTCGGCGGGGAAGTCAACGCCGCCTACAACGCCCTGGACCGGCATGTCGAAAACGGGCTCGGGGACCGCGTCGCCATCTACTTCGAGGGCGAACCGGGCGACACCCGCACCTACACCTCCGCGCAGCTGACCGAGGAGGTCAAGAAGGCGGCCAAAGCCTTCGAATCCCTCGGCGTGGCCAAGGGCGACCGGGTCGCGGTGTACCTGCCGATGATCCCGGAGGCCGTCATCACGCTGCTGGCCTGCGCCCGGATCGGGGCTGTGCATTCGGTGGTCTTCGGCGGGTTCTCCGCCGACGCGCTCCGCTCCCGGATCGATGACGCCGAAGCCAAGCTTGTGGTCACCGCCGACGGCACCTACCGCCGCGGCAAGCCCAGCCCCCTCAAGAACGCCGTCGACGAGGCACTGTCCGGGCCCGGCCACACGGTGGAGCACGTCGTGGTGGTCAGGCGCAACGGGGCCGGCGTGGACTGGGTCGAGGGCCGG
>JAODAS010000274.1 GCA_025463555.1 Schumannella sp.
GACTTCACCCGCGAGATCATGCAGAGCGGGGTTCTGGTCAGCGGCGCGAGCCTTCAGCCGACGTCCACCGCGACGACGGTCACCTTCGTGAACGACCAGACGAGCATCGTCGACGGGCCGTTCGCCGAGACGAAGGAGGCCTTCGCCGGCTACTACCTCGTGAACGTACCGGACCTGGATGCCGCACTCGACTGGGCGAAGCGGATCCCGGTCGGCGACGGCTCCGTCGAGGTGCGTCCGGTCGCCATGATGCCGGATGCCGACGGCAACCCGCAGAACGTGAACTAGACCTGTCCGACGATGTAGCGGCCGAGGTCACTCGGCTTGCACGCGAGGAGAGCGGGCGTGTGCTCGCTCTCCTCGCCGCGCGCTTCAGCAGTGTCGACCTCGCCGACGACTGCGTTCAGGACGCCCTGATCCACGCCGTCGAAACCTGGCCGACCGCGGGCATCCCGGCGAACCCGGCCGGCTGGTTGTACACGGTCGCCCACAACCGCATCATCGACAGGCTTCGACGGGATGCCACGGCTGCGCGCCGCTTGCGGGCGTCGGCTGTCGAGTTGACCACCGTGTACGACGCGCAGGACGAGCAGGACCCGGAGGAGGTGAGCATCGTGGAGCACACGGAGGTGGGCGACGAGCAGCTCCGCCTCATGCTGCTGTGCTGCCATCCGGCACTCGACCGCGATACCCAGGTCGCCCTCACCCTCCGCCTCGTCGGCGGGCTCACCACCCCCGAGATCGCCGCCGCCTTCCTGCTGCCCGAGGCGACCCTCGCCCAGCGGATCGTGCGGGCGAAGCGCAAGATCCGCGACGCGCGCATCCCCCTCACGGTGCCCGCCGACCTCGACGAACGCGTCGACGCGCTGCTGACCGTGCTGTACCTGGTGTTCAACGAGGGCTACCTCGCCCGCGGCGGGTCGACGGATGCGGTGCGCATCTCACTCGCGGACGAAGCGGTGCGTCTCACCGGGCTGGCGATCGAGCTGCTTCCGACGAGCGCGACCGCCGAAGCCGAGGGATTGCTCGCGCTGGAGCTGTACCACCGCTCACGCCTCGACACCCGGCTCGACGGCGCCGGCGACCTCGTCCTGCTCGCCGATCAGGACCGCTCACGCTGGGACGGAGCGCTCATCGCACAGGCCAACCGCATCCTGAAGCGCGTTCTCGGCAAAGGCCCCGGGCCGGCGGGGCCGTACCAGCTGCAGGCGCTCATCGCCTCGCAGCACGCGAACGCGCCGACCGCCGCCGACACCGACTGGGTGGTGATCGCGACACTCTACGAACGGCTGCTGCAGGTCGCCGGGTCACCGGTCATCGCCCTCAACCACGCCGTCGCCGTCGCGATGGCGGACGGGCCGGGCGCCGGGCTCGCGCTGCTCGATGACCTCGAGGGCCCGCTCGAGCGCTATCACCTGTACTGGGCGTCACGCGGCGAGCTGCTGGCGCGCACGGGCTCGCGCGATCTCGCGCGGGAGGCGTTCACCCGCGCCCGCGACCTCACGGCGAACCCTGCGGAGCAACGCCACCTCTCCCGCCGCATCGCAGGCGTCTAGCGCAGTCGATACTGCGGTGCCTGCCCGCCCGGACGCCGCCTAGGCTGAATGCATGTGGGTGGCCCCGTGATCGCCGAGCGACTGCTGGATGTCCTGCTGATCCTGCTGTTCCTGGTGTACCTGGGCGAGGGCTGGCGCAACGGATTCGCGCGCAGCGTCACCTCGATCGCCGGCATCGTCGGCGGCGGCATCCTCGCCTTCTTCCTCATCCCGCTCGTGAACCAGCTGATTCCGGCACCCTTCTGGCGCACCGTCGCCGCCGTCGGGATCGCCGTCGCGCTGCTCGCCGGTGGCCACGCCGCCGGCAACGCGATCGGTCGCGCGATACGCAGCAGGCTGAAAGACACGGCCCTGAGCGGCCCGGACCGGGTCTTCGGTGCCCTCACGAACCTGGTCGCATCGGCGCTGGTGACCGCGCTCATCGCGGGCAGTGTGGGTGCGCTGGGCATCCCGTTCCTGTCGACAGCGATCTCCGGATCCTGGGTGCTGCGCGGGATCGAAGCCATCACACCGGAACCGGTGGATGTCGCCCTGGCCCGGCTGCGATCCGTCGTCCTCGAGGAGGGTCTTCCCCGCATCGGCGAGGCCCTCGGCGGCATCGCAACCTCACCCGGAGTGCCTGACGTCGACACCGGAACCGGGGCGCTCAGTGCCGCGGCGCAGTCGGTCGTGCGGATCAGCGGAAACGCCTACGCCTGCGGCCAGAACCAGTCCGGAACCGGATTCGTGATCGCACCCGACCGCATCGTCACGAACGCGCACGTCGTGGCGGGCGTTCCAGAGCCCGTGGTCGAGGCGCGGAACGGCCAGGCGCTCGACGCCCGCGTCGTCTACTTCGACCCCGAGGACGACCTGGCGATCGTCGCCGTCCGCGGTCTCGATGTCGCCCCGCTCGACCTCGCCGCGAACTTGGCCGTCGGCGACGACGCGGTCGTCGACGGGTATCCGTTCGGCGGCCCGTTCAGCACCGGCCCTGCTCAGGTGCTCGCCGTGTCGACCGAGCAGATCGAGGACATCTACGGCACCGGTACCGCTCCGCGCGAGGTGTACTCGCTCGCCGCCCGCGTCAACCCCGGCAACTCGGGTGGCCCGCTGCTCACCACCGGCGGCGACGTCGCGGGGGTCGTGTTCGCCCGCAGCGCGACGGACGACGACCTCGGCTACGCCATGACGAACACCGAGCTCTCGCCCGTCGTGGCCCGTGCAGCCGGCCTGTCGACGGCGATCGAACCGGGCAACTGCGTGCGGGGCTAGCTTGCTGCCGGGTACTTCATGTACCACTCGGTGAACGAGGTCGCGCGGCCGTCGGGCGCGAACCGGATCACCCACAGGTTGGCGTAGCGTCGCCCGTCGGAATATGTGGTGTCCCCTGCGACGAACGCGACATCCCCGTCGAGATTCGGCTCGGACCAGGTGAACGAATAGTCACCGGGCTGGTCTTGATCTTCGATCCACCCCGCCACGATCGCGTCGACGCCCACGCGCGGCGGCTCGAACGGCGCGGTGCGGTACTCGGCGTCGTCCGTGAAGAGCGCGCGGATGTCGTCCGGCGCGTTCGAATCCCAGGCGCGCAGGTACCCGTTCATCCACGCGGTGACGGAACTGGGCGTGAGAGAAGAGGAATCGGTCATGAGGCAGGTCTAGTCGTTGCCACTGACGACGACCTTGCCGCGCAGGTGCTGCCCCTCGAGCAATTCGAAGGCGTCCCTCACCTGCTCGAGCCGGTAACGGCCGGCGATCGGCACCTCGACCGCCCCGTCCACCACCATGGCAGCGAGCGTCCCCAGCGTGTCGACGTTCGGCGCGCCCCGGCCCACCCGCTGCACCCCCGCGGGTACGGCGGCTCCCATCGCATTCGAGTTGATCCGCACGGCCGGGATCCCGAGCCCCAGGAAGGCCTCGACCGACTCGGCGCCGTGCAGATCGAACGCCGCCGTCGGAACCGAATCGATCAGCGCTCGCACGGAATCCGCGAAGCCCTGCCCGTACTCGACCGGCTCGACACCGCGGGCGCGCAGCCAGGCGTGGTTGCCTCGCGACGCCGAGCCGATCACGCGCGCACCCGCGTGCACGGCCAGCTGGGCCAGGATGCCGCCCACTCCTCCCGCAGCTGCGCTTACCACGATCGTGTCGCCGCGCCTGATTCCCTGTGACGCCAGCGCGTCCCACGCGGTCTGGCCGGCCAGCGCCAGGGCGCCTGCGACATCCATCGGCAGGTCATCGGGAACGAATGCCATGTTGGCCTCGGGGACGATCACCGCGTCGGCGAAGGCTCCGACCGGGATCGAGCCGAACACGGGATCACCGACCGCGAGCCGTTCGACCTCGGCGCCCGTCGACTCGACGACGCCCGACAGTTCACGCCCGAGCGTGCTCGGCAGTTGCGTGCCGTACTGGGGTCCTCCGCGCCGGATCTTGTAGTCCACCGGGTTGAGCCCCGCGAAGGCCATGCGCACCCGCACCTCGCCCGGCCCCGGCTCGGCGAGGGGCTGCTGCTCGAGGTGCAGGACTTCGGGTCCGCCGAACTCCCAGAAGGTGACCACACGGTTGATCGATGTCGCGTCCACCATCCCGATGGTAGGCGCAGCCCTTGACTCCCCCGCGGCACGGGTGCAGTCTGGACGCAGATCAACTCATCGCCCAGAAGCGTCGGAGTCAATGACCCGCCACTGGGCGATGAGTCTGTCCGGGGCCGTTTCATTCCGTCTATGGGCGACGCTCGTGTTGAATGTGCCCATGCCCGCCTCGACGACGATCGACTTCTCAGCGCTCACGGCCCCGATGCCGGAGGCCGAGGTCAAGCAGTGGAAGATCATGGCGAAAGCCTCCGGAGCGGCCTGGGCGACCTGGCAGGCGGGCAACGTCGTCGCCGTCGTATTCATCGTCCCGTTCGCCCTGATCTTCTTCGGGATCCTGTTCGGTTTCGGCGGCTTCGCCTTCGATCTGGCGTCCGCGTCGGG
>JAODAS010000003.1 GCA_025463555.1 Schumannella sp.
GAGTTCGTCCCCAGCCTGCGGGTCGAGGCCGACGCCGAGACGGCGCGCAAGGTGTTCCGTCTGATCGATGCGCTGGAGGACAGCGACGACGTGCAGAACATCTTCACCAACATCGACGTGCCCGCCGACGTGCAGGCCGTGCTCGACAACGACGAGTAGCGACGGCGCGTCACTCGCACATGTGTTCGAGTGTCGCGTAGCGTTCCAGCCATGCGTGTGCTCGGCATCGACCCGGGGCTGACCCGATGCGGGATCGGCGTCGTCGACGTCGCACCCGATCGGCGCGCGACGCTGGTGTATGTGGGCGTCGTGCAGACCCCGCCGGGGCTCGATCTCGGCGAGCGGCTGCTGGCGGTGTCGACGGGCATCCGCGCGATCCTCACCGAGTACCGCCCGACGGCGATGGCTGTCGAGCGGGTCTTCGCGCAGCACAACCTGCGCACGGTGATGGGAACCGCTCAGGCGAGCGGCATCGCACTCGCGCTCGGAGCCGAGCACGGGCTGACCGTCGGGCTGCACACCCCGAGCGAGGTCAAAGCTGCGATCACCGGGTACGGCTCCGCGCAGAAGGCGCAGGTCGGGGCGATGGTCGCACGGGTGCTGGGCCTGGATGCGGTGCCGAAACCCGCCGACGCCGCCGACGCGCTCGCCCTCGCGATCTGCCACGCGTGGAGGGGTGGGTCCGGTCGCGGTTACGACACGCGATCGGGTGCGCCGAGCGCTACTCAACCAGCGGGGTTGACCAAGGCTCAGGCGGCCTGGGCCGCTGCGGAACGGGTGTCGCGATGATCGCGTCGGTGCGAGGGACCGTGCTCGCCGTCTCCGGGCCCGTGGCCGTCGTCGAGGTGGGTGGGGTCGGACTCGCCGTGCAGGTCACGCCGCAGCATGCGCTGTCGCTGCGAATCGGCCACGAGGCGAGCTTCCACACCGCCCTCATCGTCCGCGAAGACGACCTCAGCCTGTTCGGATTCGAGACCCGCGCCGAGCTGGAGGTCTTCGACCTGTTGCGCGGTGTCTCCGGCGTCGGGCCGAAGTCCGCGCTCGGCGTGCTCGCGACGCTCAGCCCCGACGACATCGCGCGCGCGGTCGCTGCCGAAGACGATGCACCCTTCCGCAAGGTGTCGGGCATCGGTCCGAAGACGGCCAAGCTGATCGCCGTCTCACTGCAAGGCAAGCTGCTCGCCCCGGCCGCGGCATCCGGTGCACACGGGCGCACAGCAGGCGGCACGATCACTCAGAACGTCGTCACCGCGCTCGTCGGCCTCGGCTGGAACGAGCGTGCTGCCGCTGCCGCTGTCGACGAGGCGGCCGCTGAGGCGTCCGATGCCGAACGCGAGACCGTCGCAGCGCTGCTGCGGCTGTCCCTCGCACGCCTCGGGCCCGGTGTGCGCTCGTGAGCGAGGAGGAGGTCGAGACGCCGGTCAAGCCGGAGGTCGCCGAATCGGAGGCCGAACTCGCCTTCGAGGGCGCCCTTCGCCCCCGCAGCCTCGCCGAGTTCGTCGGCCAGGTGAAGGTCCGCGGCCAGCTGCAGCTGTTGCTGGACGCGGCCGCGATGCAGAACCGCACGCCCGATCACATCCTGCTCGCCGGCCCGCCCGGCCTCGGCAAGACCACGCTCGCGATGATCGTCGCCCACGAGAGCAGCCGGCCGCTGCGCATGTCGAGCGGTCCGGCGATCCAGCACGCGGGAGACCTCGCCGCGCTGCTGTCGAGCCTCGTGCCCGGCGAGGTGCTGTTCATCGACGAGATCCATCGCATGGCGCGCAGCGCAGAAGAGATGCTGTATCTCGCGATGGAGGACTTCCGCATCGACATCATGGTCGGCAAGGGTGCAGGCGCGACCAGCATCGCGCTCGACCTCTCGCCCTTCACCCTGGTGGGCGCGACGACCCGCTCGGGGCTTCTTCCAAATCCGCTGCGCGATCGCTTCGGGTTCACGGCGAACCTGGAGTTTTACGACGACGGCGAACTCGATGAGGTCCTGGCGCGGGCCGCCCGCATGCTCAACCTCGACATCCCGCCCGTCGCCCGTCTCGAGATCGCCATGCGCAGCCGCGGCACACCCCGCATCGCGAACCGGCTGCTGCGCCGGGTGCGCGACTACGCGCTCGTGCACGGCAGGGACGCCGACCTCGCGACGGTCAACGCGGCACTCGAGCTCTACGACGTCGACGCGCTCGGGCTCGACCGGCTCGACAGGGCGATCCTGGATGCCGTGGTCAGCCGTTTCGAGGGCGGCCCCGTCGGTCTGAACACGCTGGCGGTCTCGGTGGGCGAGGAGCCGGAGACGATCGAGTCGGTCGTGGAGCCGTTCCTGGTGCGGATGGGCATGCTCAGCCGCACCCCCCGTGGTCGCGTGGCGACCCGCAAGGCCTGGGATCACCTCGGCGTACGGCGACCCGACCGCGGGACGCTGTTCGACGATGACGTATGATTCAGAGAATCCCACACCCTTTCGGAAGGCATTCGTTCGCCCATGATCACCCACCTCCTTCTTTCGACCGGCGGCCCTGACGCCCCGGCCACCACCGGCGGGCTCGACTCGAATCTGCTGCTCAACATCGGCCTGTTCGCGCTCCTCGCGGTCGTGATCATCTTCATGTTCCGCAGCTCGCGCAAGCGCCGTGCGGATGCCGAGAAGCTGCAGACCCAGATGGCCCCGGGGGTCGAGGTGATGACCCAGCACGGCATCTACGGCACGCTGATCTCGCTCGATGAGGAGAAGAACGAGGCCATCATCGAGACCACGCCGGGCACGAAGCTTCGCGTACACCGCCAGACCCTCGCGCGCGTGGTCGAGCCGGACGAGGTCGTCACCGACGAGCAGGAGCTCGAGACGGAAGCCGGCGAGATCACCCCCGGCGACGGACCCGAGTACGGCGAGCGCGTCGCTGACGAGAAGCCGAAGCGCGCTCCGCGCAAGAAGGCCACCGACTAGCGGTTACCCTTGGTTGCTGTCCGGCTCGACCGGGCAGCACTTCTGCGCCCGACCCGGCGCCAGTTCGCAAACAGAAAGCAGAGCCGCCACGTGGCAAGGAGTTCGACGCCGGTCCGTAAGGCCTGGAAATCCCTGGCCTGGCTTGCGGCCATCATCGTGGTACTGCTCGGCATCCAGACCGCCGGCGCATTGTTCGGCAACCCCCAGTGGGGCTGGACACCGAAGCTGGCGCTCGACCTCGATGGCGGCACGCGCGTGGTGCTCGCGGCGCAGACGGGCCAGGGCCAGACGGTCACCCAGGAGCAGCTCGACCAGGCCGTCTCGATCATCCGGCAGCGCGTCGATGCCTCCGGCGTTTCCGAGGCGGAGATCAGCACCCAGGGCGCCAACAACATCGAGGTCCTGATTCCGGGCCCGATCGACAACGCGACGCTCAACCGCCTCCAGCAGTCCTCGAAGCTCGAGTTCCGGGCGGTGATCCTCGCCGGAGCACCCAGCCCCGACTCCGCGGGCACCCCGTCCCCGACCGACAGCGCCAGCCCGACAGCGACACCGACTCCCACTCCGACACCGACTCCGTCGGGCACCCCGCTTCCGACCCCGACGGACGGCAGCGACCTCAACTGGGTCAGTCCGGAGCTCCAGGCCCAGTACGACAGTTTCAGCTGCGATCAGATCGACGAGGTCGAGGCCAACATCGCGCCGGCCGACAAGCCGCTGGTCACCTGCCAGGACGACGGCTCGATCAAGTACCTGCTCGGTCCCGTCGAGGTCGACGGTGCGGACATCACAGATGCCACTGCGGGCACGCGGCAGGGAAGCAACGGTGTGAACACCGGTGAATGGGTCGTCAACCTCAAGTTCAACGGCGACGGCGGCGCGGCCTTCAAGAAGGTGGGCACGCGCCTGATCGCCCTCGAGGCGCCGCGTAACCAGTTCGGCGCCGTACTGGACGGCCGGGTGATCACGGCTCCCCGTGTGCAAGGCGTCACCGACGCCCCCGAGATCAGCGGGAGTTTCACGCAGGCGAGCGCCACAGCGCTTGCCGATCAGCTCAAGTTCGGCGCACTGCCGGTGAGTTTCGTGGTCCAGACCCGCGACTCCGTGTCACCCACGCTCGGCAGCAGCCAGCTGCAGAGCGGCATCCTGGCGGGCCTCATCGGCCTGATCCTCGTGGTGCTGTACTCGTTCTTCCAGTACCGGCTGCTGGCATCGGTGACGATCGCATCGATCGTCGTGGCCGCCGTCATCACCTATCTCGTGATCTCGATCCTCAGCTGGCGTGAGGGCTACCGCCTGTCGCTTGCGGGCGTCGCCGGCCTGATCGTCGCGATCGGGTTCACCGTCGACTCGTTCATCGTGTACTTCGAACGAATACGTGATGAGTTGCGCGACGGCCGAGGCATCGTCGGCGCTGTGGAGGCCGGGTGGAGACGTGCACTGCGCACGATCTACGCCGCCAAGGGCGTCAACCTGCTGTCCGCCGTCGTGCTCGCCCTGATCGCGGTGGGCAGCGTCAAGGGCTTCGCCCTGACCCTCGGTATCACCGTCGTCATCGACGTGCTCATCGTCGTGCTGTTCACGCACCCCATGATGCAGCTCATCGCGACGACGCGATTCTTTTCGAGCGGTCACCCGCTCAGCGGTCTCGACCCCGACGCGCTCGGTGCCGTGTACCGCGGCCGCGCAGAGTTCCGCGTATCGACAGAAGCACGTCGCGCAGGCGCCAGCCGCGAGGCGGGACGCCGGCAGACCATCGCCGAGCGCAAGGCGGCAGAGCTCGAGGCGTCCACCGCTGCGGCGGCGAAGGCCGCGAAGGCGGCCGACAGGGCATCGGGATCGGGCGGCTCGAAATCGGGCGGATCCAAGAAGAAGGGCAAGCGCTGATGGCGAGCGGGCTGACCAAGTTCGGCAACGACCTCTACACGGGGGAGCGCAGCGTCCCGTTCGTGCGCCTCCGCCGCATCTGGCTCACCATCGCGGTCGTTCTGATGCTCTCGGCCGTGGCGGTGCCGTTCATCCGCGGCGCCGGCGACTTCGGCGCAGGCTTCAATTTCGGCATCGAGTTCCGCGGCGGCTCACAGTTCCAGGTCGCCGGCGCGTCCTCCGTCGACAGCACCATCGCCACGGAGGCGGTGCACAGTGTGGCGCCCGACGTGAACGTCCGGGTGACCACCGTCGGCACCGACGGCCTGCGTGTCCAGACCGACCAGCTCAAAGACGATGCGCAGACGCAGGCGGTGACAGAGGCGCTCAAGAGCGCGTACAGCACCGACACCGTCGACGACTCGTTCATCGGCGCGAGCTGGGGCGCCGACATCACCCGGCAGGCGCTCATCGGCCTCGGCGTGTTCCTGGCTCT
>JAODAS010000019.1 GCA_025463555.1 Schumannella sp.
GTCGCCGCGGCGGTCGCCGACCCGGACGACTGCACCAGCAGCCACTACGCCACCGGCGGCCGCGTGCTCTTCGAGCCGGAGGTGCGGTACATCCCGGTGCCGCTGCGCGCCTTTCCCGCCGACTGCGCGTCGCGGATCGAGGACGAGCCGTTCGACGACGGCGCAGGCATCTCGGTGGCCTATTACCTGCTGTACACCGACATCACGTGGGAGAAGTTCACGCGCATCGTGCGCTCGTTCGAAAGCGCCGGGTACGGCCCGTCGACCGGGCTGATCACCTCCATCGACGAGGACCCGCTGAACACGGTCAATGAGACGGTCTCCCTGACAGCCGACGATCTGGCTGCCCGGGACGGATCGCAGGTCGACTTCGCGCTCGCCCGGTTCAGCGACCCCGCGACGGGCCTGGACATCTTCGAGGTCTATTACACCGACGGGGATTCCTACAAGATCGATCAGGAGATCAACGACCCGAGCCTGGAGATCACCCTCTTCCTGGCGGGACCCTTCGGCCGCAGCACCACGCTGGCCGCTCCCAGCGTCCTGAGCAGCCTGCGCGCGTTCACGTTGCCGACGGCGACCCAGACGGCCGTGATCGCGACAGGCGCCGTCGCCCTGATGCTGGTCGTGGGCTGGCCGTCGGCCCTGCTGAACTCGGTGGTCGGCTCCCGCTACGACGGGCTGGTGCGCTCGGTGCAGAAGCGTTTTCGACGCCGCAGACTCCCTCCACGCTCAGACGGAAAGGACGCGAAGGCCCCCGACCCGGTCCACGCCGTCGACCACCAGCAGACAGCCGGCGGCATCCCGCCCTCGCGCCTGCCCGGCTGGCTCATGTGGCCGGGGTTCGCGCTCGCCGCGATCCTCGGCGCGTTCGTCGATCCCGATTTCGGCGTGAACCCCATGTCGGGCCGCGTGCTCGTCACGCTGTTCCTGTCGTTCGTGCTGTTCAACCTGGCGACCTGGGCGATCGTGCGGCGGGTGGCCCGGCGGATCCAGCCGGACTCGACGCCGTACCTGCGGTTCCGGTGGGGTTCGCTTCTGCTGGTCGCCCTCGCGGTCGGAATCGCCCGCCTGCTGGCCCTCGAGCCGGGCATCATCTTCGGTCTCGTCGCCGGCGTCGCGTACGCCACCGCGCTGAGGGCGAGCAAGAGCGCCGTCCTCACCCTTGTCGGATCGGCCTTCGGGCTGGTGCTCTCGCTGGTCGCGTGGGTCGCCTACTCGCTGCTCGCCCCGCTCGCGCTCGGGGCGACCGACAACCTGCCCCTGGTGTTCGCCGTGGAGTTCCTGGCGGGTGTCACGGTCAAGGGGATCTCGTCCCTGCCGCTCGCGCTGCTGCCGCTGGGCAACCTGGATGGCGGGAAGCTTCTCAAATGGCGTCGCCTCGTCTGGGCCGGGGCCTACGCGATCGGCCTGGCGGCATTCATGCTGGTGCTGCTGACGATCCCGAAAGCGTGGGCCGAGGTGCCGGGCGACTTCGGGCGGTGGCTGCTGCTGTTCGGCAGCTACGCGCTCGCGGCGGTCGTGATCTGGATCGTGAACGCCGTCCTGATCAAGCGTCGCCCGCCGAAGGAGACGCCGATCGGCGAGCAGCCCGACGCCATTACTATTGACTGATGATCATCATCTGGCAGCGCTGGGGAATCCTGGCCGTCCTGTTCGTGCCGCTCGGCGTCGGAATCGGCTACCTGCTCAAAGCCGTTCTGGGTGTGCCCACCTACCCGGCCAACGGCCTGGGTGCCCTGATCGGGGTGGGATTCATCGTGAGCGCTGCGGCGATGTGGCTGGTGGTGCAGGCCACGGTGGGCAAGATCATCGACAAACCGAAGCCGGCGTTCGTCTATCAGCAACTCGCCGAGCCGATCATCGGCGCCGACGGTGCGAAGAAGACCCACCAGGCGGTCCCCGTCACGGACCCCGAGAGCGGTCAGCAGCCTGTTCTTCGTCCCGCTGAAATACCTGCCGTTCGTGCTCGGCGGTATCGGCGTGCTGACGGTGATCATCAACCTGATCGCTCTCGCCCTGGGGTGGGGTTCGGCGCCTAACGCGTGACGGTGTCTCCATCGGCGGGCCGGTCGTCGGGCGGCTCCGGCACCAGGGGCAGCGCCACGCCGTTCACGCTCAGCACCTCCCAGTGCCCGTCCTCGACCTTCAGCGTCGAGATCGACCCGTTCACGATGCCGGGCAGCCGGCGCCCGGCGAGAGCGGCCAGGGTGTACCGGATGATGGTGCCGTGGCAGACGATGATCGTCGGGCGATCGCCGAACTCGGCGGACGCCCGTGCCAGGCCCGCCCGGCCACGTGCGACCACCGACGCGAGGGGCTCGGCGCCCGGATAGTCGCGGTCCGGATACCGCGCCACGATGTCGCTGGAGGATCCACCCTCGTTGACGCCGTAGTCGCGTTCGGCGAACTCTGCGTAGCTCGGCCCGAGTTCGATGCCCAGCTCTGACGCGATGATCTCGGCCGTCTCGCGCGCTCTCGACAGCGGAGAGCTGACGATCACCTCCCAGCCACCGTCGCGCAACAGCGACGCGGCCTCGTGCGCCTGCTCCCGGCCGACGTCGTTCAGCGGGATGTCGCTGGAGCCCTGGAGCCGGTCGTCGCGGTTCCAGTCGGTCTGGCCGTGGCGGATGAAGGCGAACACGCCCTTGAGCCTAGGCTTTGTGCATGGCTCCGTCGTGGTCGCTGGGTTCCGCGCTCCGCGGCATGTTCGCGCGCGGCAAGATCGACGACGAGACCTGGAGCGAGCTCGAAGACGCCCTGATCAGCGCCGACTTCGGGCCCGACATCACCGACGCGATCGTCGATGAGCTGCGCGGCATGGTCGCGAAGTTCCGTACCGACGACCCGGCTGACCTGCAGCGGATGCTGCGGGAGATCATCGAGGAACGTCTCGCCAGACTCGATCCGACCCTTGCCCTCTCGAACCGTCCGGCGGTCGTGCTGGTCGTCGGAGTGAACGGCGTCGGCAAGACGACGACCATCGGCAAGTTCGCCAAGTTCCTGCGCAACTACGACCGGTCGGTCGTGGTGGGTGCCGCGGACACGTTCCGGGCCGCCGCGGTCGAGCAACTGGCCACGTGGGCCGAGCGCGCGGGTGCCGAGGTGGTGCGTCCCCAGCAGCAGGGCCAGGACCCGGCCTCGGTCGCGTTCCAGACCGTCGAGAAGGCGCAGCGCGAGGGTATCGAGATGGTGCTGATCGACACCGCCGGCCGTCTGCAGACGAAGACCGGTCTGATGGATGAGCTGACCAAGGTTCGCAAGGTGATCGAGAAGCTCGCTCCCATCGCCGAGGTGCTTCTCGTGCTCGACGCCACCACGGGGCAGAACGGGCTGGCGCAGGCGGAGGCATTCATCGAGCATGCCGGGGTGACCGGCCTCGTCCTCACGAAACTCGACGGAAGTGCGAAGGGCGGGTTCGTCCTCGCGGTGCAGGAGAAGACCGGCATCCCGATCAAGCTGATCGGTCAGGGCGAGGGCATCGGCGATCTGACCGGCTTCACGCCGCACGTCTTCGCCCAGCAGCTGGTCGGCTGACCTCGGTGGTCGAGTAGCGCGGCGAAGCGACGCGTATCGAAACCAGGGGCTACTCGACCACCGCTGCTCTCGCGTACACGACCGCACGATCCGCATAGGTGTCGGCGTTGACGGCAAGGGCGGCGACCTCGTCGTCGGTGAGTTCGCGCCGCACCTTCGCGGGCACGCCCGCGACGAGCGAGCGGGGCGGGATGACGGTGCCTTCGAGCACGACTGCTCCGGCCGCGACGAGCGACTGCGCGCCGATGACCGCACGGTTCAGCACGGTCGCGTTCATCCCGATCAGGCAGCCGTCGCCGATGCGGCAGCCGTGCACGACCGCTCCGTGCCCGACACTCACGCCGGCTCCGAGAATCGCCGGAGAACCCGGATCCGCATGCACCACCACGTTGTCCTGCAGGTTGCTGCGCTCGCCGAGGACCAGTTCGTCGGTGTCCCCGCGCAGGACCGCACCGAACCAGATGCTCGCCCCCGCGCCGACGGTGACGCGTCCGACGAGCGTCGCGTTCATCGCCACGAACGCGGTCGGATCGACGACGGGCTCATCGCCCTGGAACGGGATCAGCGGCATGGCTCCCAGGCTAGCCGCGCCCCGGCGCCCGCGTCCTAGAATGCGGGCATGGCCGACGCGACGCACGACACCATCGACAAGTCCGAGGCACCCGTGGTCGCCCGCCGGGGAACGACGCTCGCCACCCCGCTGCTGGGCATCGTCCTCGGCCTGGTCGGCACCGCGCTGGTGGCGTTCAGCTTCGTCAACGGGATCTCGGCCGCGCTGAACGGCGACGACGGCGGCACCCTGCTCTATATCGTGTTGTTCTTCGTGGGAGCGGCCCTCGCGCTCACTGCCGTCGTTCTGGGCGTGGTCGGCCTGGTGCGCGGCGGGCATCGCGTCCTGTCGTTCCTGTCGCTGCTGATCGGACTCGTGCCCATCGTGAGCAACGTCGCGATCCGTCTCAACGCCGTCTCCTGAGGCAGGGGGATCCGAGCGTGACCGAGGACAACTACGACGTCGTCGTGATCGGTGCCGGGCCTGCCGGCACGGCCGCTGCGCTGCGAGCAGCGGAACTCGGCGCGCGCGTGGCGGTGCTCGAAGCGGACAAGACCGGTGGCACCTGCGTCAACTCGGGCTGCGTGCCGACCCGCGTGCTCGCCAAGACCGCCCGGCTGATGCGGGACGTGCGCACCGCCGACGCGTACGGCATCACGGTGGGCGAGCATCATCTCGACTGGCCGTCCACCGTCTCCCGCGTGCGCCAGACCGTGGATGCCGTGCGGTCGATCAAAGACGAGGCGCGGCGTTTCGAGGCGGCGGGCATCGACCTCGTGCTCGAGGGCCGCGCGCGGTTCACGGATGCCAGCACGCTGGTGCTCGACTCGGGTCGCCGGGTGCGCGGCAACTCGGTGATCATCTGCGTCGGAGGCCACTCCCGGCGCCTGCCCGTGCCGGGCGCCGAACTCGCCACCGTTCCGGAGCACGTCCTCGACCTCGCCGCCCTCCCCGCGCGGGTCGCCATCATCGGAGCAGGTAACACCGGAGCCCAGCTCGTCACCGTCTTCAGTGCGTTCGGGTCGCAGGTCACCCTGCTCGATGTCGCTCCGCGCATCCTGATGGCCTCGGACGCATCCATCGGCGACGCGGTGGCGCAAGCGTTCGCGGAGCAGGGCGTCGCGGTGCTGACCGGAATCGACGGAGTGGACGGGCTGGCGCAGACGGCCGACGGCATCGAGCTCGGCTGGCGCGCGGCGGGCTCCGCCACCACCGGGACCTTCGACGCGGTCATCATGGCGACCGGCTGGCCGGCGGACATCGACGACCTGGGCCTCGACGCGGCGGGCATCACGCCGGAACGCTCCGCCATCCCGGTCGATCAGTACTTCCGCACCGCGATCCCGCACATCTTCGCCGTCGGCGACGCCAACGGCCGGGACATGCTCGTGCAGGCGGCGGTGTTCGAGGGCGAGGTGGCGGCAGAGAACGCGGTACTCGACGCCAACCGGCGCACCCCTCACCATCTGCTTCCCGCGGGCGGATTCACCGATCCCGACTACGCCGGCGTCGGGCTCACCCAGACCGAGGCGAAGCAACGGGACGAGCTCTGCATCGTCGCGACCGTTGCCTACACGCAGCTCGACCGCGCCGTGATCGACGACCGCCGACGTGGGTTCCTGACTCTCATCGCCGACCGGAGGCGCGAGCTGATCCTGGGCGCCCACGCGGTCGGCGAGAACGCCATCGAGGTCGTGCAGTCGGTGACGACCGCGATGGCGGCCGGCATCGACGTGGCGACGCTGGCGGGCGTGAAATTCGCGTACCCGACGTACAGCGCCGTCATCGGGATGGCCGCTCGCGCCCTGCTGGCGGAGCCGTCCCAGGAGCTTCCGGTTTAGGCTGTTGGCACCATGGCAGCATTCGGAAACCTCTCGGATCGCCTCACCGCGACCTTCCGCAATCTCCGCAACAAGGGCAAGCTCACGCCCGCGGACGTCGACGGCACCGTCCGCGAGATCCGCCGCGCCCTGCTCGACGCCGACGTCGCGCTGGAGGTCGTGAAGCAGTTCACCGGCAGGGTGCGCGAGCGCGCCCTCAGTGACGAGGTCAACAAGGCCCTGAATCCGGCTCAGCAGGTGGTGCAGATCGTCAACGACGAGCTGATCACGATCCTGGGTGGCGAGCAGCGCCGGCTCGAGTTCTCGAAGAAGCCGCCGACGGTCATCATGCTGGCGGGCCTGCAGGGTGCCGGCAAGACCACGCTCGCGGGAAAGCTCGCCAAATGGCTCGTCAAGGACGGCCACACCCCGATGCTGATCGCGGCCGACCTGCAGCGCCCGAATGCGGTCACCCAGTTGCAGATCGTGGGCGAGCAGGCCGGCGTCGCCGTGTGGGCCCCGGAGCCGGGCAACGGCGTCGGCGATCCGGTGAAGGTCGCGAAAGCCGGTGTCAAAGAGGCGGAGCGCAAGCAGTACGACACCGTCATCGTCGACACGGCCGGCCGCCTCGGCATCGACGCCGAACTCATGAAACAGGCCGCCGACATCCGCAAAGCCGTCGACCCCGACGAGGTGCTGTTCGTCATCGACGCCATGATCGGCCAGGACGCCGTCACGACCGCGCGCGCCTTCCAAGAGGGTGTCGACTTCACCGGCGTCGTATTGTCGAAGCTCGACGGCGACGCCCGCGGTGGCGCGGCGCTGAGCGTCGCGTCGATCACCGGGCGGCCGATCATGTTCGCCTCCACGGGGGAGGGGCTCGACGATTTCGAGCCGTTCCACCCCGACCGCATGGCGTCGCGCATCCTGGACCTTGGCGACATCCTGACCCTGATCGAGCAGGCGAAGCAGAACTTCAACGAGGAAGAGGCGAAGAATGTCGCCGAGAAGTACGCGACCGACACCTTCACGCTCGACGACTTCCTCAAGCAGATGCAGCAGCTCAAGAACATGGGCTCCATCAA
This sequence comes from Schumannella sp., assembly GCA_025463555.1. Taxonomy (GTDB): domain Bacteria; phylum Actinomycetota; class Actinomycetes; order Actinomycetales; family Microbacteriaceae; genus JBDSKH01. The sequence continues at coordinate 6,993 of JAODAS010000019.1, forward strand.
GGGGATGCTGGGCATGCTGCCCGGTGCGCGCGGCATGCGCGAACAGCTCGAGAACTTCGACGAGAGCGAGATCACCCGCACCGAGGCGATCATCCAGTCGATGACGCTGAGCGAGCGGCACACACCCAAGCTGCTGAACGGCTCGCGCCGGTTGCGTATCGCCAAAGGCTCTGGCACGACGGTGACCGAGGTGAACCAGCTCGTGCAGCGCTTCGAGCAGGCGGCGAAGATGATGAAGACGGTGGCCAAGGGCGGCGTGCCGCAGGTGCCCGGGATGGGGCCGATTCCCGGCGCGGGCTACGCAGGCAAGAAGAAGCCAGTCGCCTCGAAGAAGTCGAAATCGGGAAATCCCGCCAAGCGCGCGGCCGAGAACGCGGCTCTGGCCGCCGGCGCGAAGGCGGCTGGAGCGGTGGGGTCGGGCTTCGGGCTCGGCGGAACACCGAAGGCCGGCGCAGACGGCGGACCGAGCGAAGAAGAACTCGCCGCGCTCCAGCGCATACTCGGGCGGTAGATGGCACGGCGGCGTCGCCGCGACTGGTAACCTCAGCCATCCTTTCCCCCACCCCCGAGGTTGCGATGTCTGCACGATCCCGGCTGCGCTCCGCAGCGATCGCCTGCCTCGGCGTGCTCGCCATCGCCGGCGGGATGCTGGCGGCGTCGCCCGCGCAGGCGGCGAATCCGGATCTGACCGGCAAGGTCGTGCTCGATGTTCCGGGCGGAACCGCTCTGCCGGGCATCCTCGTCGAGGTGCGCGACGGCAGTGACAACACCCTGATCGAATCCGGGACGACCCTCGCCGATGGGACGTTCGCCCTTCCCGACGTGGCCGGTGGCCCGTTCGTCGTCATCGCCCGCGGCGGCGGCACCTACGTCGACGCCTGGGCGGACGCGATGGACCCCGCCGACCCGGCGACCTGGGACGTCGGCGAGCTGGTACTCGACTCGGACGGGGTCGTGCTGAGCGGCACGGTCCGGCACGGCGAGAACGCCACAGCCTTCGCCGGCGCGTTCGTGGCGGTCGAGAGCGTCGGCACGTCGGACGTCTTCCCCGACTTCGATGTCACAGACGCGCAGGGCAAATGGAAGGTGACCGTGCCGCGCGGCGACACCTACCAGGCGTACGCGACCAGCATCCCGATCACCCATTACCCGCAGTACTGGGATCACGCGCCGTTCTTCTACCTCCTCGGCTGCGGCTGCATGCTCGGCCGGATCATCGACGCGACAGCACCGGCCGGACCACCCACGCCGCCGGGACCCTACGACTTCGACCTCTGGCCGATCGACCTGTCGGCTCTGCTCGAGATCCACACCGTCGACGACGTCGCCTCGCTCGACCTCCCCGGCGTCGACCTGCGGATCTTCCGCAAGTCCGGCAACGGCTGGATCCGCGTCGACCGGCGGATCACCGACAGCCTCGGTGTCGCCGACCTCTTCACCTACGGTGCGGGCGACTACCGCATCTACTCGTACTACGCGGGCGGCTACCGCCCGCTGGTGCGCGCGGACGAGTTCCTCGGCGGGTCATCGCTGCCGCTCGGACCGGGCGGCTGCTACGTGCGACTCGACGGCGTGCCCGTGTTCACCGGCGGTTTCGCCGACCTGTTCGAGTTCGGCTTCGACCTCAGCATGCCGACGTGTGCCGCCCCGAAGGCGCCGCACTCCTCGACGCCCGTCGTGCCGCCGGCGAGCGGTGGTGGCGGCGGCGGGGGACCGGTGGTCGTGGTCGCAAGCACCCCCACGCCCACCCCGACGCCCACGCCGAGCGCGACCCCGGCATCCACCCCCAGCGCCACGCCGACGGCCGAGCCGACCGTATCGCCGTCGCCGACCGCGACGCCCGACCCGGTGCCCGCCGGCGTGTTCGGGCTGTGGTGGGTCTGGCTGCTGATCCTGCTGGCGGCCGGCATCGTGATCCTGGTGATCGTGATCCTGCGTCGTCGCTGAACCGAGCCGTAGGCTCGATCTCATGTCTCCCTCACGGCCGCTGCGCGTCGGCGTGCAGATCGCGCCCCAGCACGCCACCTACGCCCAGCTGCGGGACTGCGTCGCCCGCCTCGAAGACATGGGCGTCGACATCATCTTCAACTGGGACCACTTCTTTCCCCTGTCGGGCGATCCCGACGGCCTGCATTTCGAGGCGTGGACCATGCTCGCCGCCATGGCGGAGCAGACCTCGCGCGTCGAGTTCGGGCCGCTGGTCAACTGCAACAGCTACCGCAACCCCGACCTGCAGGCCGACATGGCGCGCACCATCGACCACATCAGCGCCCGGGATGGCGTGGGCCGCTTCATCTTCGGCACCGGTTCCGGATGGAAGCAGAAGGACTACGACGAGTACGGCTACGAGTTCGGAACAGCCGGATCGCGGCTCGACGCGCTCGCCGAGGACCTGCCGCGCATCCGGGCCCGCTGGGATCGCCTCAACCCGGCGCCGACCCGCAGGATCCCGATCCTGATCGGCGGTGGTGGCGAGCGCAAGACGCTGAAGATCGTGGCGGAGCACGCCGACATCTGGCATTCGTTCGCCGACCCCGAGACGCTCGTGCACAAGCTGGGTGTCCTGCGAACCTGGTGCGCAGAGGTCGGACGCGACCCCGACGAGATCGAGTTGTCGACGGGTGTCAGCGTCCGCGGCCTCGGAAGCGGGAAGATCGCGGTGCTCGAGCAGCAGTACGAACTCGGGGTGCGGCTGATGCAGGCCTCCGTCTCGGGGCCGGCGTTCGACTACGAGCCGGTCACCGCGCTGCTCGCCTGGCGGGACTCGGCAGGGGTCTGAAAAACCCCCGGTTCGGCCTTAGGATTGGCGGCCATGAACAACCCCGCACGACGCGTCGCCCGCTCCAGCCGCAACAACCGGGTGCTCCGGTTCCTCGCCCGGGTCGGGTTCGCCGTCAACGGGCTGCTGCATGCGCTCATCGGGATCATCGCGATCAGCCTCGCTGTCGGTGCCGGCTCGGGCGGTGAGGCGGATCAGTCCGGCGCCCTGTCGACGCTCGCACGCACGCCGGGAGGAGTGCTGATCCTCTGGGTGGTCTTCGTCGGGCTCGTGGCCCTGGGCATCTGGCTCATCGTCAGCGCCTTCGTTCAGGTCCCCGGCGAGAGGAAGAAGCGCCCACTGCACTACGCGTCCGAGATCGGGAAGGGCCTCGCCTACCTCGCGGTCGCCGCGACGACGCTCACGTTCGCGCGCGGAGGCGGCACCGACTCCGCGAAGAGCACCACGGATCTCAGCGCGCAACTGCTCTCCTCGCCCGGGTCGGGTTCGCCGTCAACGGGCTGCTGCATGCGCTGATCGGGATCATCGCGATCAGCCTCGCCGTCGGTGCCGGCTCGGGCGGTGACGCCGATCAG
>JAODAS010000288.1 GCA_025463555.1 Schumannella sp.
TAAAACACTATCGATATATTTTGCTGAATGCTCACCAGGACGAATTCCAGGAATGTAAGCACCCGATTTTTTCAAATTATCTGCCACTTCTTTCGGGTTAAACATCAACGCCGTATAGAAGAAACAAAAGAATGTAATCAAACCAGCAAACAACAGGATATAAAGAGGCTGACCTGGGCCAATAGCCACTGCCATATCTTGTAGGAAATCATTAACAGGGCCTTCGCCACCTTGACCAAACCACTGTGCAATAGATGCCGGGAACAGCAAAATACTACTGGCAAAGATCGCAGGAATAACACCAGCCATATTTATTTTCAAAGGAAGATGGCTTGATTGCGAACCATAACCCTGACGACCTGGCTGACGCTTGGCATAGTTAACGGTAATTCTACGTTGACCACGTTCGATATAGATAACCAACCAAACAGCACCTAAGGCAATCGCAGCAACGGCTAACAAGGAAATTGGATTTAAATCGCCTTGACGAGCACTTTCTAACGCTTGCCCAATAGCTCGCGGCATACCAGCAACGATACCAGCGAAAATCAACATGGATATACCATTGCCAATGCCACGCTCAGTAACTTGCTCGCCAAGCCACATCATAAATACTGCACCAGTAACTAAAGAAACTACTGACGTAAAGTAATAAGAAAAGCCGGCTTCGCCACCGTAAGCATAAGTATGAAAACTTGCTGCCATGGCAAACGCTTGTACAGTAGCCAATACAACCGTGAAATAACGCGTGTATTGATTAATTTTTCTGCGTCCAGAATCACCTTCTTTTTTAAGCTGTTCAAGAGAAGGCGTTACAGAGCTAAGCAATTGCATGATGATCGAGGCTGAAATATAGGGTGTAATACCCAACGCCAGGATAGCCATACGCGACAAAGCACCACCAGAGAACATGTTAAACATGCCTAAAATAGTACCTTGGTTTTGATTAAATAAATTTGCAATGCGCTCTGGATCCAATCCGGGAATTGGAATATGAGTACCTATGCGGTAAACCACAATAGCCAAAAAGAGAAAACGAAGGCGAGCCCAAAGCTCGCCTAAACCTTTTTGATTCGCTAACGGCATATTACTAGTAGTAGCCATGCGTCTCTTACTCTTCTACAGTACCGCCAGCAGCTTCGATAGCAGCCTTAGCACCTTTGGTTACAGCCAAACCTTTTACAGTTACAGCCTTAGTTAACTCACCAGAAAGGAAGATCTTAGCGCGTTTAATAATTGAACCCACGAGATCTGCTTGCTTAAGAGTTTCCAAATCCACTAAAGATCCTTCAACAAGGTTTAATTCAGAGAGACGAATCTGAGCACTAACACGGCCAATGCGTGAAGTGAAACCGTATTTAGGCAAACGAATTTGCAAAGGCATTTGACCGCCTTCAAAACCTGGCTTAACCGAACCACCAGAACGTGATTTCAAACCTTTATGGCCGCGACCACAAGTCTTACCCAAGCCGCTACCAATACCGCGACCAACACGCTTTCTATTACGAATTCTGCCCGGTGCGGGGCTAAGTGTGTTCAGACGCATCTTATTCTCCCACTACCCTAACTAGATAGTTAACTTTGTTAATCATGCCGCGAACTGAAGGAGTATCTTCAACTTCAACGGTATGGTTGATGCGGCGCAAGCCTAAACCTGCAACACATGCTTTGTGATTTTTCAGGCGATGAGCAACGCTCTTAACCTGAGTCACTGTAATCATTTTCTTAGACATGGTTTATCCACCGTCGTAAATCGAAAAATCGATTAGTTCAGAATATCTTCAACGCTTTTGCCGCGTTTAGCAGCGACATGTTGTGGTGAAGTCATTGCTTTCAGAGCATTGAATGTTGCACGAACAACGTTAACCGGGTTTGTCGATCCGTAGATCTTAGCCAGTACGTTTTGTACGCCAGCAATTTCAAGCACCGCACGCATTGCACCACCAGCAATAACACCCGTACCTTGAGAGGCAGGTTGCATGTACACTTTAGATGCACCATGAACGCCTTTGATTGGGTACTGAAGCGTATCGCCATTAAGCTCTACGTTGATCATATTGCGACGCGCTGCTTCCATAGCTTTTTGAATTGCAATGGGCACTTCGCGTGCTTTACCGCGGCCGAATCCTACCTTGCCATTACCATCACCGACAACAGTCAATGCGGTAAATTGGAAGATACGACCACCTTTAACAGTTTTAGCAACGCGATTGACTTGTACTAATTTCTCTTGCAAGCCTTCGTTGTTGTCTTCTTCTTTCTTAGCGTATGCCATATCTTAACCTTTAGAATTCCAAACCACCTTCACGCGCAGCATCAGCCAAGGCTTTGATACGTCCGTGGTATTTAAAACCACTGCGATCAAAGGCAACTCGTGTGATACCCGCTGCTTTTGCACGTTCAGCAATTAAACTACCAACTGCTTTGGCCGCATCAGCATTACCTGTTTTACCACTGCGTAAATCTTTGTCGAGAGTCGAGGCGCAAGCCAGAACTCTTGAGCCGTCTTCAGCAATCAATTGTGCGTAAATGTGTCGTGGCGTGCGATGCACTGACAGACGTGTAACACACAATTCGCGAATCTTGGCACGAGCACGGCGTGCACGGCGAAGACGAGATAACTTCTTATCGCTCATAACCTAGCCCTTACTTCTTCTTAGCTTCTTTACGAAGTACTACTTCATCCGAATAACGTATACCTTTGCCTTTATAAGGCTCTGGTTCGCGATAAGAACGAATTTCGGCAGCAACTTGACCAAGCAATTGCTTGTCGGCGCCTTTTAGTACTATCTCAGTCTGTGTGGGGGTTTCAACCGCTACGCCTGCAGGCAGAACGTAGTTAACGGGGTGAGAGAGACCCACAGACAGGTTTACAGTGTTACCTTCAGCTTTAACACGATAACCAACGCCAACCAATGTGAGTTTTCTTTCGAAACCCTGGCTAACACCGATAACCATATTGTTGACCAGAGCACGGGTAGTGCCTGCCAACGCGCTAGACTGCTTGGCACCATCGCGCGGAGCAAAAGTTAATGCAGAACCTTCCTGCTTAACTTCAACATTTGCGTGAATCTGAAGCGCCAATGTACCTTTACCACCTTTAATAGACAGTGATTGACCGTTGAGGGTCACACTGACTGCGGCGGGTACTTCAACCGGACTTTTTGCAACTCGTGACATGACGACTTCCCAATTAGAATACTGTGCAAAGAACTTCGCCACCAACGCCCGCGGCGCGTGCAGCTCTATCAGTCATTACACCTTTACTGGTAGAAACAATAGCGATACCTAAACCAGCGCGAACTGTTGGTATAGCTGCTTTACCAGCGTAATTGCGCAGACCAGGACGGCTTACGCGGTCGATCTCAGCAATAACTGGCTTACCTTCAAAATATTTCAGGTCCAAAGTAAGCTCTTGCTTGATGCCTTCGCTTATTGAGAAACCACTAATGTAACCCTCGTTAGAGAGTACTTTTGCAACACTAATCTTCAATTTTGATGAAGGCATAGTGACAGATGTTTTACCAACTTGTTGCGCATTGCGAACGCGGGTAAGCATATCTGCTAACGGATCTTGCATGCTCATATTCTGCTCCTAAAATTAGCTCGGGCTTACCAGCTTGCTTTCACAAGACCTGGAACATCGCCACGCATTGCAGCTTCACGTAGCTTATGACGGCACAAGCCAAATTTGCTATAAACACCATGAGGGCGACCGGTTAAACGACAACGGTTGCGTCTACGGCTAGCACTCGCATCGCGAGGCTGCTTTTGCAATTTGATTTGCGCTTCCCATACCTGCTCTTGAGTTGAAGTAGTGCTAACGATAGTAGCCTTCAATTCAGCACGTTTAGTTGCGAATTTTTTTACGGTATTTGTACGCTTTAATTCGCGTGCAATCATAGATTTCTTTGCCATGACTCTACCTTAACCTTTAAATGGGAAGTTGAAGGCTTTTAACAGTGCGCGACCTTCTTCATCAGTGCGTGCTGTCGTGGTGATGCAAATATCCAGGCCACGAAGCTTGTCAACTTTGTCGTAATCGATTTCAGGGAATATGATTTGTTCAGTCACACCCATTGAAAAGTTACCACGCCCATCAAATTGCTTCGGGCTAATACCACGGAAATCGCGAATACGAGGAATGGCTACAGATACTAGACGGTCCAGGAATTCATACATACGATCTTGACGTAGAGTTACTTTACAACCGATCGGCCAGCCATCACGAATTTTGAAGCCTGCAATTGACTTGCGAGCTGCAGTGACGACAACTTTTTGACCGCAAATCTTGGTCAAATCGCTTACCGCGTTATCAAGCACTTTCTTATCGCCAACAGCCTCACCTACACCCATGTTCAGGGTAATTTTGGTGATGCGTGGTACATCCATAACATTCGCAAGTCCCAACTCTTCTTTAAGTTTTGGGGCGAGTTCTTTTTTGTATAGTTCTTTAAGCCTAGCCATGTCTAATTACGCCTCTACGGCTTCGCCATTGGATTTGAAAACGCGTACTTTGTCGCCATTTTCAAGTACTTTGAAACCAATACGATCTGCTTTCTTAGTCGCTGAATTGTAAATTGCAACGTTTGAAGAGTGCATCGATGCTTCTTTTTCAATAATCCCGCCGGCAACACCCGCCTGAGGATTAGGTTTTTGGTGCTTCTTGATCATGTTGATACCAGAAACAATAATACGGTCTTCTGCGAGTACACGAACTACCTTCCCGCGCTTGCCCTTATCACGTCCTGCAATAACAATGATTTCGTCATCACGTTTAATTTTACGCATATGTCTGCCTCGATCTCCTGATGCTGAAGTACTTAAAGTACTTCAGGTGCGAGAGAAATGATTTTCATGAACTTCTCGCCACGCAACTCACGAGTCACTGGTCCGAAAATACGTGTTCCAATCGGAGCATCCTGGTTATTCAGCAGTACAGCAGCATTATCATCAAACTTGATCAATGAACCGTCTTGACGACGCACACCTTTCTTTGTGCGTACTACAACTGCCTTCATGACTTGGCCTTTCTTCACCTTACCGCGAGGAATAGCTTCCTTCACAGTAACTTTGATGATGTCGCCCACTGCCGCATAACGACGGTGGGAACCGCCAAGAACCTTGATGCACATGACACGGCGAGCACCGCTGTTATCAGCAACATCTAAGTAGCTTTCTGTTTGAATCATCGTCCGTCTCCGAAACTCTTAATATGTATGAAGTCGATTAGACTTCAGTACTACGTTCTTCAATTTTAACCAAAGACCAGGTCTTGGTTTTTGACAGTGGACGCGACTCTGCTACCGTCACGACATCGCCAATCTTGCACTCATTCTTTTCATCATGAGCGTGAAGCTTCGAAGACTTAGTGGTGTATTTACCATAAAGCTCGTGCTTAACACGACGCTCAATCAGGACAGTAATGGTTTTATCCATCTTGTCGCTAACGACCTTACCGGTCAAAGTACGAGCCAGTTTTGTTGCCTGAGTCATCGTTAGTTACCTGCCTTTTGTTTTAGCGCTGTCTTAATGCGTGCGATGTCTTTACGAACTTGCGCTAGCAAGTGAGTTTGGCTCAATTGGCCAGTTGAAGCTTGCATACGAAACTTAAACTGGTCTTTCAATTGTTCCAACAAGACGCCATTCAGCTCTTCGACGGATTTTTCGCGCAATTCTGAACCTTTCATCACATCACCGAACGCTTAACAAATGTTGTCATAATTGGCAATTTAGCCGAGGCAAGAGCGAAGGCTTCGCGAGCTAATTCTTCACTCACGCCATCCATTTCATACAAAACCTTGCCCGGACGAATTTGTGCCACCCAGTACTCCACATTACCCTTACCTTTACCTTGACGAACTTCAAGAGGTTTTTCGGTAATTGGCTTATCTGGAAACACACGAATCCAGATTTTTCCGCCACGCTTAACGTGACGAGTCATCGCTCTACGAGCCGCTTCAATTTGACGCGCTGTTAAGCGACCGCGACCAGTTGCCTTCAAGCCGAAATCACCAAAGCTAACTTTAGAGCCTCTTTGGGCAAGACCGCGATTGCGGCCTTTCATCTGCTTGCGAAACTTTGTACGCTTAGGTTGTAACATTTTGCGTACCCCTTATTTGGACTTAGCGGCTTTTTTCTTAGGTTCAGCTTCGGTTTTAACTACATCACCGATAACTTCGCCTTTGAAAATCCAGACTTTTACACCAATGATGCCGTAGGTGGTGTGCGCTTCAGCGGTTGCGTAATCAATATCCGCACGTAAAGTGTGGAGAGGAACGCGACCTTCACGATACCATTCACTACGTGCTATCTCAGCACCACCCAAACGACCACCAACTTGTATCTTGATACCTTCGGCACCTTGACGCATTGCGTTTTGTACAGCGCGCTTCATAGCACGACGGAACATTACGCGGCGCTCTAATTGCTGGGCAACGCCCTGAGCAACCAAAGCCCCATCCAAGTCTGGCTTACGAATTTCTTCGATATTGATGTGCACCGGCACACCCATTTGCTTGCTAAGCTCCAAACGAAGCTTATCAACGTCTTCACCTTTTTTACCGATGACGATACCAGGACGTGCCGTGTGAATAGTGATGCGTGCAGTGTTAGCTGGACGCTCAATGTCAACACGACTAACAGATGCGCTAACCAATTTCTCCTGAATATACTTACGTACTTTCAGATCAACGATCAACTTATCTGCGTAATCAGTACCATCGGCATACCATATTGAGGTGTGCTTTTTGATAATACCGAGACGTATACCGTTCGGATGTACTTTCTGACCCATAACGCCTGCTCTCTTACTGATCGGCTACTTTAACGGTGATATGACAAGTGCGCTTGGTGATACGGTCTGCACGACCTTTTGCACGTGGACTCACGCGCTTAAGGCTTACACCCTCATCAACAAAAATGGTTGATACTTTAAGAGCATCAACATCAGCACCTTCATTGTGTTCTGCATTCGCAATTGCAGATTCCAGTACTTTCTTAATAATCTCTGCACCCTTCTTGTTACTGAATGCAAGAGTATCAAGAGCATCTTCAACGCCTTTACCGCGAATTTGATCAGCCACCAAACGCGCTTTTTGCGCCGACAGACGAGCACCGCTTAATTTTGCTGCTACTTCCATCGTATACCTCGATTAGCGCTTCTTCGCTTTCTTATCAGCGGCATGGCCACGATAAGTGCGAGTTGCTGCAAATTCGCCAAGTTTATGGCCAACCATTTCTTCGTTTACCAAAACTGGCACATGTTGACGACCGTTATGCACAGCCAAAGTCAACCCAACCATTTCCGGCATGATCATAGAACGGCGCGACCAAGTTTTAATTGGACGACGATCGTTAGCTGCGATCGCTGCTTCGACCTTCTTAATAAGGTGAAGATCTATAAAAGGACCTTTTTTCAGTGAACGTGGCACTGCTACTTCCTCTCTCAGCTGTTGTGTCTACGATTATTTCTTATCGCGACGACGAACAATCATCTTGTCTGTGCGCTTATTGCTGCGCGTTTTGTATCCCTTGGTAGGAACACCCCATGGCGAAACTGGGTGACGACCACCCGACGTACGTCCCTCACCACCACCCATTGGGTGATCTACAGGGTTCATCGCCACACCGCGAACGGTAGGACGAACACCACGCCAGCGTTTGGCACCAGCTTTACCCAAGGAACGCAGATTGTGCTCACTATTAGATACTTCACCCATAGTTGCGCGACAATCACTTAACACCTTGCGCATTTCACCACTGCGTAAGCGCAAGGTTGCATAAGCACCGTCACGCGCAACCAGCTGTGCAGAAGCACCCGCTGAACGAGCGATCTGAGCACCTTTACCCGGCTTGAGCTCAACACAGTGAACAACAGAACCGAGCGGAACGTTGCGCAATGGCATGGTATTACCAGGCCTGATTGCAGCGGCATTGCCAGATTCAATTTTGTCACCTACAACCAAACCTTTAGGAGCAATAATGTAACGACGCTCACCATCGGCATAACAAACCAATGCAATAAATGCAGTACGGTTTGGATCGTATTCAATACGCTCTACTGTCGCTGGAATACCATCTTTATCACGACGGAAATCCACAACACGATAATGCTGTTTATGACCACCACCGATGTGACGAGTGGTGATACGACCAGTGTTATTACGACCACCAGTCTTTGATTTCTTTTCTACCAAAGGTGCATATGGATCACCTTTGTACAAGTCTGGATTAACGATGCTTACTACGAAGCGACGACCAGGCGAT
>JAODAS010000020.1 GCA_025463555.1 Schumannella sp.
GTCGCCAGCATGGAATTCGCGCTTCTGCTCGCGGCCGCCGCATCCCTGCTGCTGACCATGCTGACCGTCATCCTCGGCTCCGTCGCGGCCGCGACGTCGCGCAACCGGCTGATCGGGGTGCTGCGCATCCTCGGGATGTCACCCCGGCAACTGCGCGCCGTGCAGGCGTGGGAACTGGGCCCGGTCGCGATCACGGCCATGGTCGTCGGCACCGCTCTGGGCCTGGCACTGCCGCTGATCGTGACGAACGCGCTCGACCTGCGGCCGTTCGTCGGCGGACAGCTTCAACCCGGACCCGCGATCGAGCCGCTCTGGGTTCTGGCTGCGGTCGGGTCGTTCGGAATCGTCGTCGTGCTGGCGGGGGTGGTCGCGGCCGCCCTCGGGCGTCGCTTCGCACCCGCCGGCACCCTCAAGATGGGAGAAGGATGACCGCCCACATCGAATGCGCCGACCTGGTGAGGATCTTCTCCGCCGAAGGCGTCGAGGTGCAGGCCCTGCAGGGCCTCACCCTCTCCGTCGAGCGCGGCGAGTTGACGGCGATCGTCGGCGCGTCCGGATCCGGCAAGTCGACGCTGCTGGCCATCCTGTCCGGCCTCGATGTGCCGACCGCGGGATCGGCGCGGGTCGCAGGCCACGACCTGCTCGCCATGAGCACCCGCGAGCGCACCCGCTACCGGCGGCACACCGTCGGATTCGTGTGGCAGCAGACCGCACGCAACCTGCTGCCCTACCTGACAGCGGCCGAGAACATCGCGATGACGCTGTCGGTCGCCCGCACGCCGGTGCGCAGTCGCGCGGCACGCGTCGACGAACTGCTCGACCTGCTGGGGATCGCCCCGATGCGCGACCGGCTGCCTGCCCAGATGTCCGGCGGTCAGCAGCAGCGTGTCGCGATCGCGGTCGCGCTCGCCAACGAACCCGAGGTGATGTTCGCCGATGAACCGACCGGCGAACTCGACGAAGGCAACTCGCAACTCGTGTTCGACGCGATGCGCGCGGTCAATGAGCGACTCGGCGTGACCGTGCTGATCGTCACCCACGATCAGGAGGTGTCGTCCCAGGTGCGGCGGACCGTGCAGATCCGCGACGGACGAACCTCGACAGAGGTGCTGCGCAGCACCCGCACCGACGAGTTCGGGGTGGAATCGCAGCACGCGCAGGAGTTCGCCGTGCTCGACAGGGTCGGCCGGCTGCAGCTGCCCGCCGACTACCTCACCCGGCTCTCGATGCGCGACCGGGTCCGGCTCGAGCTGGAGCAGGATCACGTGCAGGTGCATCCGACCCCGTCGGTTGAGCCTGTCGAGACCACGGAGGCAGGCGAATGATCGGCGACGTGGTGATCCGCTGCGAAGGACTCAGCCGCTCGTACGGCAGCGGCGAGAACGAGGTGCATGCGCTGATCGACGCGGAACTCGAGGTGCGTTCGGGAGAACTGCTCGTGCTGCGCGGCCCCTCCGGGTCGGGCAAGACGACCCTGCTCAACCTGCTCGGCGGACTCGATACCCCCACCTCCGGGCATGTCTGGCTGGGCGACCGTGAGGTCACGGGGGCGTCGGAGGCCGACCTGATCGAGATGCGGCGCCGCGATCTGGGATACATCTTCCAGACGTTCGCGCTGCTGCCCGTGCTGTCGGCGGCCGAGAACGTCGAACTGCCGATGCGCATCCTCGACGTGCCCGCCGAGGAGCGAGACACCCGCGTCGCAGGCCTGCTCGAGATCGTCGGACTCGGCCCGCACGCCAATCAACGACCGAACGAGCTCTCGGGCGGCCAGCAGCAGCGGCTCGGCATCGCGCGTGCGCTCGCCAACGATCCCCGTCTGCTGATCGCCGACGAGCCGACCGGGCAGCTCGACAGCACCAACGCCGAGGCGATGATGTCGCTCATCGCCGCCCTCGTGCACCAGCGGGGTGTCGCCGCCATCGTCTCCACCCATGATCCCCGGATGGCCGCCCACGCCGACCGGATCATCGAGATCCACGACGGCCACGTCGGCCGGCGTCGCGGCCGTCACGCGAGCGACGCCCAGCCCGACACCGCCCCCGTGCGCATCATCCGCGATTCCCATTTGCCCACTTCTGACGCCTCGCCCTCGGTTGAGGCGTCAAAAGTGGGCGAACAGCAGTCAGGCGGCGTCGAGCGCCAGGCGGCCGGCGAACCCGAGCAGGACGAACCCGGTGATCCGGTCGAGCCAGCGCCGGGCGCCGGGGCGGGAGAGCACGCTCCTCCCGCGTGAGATCGTGAGCGAGACCAGCGTGAGCCACACGATGCCCAGCACCTGGTGGATCAGCACCAGCGCCGCCATCGTGAGCGCGTGCGGAGCGCCGGTCGGCACCAGCACCGGCAGTACGCCCACATAGAACGCGGCGATCTTCGGGTTCAGCAGGTTCGTGACCAGCCCTTGGCGGTAGGCGACGCGTCCCGAGGCGACGACGCCGACGTCGGCCACTTCGCCACCCGCGCGACGCAACGACCGGCCGATGAGGCGCGCGGCCATCCAGACCAGGTAGCCGGCACCGACGACCCGCACGACCTCGTACGCGATCGGGGATGCCGTGAACAGCGCCGCGAGACCGGCGACCGTGAGGGCGCCCCAGATCGTGCACCCGGTGACGACACCGAGCGCGGCGAGCACGCCGGAGCGGAATCCCGCGGTCCCGGCCCACCGCGCGACGATCGCGAAATCCGGGCCCGGCAGGAGGGTCAGCAGCGCGAGGGCTCCGAC
>JAODAS010000036.1 GCA_025463555.1 Schumannella sp.
CTCGAGAGGAGCGGGGCCGAGCGTGCGGTAGGGGTTCGAGGCCACCTCGATGTCGAGGCGCAGTTCGTGAACGACCGCCGACACGAAGTCCGGCAGCTCGAGCCCTGCCAGGGAGCGGAGACGGGCGAACACCTGACCGGCGTCGCGCAGCCGCTCTCTCCCCAGCGGACTGAACCGCTCCCACTCGCTGCGCTCGTCACGCGCCGTCGCGAGGAAGTCGAGTGCATCGACGATCGAGCCGCGCTCCCCCTCGGCCAGGGAATTGCGCATGCGCTCGCGCACCTCGTCGGGAAGCGTGCGCTGATCGATGCCACGGCTCTTGAGCACCGACGACAGCTGACCGAGCTCGTGCAGGTCGCCCGCCCCGAGACGCCAGCGTGAGCCGGCGAGCAGCCGCAACAGCTCCATGCCCGCGTCGACGCTGTGCACCACCGACAGGGCGCTCACCACGTCGGCGACCTCGGGCTCGGCGAGCAGTCCGCCGACACCGAGCACGTGGTACCGCACCCCGCGCTCGCGGAGCGCGGCGAGAAAGACCGGCTGGTTCTTGCGCGCCCGCATCAGCAGCGCCGCGCTGTGCGGTCCGCCCGGCTCCGCGAGCTTGTCGTCGAGCCAGCGGGCGACCGTCTCGGCCTCGTCCTTGACCGTCTGCCGGAACGAGATCCCCACCGGATCCGTGCCGGCGTCGGGCCGGGGAACGAGTTTCTCGACCTCGACCGCTGCGCCCACCCGGAACGGCTCGACGAGACGGTTGGCCACGTCGAGGATGCGACGCCCGTTGCGCCAGCTCATCGAGAGCGAGAAGTGAGCGTCGCCCCCGAACTGCAGGGGGAACGCGGCTAGGTTGCCGGCGCTCGCCCCGCGCCAGCCGTAGATGGATTGGTTGGGATCCCCGACCGCCATCACGGAGTGAGCACGTCCGGGTTCGGAGCGGAACAACTCCGACAGCAGCCAAGCCTGCGTGACCGAGGTGTCCTGGTACTCATCGAGCAGCACGATGCGGTGTTCCTCCCGCTGCTCCTCGACGAGCGACGGCTTCGCACGAAGGATCTCCAGTGCCAAGGCGACCTGGTCGGAGTACTCGACGAACCCGCGCCGCCTCTTGGCCGCGTCATATTCGAGGGCGAGGTCGACCAGCAGTTCGAGCTGGCCGACGTTCTCGACGACGTCACGGACCCAGGCGTACTCGGCCCGTGCCCCGAGGGGCAGATCCATCACTCCGGCGAACTCGTGTGCGAGCGAACGGATCGCGTCGGGATCGGCGACGTTGTCGGCGATCGCGCGCGAGATGCCGAGCACCGCCTCGGTGAGCGCATCGAGGGAACGGTCCTGATCGAGCAGACGCAGGTCGGCACTGCGGGTGACCGTCGTGCGCGCGAGCTGCCAGGCGGCGGCCTCCCCGAGTACGGCTCCGTCCCCTTCTCGCCCGATCGCCGAGGCGTTGTCGCGGTACAGCCGGTTCGCGTACGAGTTGTACGTCGCGATCTGCGGAGGGTCGAGGTCGTCGTCGGGCTCGATGATGCCCGCCGCGACCAGCTGGGCGATGCGCTTGCCCATACGGGCTGAGAGTTCGCCTGCAGCCTTGCGCGTGAACGTCAGCCCCAGCACCTGGGCCGGCTTCGCGTGCCCGTTCGCGAGCAGCCACAACACGCGGCCCGCCATGGTCTCGGTCTTGCCGCTGCCCGCGCCGGCGACCACGAGAGCCGGTCCGGCGACCGGTGCCTGGATCACCGCGATCTGCTGGTCCGTCGGGGGATCGAGCTTCAACTCGCGAGCGATGTGCTCTGCGCTCCAGTCAGTCACTGCTCACCGCCAGCACTCGGTGTAGTCGCAGCTTGGCTTGCGAGTCGAAGATGCCCGGCACCTCGGCCGTTCCCAGGAAGGAGTCCGACGCGACGAGGGTCGCCGCGACCTTGACCCGGTCGCGGAAGGCGTCGAGCTGCGCCGCGTCGAACGCGGGCTGATGCGCTTCGGAGTACTTCTTGCCATTCGCGCCCTTCTTGACGAAGAGCAGCGTCGCGCCGCCTGCCCGGTGATCGCCGAACGCGAGCAGGTACTCGTCGAGTGCGTGCTCCGCGTAGGCGAGCTGGTACACCGCGAGCTGCGGATGCGTCGGGACATCCTGCTTGCGGGCGGGTGTTCCGGTCTTGAGGTCGACGATGACGAGGGCGCCATCGCCCGACAGCTCGACCCGGTCGATGGATCCGCGCACCACAGCATCCCCCACCGTCAGTTCGAATCGCTGCTCGGCGGCGACAGCACGCCGGTCGGACGAGGCGAAGTCGGTGAGGTACTCGGACAGGGCCTGCGTGAAGCGCCACATCGTGCGCTTCTGGCGCTCTTCGATCCATTCGGACTCGAACAGCAACTCGCCCCACCGCGACTCGACGGTCTTCCAGAGCTCGTCGGGATCCGGTGACGTCGCCAGCTCGAGCGCGGAGTGCATGATCGTGCCGACGTTCGCGGCTATGCCCGGATCCGAGCGCGCCACCGACTCGAGAAACCAGTCGAGCGCGGACTTCTCGACGGTGTCGAGGCTCGATGGGCGGATCGGCACGGGCTCGTCCGCGAAGAGACGCGCATCGGTGCTGACCGCGGCGACGCCGTGCCAGTCCGCGGGGGCGGCGCCGGGAACCTGCTGCGCGGCGAGGGCCGCGAGATTGCCGGCGGACGAAGCTCGCTCGCCCGCCGGCGTCGCCGGGTCGGTCAGGGTGCGGCGCAAGCGGCCGACCATGCCGCGCAGGGTGAGCGGCGGCCGCGGCGCGGGGTCGGCAGGCGAGACCCGGTCGCCGAGCATCGTGAGGAACGGGCTCACCGCCTCGTCGTCGTTGGCCACCGCCGCGAACACGAGCCGACGGCGAGCGCGCGAGACGGCGAGCGCGAACAGCCGGAGTTCGTCGTCCCGGATGGCACGGCGCTCGTCGATGTCGGCGGAGTCGATGCCCAGCACGGCCCGCACCAGCTCTTGCGGCGCGAGCAACGATCCCCGCAGCCGCATGTTGGGCCACACCCCCTCTTGGAGCCCCGCGACCACGACCGTGTCGAACTCGAGTCCGATCGTTGCGGACGGCGTCGCAACCAGCACGGCCTCGCTCAGGGCGCGCGGCGCGAGCACGTCTTCGGGTACGTCGGCGTCGAGGACGTCGGCGAGGAACGTGGCGGGCGGCTCGTCGGGGCGCCTCTCGGCGAACCGCTTCGCGCTGGTGAACAGCGCGACGATGCCGTCGAGATTGCGGTTCGCCTCGTCGGCGGCGAGTCCCGACCCCATCGCCTGGTCGTACCAGCGACGTGCGAGACCGCTGCGTTCCCAGGCGAGCCAGAGCAACTCTTCGATCGAACCGGATGCGCGGCGCAACTCGTCGAGGGTGACGGCCAGCGCCTCGGCCGATCGCCCCACCCGGTGATCGATGGTGGCGAAGCGGCCGGGAGCGCTGAGCCCCTCGATCAGCAACTCGTCCGCTCCCCGTTCGCCACCACCGGCGAGTTCTTCGGCGCGCAGGGCGAGGCGCAGCCGGCGCAGGCCCAGCCGGTCGAGGCCGCCGAACGGACCGAGCAGCAGTTCGGCGGCCGTCTCGGCACTCAACGGGAGACGCTCGACACCGACGTCGACGAGGGTGAGCAGTGCGCGCGCGGCGGGATCGTCGCGCAGGGCAATGCCACCGGTGACCACGCGCACCGGCACCTCGGCCTGGGCCAACGCCCTGCGGACGACGTCGAGTTGCACCCGGCTGCGCACGATGACTGCCTGCTGCGACCACGGCACGTCGTGCAGCAGGTGCCGCTCGCGCAACTCCCGCGCGATGCCGGCCCATTCCCGCGCCGGAGTCGTCGCATCGAGCCGTACGATTCCGTCGTCGTCGAGGTCGTCGGCCGCGGCCGCGCGCTGGGTGCCCGCGGCGGCAGCGCCGATCCGGTCGGTGACGGCCGACGCCACCGCACGGATCGCCGGACCGTGGCGGTGCACGCGCGCGAGAGTGATCCGCTCGACCTCGTCGATGCGCAGGACATCGCTCAGCCGCCCGAGCACGTCGGTCTCGCCACCGCGGAACCCGTTGGCGGCCACATCCGGATCGCCCAGCGCGATCACGGCGACACCGCGCCGGCCCAGCGCGCGCAGCAGGGCGAACGTCGCCTCGGTCGCCTCTTGGAAGTCGTCGACGATGACGAGCCGGAGCGCGGCCGCGCGCTCGCCGGGATCGCCCGATGCGAGCGCCTCGACGGCGAAGCGCGAGAGCTCTGCCTGGTCGAGCTGTCGCTCACGCGCCGCACTGACGACGTCGAGGTACTCGGCCATGAACGCCGCCGCCGCCGTCCACTGCGGACGGCCATGCTCGGAACCGAGCTGGGCGAGCCGATGGGGTGTGACGTCGAACTCGATGGTGCGCGTGATCAGCTCGCGCAACTCGGAACGGAACCGGGCTGTGCGGCGCACCTCGGGACCGAGGTCGTCGGGCCAGTCCGGTCCGGTGCCGTCGATCAGCTGACCCTCGAGCAGTGCGGCGATGTCGGCGTCCTGCTCGGCACCGGTCACCAGCCGAGGAGCGACCGAGCCCGCCGCCCGAGCGGCGTCGGTCACGATTTCGAACGCGAACGACGCCACGGAGCGCGCGAGCGGCCCGGCCGTCGCCCGCCCGAGCCGCACCGACAGCGCATCGCGCAGACGGGTCGCGGTCGTGCGCATCGGCGTCAGCACCAGCAGTTCGTCGGGCGACCAGCCGCGCTGCAGCACCCGATCGGCGACCAGTTCGACGATGGTCGTCGTCTTGCCCGACCCCGGAGCACCGATGACAGCGGCGGAGACACCATCCGCGAGGTCGAGCACCGCCTGCTGCCCGGGGTCGAGCACCACCGGCTGCGCCATGGGCTGGGCGGTGCGCAAGAAGCTAGCGCGCGATGCCGGACCCGATGCCATGAGCCCCACCGTATCGGGGGCGACCGACCTGCGTTCTGCCCACAGTGAACCCGGCGGCCGGCCCCCACCGCATCCCGTACCCTCGCATACGTGGACATTCGCATCGGTATCGCCAACAGCCCCCGCGAGCTCGCGTTCGAGTCGTCGCAGACCTCGGCCGAGGTCGAGAAGATCGTCTCGGCCGCTCTGGATGCCGACGCCAAGTTCATCAAGCTCACCGACGACAAGGGCAAGGTCTACATCGTGCCCACCGCCTCGTTCTCGTACCTCGAGGTCGGCAGCGAGAAGTCGCGCAGCGTCGGCTTCGTGGCCTGACGACGGCCGCCTGATAACGCTCGCCTGATAACCTCCGCGCATGGAACTCGTGTACGTCACCGTCATCGGCGCCGCGATCGGACTGCTCGCGCGGTACGTCCTGCCCGGGCGTCGCACCTACGGGATCCTGCTGCTGCCGGCCGCCGCTGCGGCGGTGACCTCCACCGTGTGGGTCGCCCTCGTCTGGGCGGGCTGGAAGTTCGACGGCGGCTGGATCTGGGCCGTCTCACTCGCGGCGGGCACGCTCACCGCTGTGCTCATCCCGTTGCTGCTGCCCCGCTACCGGGACGCCCACGATGCCCGGCTCATGCATCACCTGTCGGCCGGTAAGGCCTAGCTACTTCGGCAGCACGCGGTTCTCGTGGTGCTGGAACACCAGGCTCGTGCGGGTCGACGCCACGGCCGGATGCGCTGACAGCTGCTCGACGACGAACTCGCGCAGCGCATCCGTGTTCTGAACCGCGACGTGCAGCACGAAGTCCTCGGCCCCGCCGAGGAAGAACAACTGACGCACCTCCGGCCGGTGCTCGAGGTCGGCGCGGAATTCACCGATCCGCTGCCGTGCACCGGTGCGGATGCTGACGCTGATCAGCGCCTCCAGGCCCAGGCCCAGCGCGGCCGGGCTGACACTGGCCGAGAACCCGGTGATGACGCCGCGCTCGACGAGCGAGCGCACGCGGGCCAGGCACGTCGACGGCGCGATGCCCGCCAGTTCGGCGAGCCGGCTGTTGGGGATGCGGGCGTCGTCGCGGAGCAGGTCCACGATGCGGCGATCGACCTCATCCAACGTCTCATTCCGAACATCCCGCGTCATATCGGCCATTCTGCCGAATCTTCGGCGGTTTTCCCCCACTTCGACCAGGCATTCAGCACAATATCCGCATGCTCATCGGCGTCCCCACTGAGATCAAGAACAACGAGAACCGCGTCGCGATCACGCCTGCGGGCGTACACGAACTGACCTCACGGGGTCACGGCGTGCTGATCCAGAGCGGCGCGGGCGTCGGCTCGGGCATCTCGGACGAGCAGTTCTCGGCGGTCGGAGCCACCCTGACCGCCGACGTCGATGAGGTGTGGGCGAAAGCCGACCTGCTGCTGAAGGTCAAGGAACCGATAGCCGCCGAGTACCCCCGGCTTCGCGAGGGCCAGGTGCTCTTCACCTACCTGCACCTCGCGGCATCCCGTGAATGCACGGATGCGCTGCTCGCCTCCCGCACCACCGCGATCGCGTACGAGACGGTCCAGCTCGCCGACCGGTCCCTCCCCCTGCTGCAGCCCATGAGCGAGGTCGCCGGACGGCTCGCTCCCCAGGTCGGCGCGTACCACCTCATGAAGTCCCATGGCGGTGCGGGCATGCTGCTCGGCGGGGTGCCCGGCACGCCCAAGGCCAAAGTCCTCGTCATCGGAGGCGGTGTCGCCGGAGAGCACGCCGCCGCGAACGCGCTCGGCATGGGTGCCGATGTCACCATCGTCGACATCTCGATCCCGCGGCTGCGGCAGCTCGAGGCGCGGTTCCAGGGAGCCATCCAGACCCGGCCGTCGACCTCGTACGAGATCACGAACCTGGTCGCCGACGCCGACCTGGTGATCGGCTCGGTGCTGATCCCCGGCGAGAAGGCACCGAAACTGGTGACGGATGCCATGGTCGCCGCGATGCGTCCGGGTTCCGTCCTCGTCGACATCGCCATCGACCAGGGAGGATGCTTCGAGGGATCACGGCCCACCACCCACGACGACCCCACCTTCGCCGTGCACGACACCATCTACTACTGCGTGGCGAACATGCCCGGAGCCGTGCCCGGCACCTCCACCCGCGCACTGACCAACGCGACCCTGCCCTACGTGGTCGCTCTCGCGGACAAGGGCTGGCAGAAGGCGACCTCCGACGACCCGGCGCTCGCGCTCGGGCTGAACGCGCACGCGGGAGACGTCTACAACAAGGGCGTCGCTGACGCACTCGGCCTGACGCTCGCGACGCTCTAACTCCGGCGAGCGTGCACGTTTGCGCTCGACCGTGCACGGTGCAACATGCTCACTCGTCGCAAACGTGCACGGTGGGGTGCAGCTACGCAGTCAGGCCCAGCGCGTCCATGCGGCGCGTGTGCGCCGCGATGAGTTCCGTGAACACCGGCTCGATGCGCTCCTCGCCCGGCGCCTCGCGCCCGATCGCGAGTGATGAGCGGGCGATCAGCATGGTGTCGCCGACGAGCCGCCGTCCCCACATGGCGAGACGGGACGCGAGCCGAGGCGAGGCGTCGATCGCCTCGCGCAGCTCTTCGATGAGCAGCCCTTCCCCCTTGTCGACGTCGAGGGCGAGGGAGACCCGCTCCGACAGCCCGGCGGGAAGCCCCGCCGCGAGTCCCTCGAAGAAGTCGGTGAGGAAGCCCGCCGTCAGGTAGCAGGTGACGAGGATCTCGTGCCAGTCCGAACCCTGGGTGCGCTTCTGGAAGTCGTCGAGCTCGGCCCGCGACGGATCCATGGCGGCGACGGGATCGATCCCGAGCCTGCGCATCTCGACGACGATGCTCTCGTGAGCCTCGAGCAGCTCCGCTGCGGCAGCGCTCAGCTTCGTCTTCGCCGAGGTGGTCGGCGCCTCCGCGACGGCCCGGCTGAGGTTGTCGAACAGGACCAGGGTGAGGTATCCCAGCCTGCCCAGGTAGGCATCCTGAGGCGGCGTGAGTTCGGCGAGCTCGACCCGGGCGACCGCCACGGTGTCCGACCGCGGCGAGATCACCGGTGCAGCCTTGGGCCGCGATCGGGGACGCCGGCGCCGCCGGAAGAAGCTCAGCACGCTCGACAGCCTAGCCCGCAGCGGTCGGGCCGCCCGGTGGCGGCGCGTGCGTCCCGGTAGACTGGTGACCACTCATATTCCAGACAGGTAATCCTTGACTTTCAGCGACCTCCAGATCGACCAGGACATGGTCGACGCGCTGGCAGCGAAGGGCATCATCGAGCCCTTCCCGATCCAGACTCAGACAATCCCACTGGCCCTCTCAGGCCAGGACATCATCGGGCAGGCCAAGACCGGCACCGGTAAGACGTTCGGCTTCGGCCTCCCCCTCATCCAGTCCCTGGGGCTCCACCCCGCGCCCGGCGTGCAGGCTCTCGTCGTGGTCCCCACGCGCGAACTCTGCGTGCAGGTGGCCGAAGACCTCGACATCGCCGCGGGCAACCGCGAGACCAAGATCGTCGCCATCTACGGCGGCAAGGCCTACGAGGGCCAGGTCGAGCAGCTCAAGGCCGGCGCACAGATCGTGGTCGGCACCCCCGGGCGTCTGCTCGATCTCGCCGGGCAGCGCCTGCTGAGCCTCAAAGACGTGAAGGTCATGGTCCTCGACGAGGCCGACAAGATGCTCGACCTGGGCTTCCTGCCCGACGTCGAGAAGCTGTTCGCGCAGACCTCGCCGACCCGGCACACCATGCTCTTCTCGGCGACGATGCCCGGCCCGGTGGTCGCGCTCGCCCGCCGGTTCATGAACAAGCCGATCCACATCCGGGCCACCGATCCCGATGAGGGTCTCACCCAGGCGAACATCAAGCACGTCATCTACCGGGCGCACTCGCTCGACAAGGACGAGGTGATCGCGCGCATCCTGCAGGCCGAGGAGCGGGGCCGCACGATCGTCTTCACGCGCACCAAGCGCGCCGCGGCGAAGCTCGTCGAAGAGCTCAACGACCGCGGATTCAACGCCGCCGCCGTGCACGGCGACCTCAGCCAGGAGCAGCGCGAGCGGGCCATGGCCGCGTTCAAAGCGGGCAAGAAGGACATCCTCATCGCGACCGACGTCGCTGCGCGCGGCATCGACGTCACCGACGTGACCCACGTGATCAACCACACCGTGCCGGATGACCCCGACACCTACCTGCACCGCGCCGGCCGCACCGGCCGCGCGGGCAAGACCGGCATCGCGGTGACGTTCGTCGACTGGGCGGACATGCACAAGTGGGCGCTCATCAACCGCGGACTCGACTTCGGGCAGCCCGAACCGGTCGAGACCTACTCGTCGTCGCCTCACCTGTTCAGCGACCTCGACATCCCGGCCGGAGTCAAGGGCCGGCTGAAGCCGTCCCCCGCTGCGCCGCATGCCGAGCACGCGCCACGCGAGAGCGGATCCCGCGACAGCGGATCCCGTCCTCCGCGTCAACGCACGCGCGGCGGGCCGGGTTCGGGTTCGCGCGAGAACTCCGGTTCGCGCGAGAGCTCAGGCGAGGCGGCACGCGCAGAGGGCGGCGGCACGCACGACGGAACGACTCCTGCGCGGCGCAACCGCACCCGCCGGCGCCGCAGCGGCGGAACGGGAACCCCTCCCGCCGCGTAGCCGCGCTCCTGCATCAATTCTTCGGTCGCAAACTCGACCGAAGCGGGGGGCGAAGGGCGCGTTTGCGACCCAAGAACGAGCAGGCCGGGGTCCCTCAGGGGACGAAGGGGTGCGCGCCCGTCGCGTGGGCGACGATCGCCTCGTAGGCCTCGGGCGACGTGGTGTTCTCGCCGAGCCGATTGGGCTTGCCCGCTCCGTGGTAGTCGCTTGCCCCGGTCATCACCAGACCGAATCGGGATGCCAGATCGACCCAGCGCGCACGTGACCCGGGCGGGTTGTCGCGGTGGTCGACCTCAAGGCCGAACAGGCCGGCATCCACGAGCTGCTTGATGCGCTTGTCGGTGAAGAGCCGGTCCGGTCCCCGGCCGCCCGGATGCGCGATGACGGCGGCTCCGCCGGCCTCCGCGATCAGGCGCACCCCTTCCACGGGTACCGGCGCATCGTGCGGACGGTAGTAGCCGCCTCGCCAATGCAGGATGCTCGCGAAGGCCGCCGAGCGATCCGTCACGTGCCCGCGGGCCACGAGGGCGTCCGCGATGTGCGGCCTGCCGACGGTCGCGCCGGGGGTCGTCTGGGCGAGCACGTCATCCCAGTCGAGGGCGTAGTCGGCGCCGATGCGGGCCACCATCGCCTCGGCGCGGTGCAGCCGCTCCGCGCGGATGTGCTCCATCGCGGCCACGAGAGGGGCGTTCTCGCGGTCGATCAGGTATCCGAGAACGTGCACGCTGGCGTAGTCCAGCTGGGTGCTGAGCTCGATTCCGGGGACGACGGTAAGCCGGGTTCCGCGCGCGGCGGCGAAGGCCGGATCCCATCCGGTCGTCGAATCGTGATCCGTGATCGCGATGACATCGAGGTCCGCGGCGACGGCGGCCGCGATCAGTTCCGCGGGCGTCTCGGTGCCGTCCGACACGCTCGAGTGCGTGTGCAGATCGATTCCCGGCATCCCGCCATCGTAGGCTCGGGTCGCCATGTTCCGCCGGATTCTGAGTGCCGCTGCGCTGATCGCGCTCGCCCTCGCCCTGCTGCTGGCCGGCTGGCCTCAGCTGATGGGGCTCGAAAGGCAGCCGCTGGTGGCGCAGCTGGTGTCGTTGCGGGGGCTGGCGGTGCTCGTTGCGGCCGGGCTCGTGATCCTATTCATCCTGTTCTCCTTGCTGTACCCGCGGTCGCGCCGGTTCACCGGAGGGGTGGCGGTCCTGCTGCTCGCGTTCAGCGCGGTGACGGTGGCCGTGCTGGCGACCCGGGGTTTCGGGGACCCCGGCATGCCGACCAAGGCCGGCAGCGACATCACGATTCTCAGCTGGAACACGCTGGGCGACTCACCGGGGGCCGAGGCGATCGCCACCCTCGCTCTCGAGGTCGATGCGGATGTCGTCGTGCTGCCCGAGACCAGCGCCGAGACCGCCGATATCGTGGCCGCGATCCTGGTCGAAGCCGGTCACCCCATGACGCCGATGCACCTGAGCCTCGACGAGATCTCGAAGGCACGCACGACCTCGCTCCTGATCTCCGACGAACTCGGCGTGTACCACCGGGATGACTCGGCCGGAACCACCGACACCCTGCCCAGCCTGATCGCGCGCCCCGCCGACGGCAGCGGCCCGACGATCGTGGCGGCGCATCCGGTCGCCCCGGTCCCGGGCGAGATGGCTGCCTGGCGCTCGGGGCTGCAGTGGCTGGCCGATCGCTGTGCGGACACGGATGTGATTCTCGCCGGGGACCTCAACTCCACGCTCGATCACTACACCGGACTGGGCACCGAGGGCGGCGACCTCGGCCGCTGTCACGACGCGGCACGCGCGACCGGCAACGCGGCGGTCGGTACCTGGCCGACGGCGTTCCCGCCCCTGCTCGGGGCCCCGATCGACCACGTGATGGCGACACCGGACTGGAAGGT
>JAODAS010000053.1 GCA_025463555.1 Schumannella sp.
TACACGTACGACTCCGACGCGGGGGCGCTGCAGGGCGGAGGCCTGGGGCTCGCGGTGGCCTTCGCCTACTGGTGCCTGCCGCAGATCCTGTTCTACGCGATCTACTCGCTGCTCGGCGAGGTGCTCAACGCGCGAGGGGTGTTCGGTCCCTTCACCTGGGCGCCCGCGCTGAACAACGTCGTGCGGATCGTCACCCTGCTGATCTTCGCGGCAGCCTTCGGCGTCGATCCGGCACACCAGGACCCGGCGCACTGGACCGGCCCGCAGATCGCCCTGCTTGCGGGGGGCACGACTCTGGGCATCGTGGCGCAGGCGCTCGTTCTGCTGCTGTTCTGGCGGCGCACCGGACTCGGATTCCGGCCCGACTTCCGCTGGCGCGGCGTCGGTCTCGGCGGCACCGTCCGCGCAGCCGGCTGGACGTTCGCGATGATCGTGGTCACCCAGCTGGCCGGCATCGTCCAGAGCCAGGTGGCGCTCACGGCGGGTCAGTCGGACGCCTCGGTGGCCGCGCTCGGGATCGCGTGGCTGGTCTTCATGCTGCCGCACGGCATCATCGCGGTCTCGATCGCCACCCCCTACTTCACGCGCATGAGCGGGCACGCGCGCGACGGCGACCTCGCGGCCGTGCGTGCCGACCTGTCCGCTTCGCTGCGCAGCATCGGGCTCCTGGTCGCCGGGTCCGCCGCCGCACTGGCCGCCGCGGCCCTCCCCTTCGCGGCCGTCTTCGCCAACGCCCCTGACCAGGTGATCGCGATCGGCGTCGTCCTGCTCGCGTTCCTGGTCGGGCTGGTCCCGTTCAGTGCGGTGTTCGTGATGCAGCGCGCCTACTACGCGCTCGGGGACACACGCACGCCGTTCCTGTTCCAGCTGGTCCAGTCGGCGTTGTTCGTCGCGGGCGCGCTGACCGTCGCCGTCACCGCGCCGGACGCCCTCGTCGCCGCCGGAATCGCCCTGGTGACGTCATGTGCGGGCACCGCGCAGGCGGTCGTCGCGGCCGTGCTGCTTCGCCGGCGGCTCGGTGGGGTCGGCGGGGGACGGCTCGTGCGACGATTCGGGGCCTACCTTCTCGCGACGATCCCCGCCGCGGCGGCCGGGGTCGGCATCCTGTGGCTGCTGGGCGGGCTTCCGGGCGACGGGGGCGGGTTCGCGGTGTCGGGACGGGTTCCCGGGGCCGCATCCGTCATTCTGATCGGGGCGATCTCGTTCGGCGTGTACCTCGGGGCTCTCGCCGCGATGCGGGTGCCGGAGGTGCACGATCTCGGTGCCCTGGTGAGGCGTCTGACAGGCCGCTGAGGCAGAGGCCGCACGGGAATGCGCCGAACCTAGGATGTGTTGAAGATCACGTGGGTTCAGAAGGAGTCGACATGCGTCAGGTCATCATCGTCGGATCAGGTCCGGCGGGCTACACCGCCGCGATCTACGCCGCGCGCGCCAACCTGCACCCGCTGCTCATCGCCAGCTCCGTCGAATTCGGCGGTGAGCTCATGAAGACCACCGAGGTCGAGAACTTCCCCGGCTTCCCCGAGGGCGTGATGGGCCCCGATCTCATGATGAAGATGCAGGAGCAGGCCGAGCGGTTCGGCACCGAGATCGTCTACGACGATGTCACCAAGCTCGAGCTCGAGGGCGACGTCAAGCGCGTCACGGTCGGCAACGGCGACGTGCACGAAGCGCTCACGGTCATCTATGCGACGGGATCGGCGTACCGCAAGCTCGGCCTCGAGGACGAGACCCGCCTGTCGGGCTATGGCGTCTCCTGGTGTGCCACCTGCGACGGGGCGTTCTTCAAGCAGAAGAAGGTCGCCGTCATCGGCGGCGGCGACTCCGCGCTCGAAGAGGCGACGTTCCTCACGCGGTTCGCCGACAGGGTGTACCTCGTGCATCGCCGCGACTCGCTGCGGGCGTCGGCGGCGATGCAGGATCGCGCCAAGGCCGACCCGAAGATCGAGTTCGTCTGGAACAGCGAGGTCGCCCACATCTACGGCGACGAGAAGGTGGCCGGCATCGGCCTGGTGAACACCGAGGACGGCACCGAGACGACCCTGGATGTCACGGGCATGTTCGTGGCGATCGGTTCCGACCCGCGCACCCACCTGGTGCACGGGCAGCTCGACATCACCACGCTGGGCACCATCGCGGTCGAGGGCCGCTCGTCGAAGACGAACCTGCCGGGCGTCTTCGCCGCGGGCGACGTGATCGACCCGACCTACAAGCAGGCCGCCACCGCTGCCGGCTCGGGAGTGGTCGCCGCGCTCGACGCGGAGCACTACCTGGCCGCCCACGCGGACAAG
Source organism: Schumannella sp. (assembly GCA_025463555.1). Classification (GTDB taxonomy): domain Bacteria; phylum Actinomycetota; class Actinomycetes; order Actinomycetales; family Microbacteriaceae; genus JBDSKH01. The sequence goes on from JAODAS010000053.1 coordinate 2,292, forward strand.
ACGGTCACCCCGCAGCCCGTTGCGGCATCCGTCTAGCGATCGCTCTATTCACCACCTCACTCACGTACCGAAAGAAGAGGCTCCCTTCATGTCATCCGCTAAGGCCGTCACCGACGCCAGCTTCCAGACCGATGTGCTCGATCACGAGAAGCCGATCATGGTCGACTTCTGGGCCGAATGGTGCGGCCCGTGTCGTGCGGTCTCGCCGATCCTCGACGCCATCGCCGCCGAGAACAGCGACAAGCTGTCGATCGTGAAGCTCAATGTCGACGACAACCCCGCGACCGCCGAGAAGTACGGGATCACCTCGATCCCGGCGATGTTCGTCTTCGAGAAGGGCGAGGTCGTCAAGCGCGTCATCGGCGCCAAGCCGAAGCCCGCGCTCGAGGCCGACCTGGCCGAGTTCCTCGCGTAGGCGGCACCCAGCCACCCCACGACTCGTGGCCCCCTTCCCCTTCTGGGGCGGGGGGCTTCGTCGTTTCGCGGATACTCTGTTGCGATGAACGAGGCACAGGGCACCAACCTCGATCCGTGGTACTCGCATTACGCGGAGCGCACGGCCGGGCTCAGCGCATCCGAGGTCCGGGCCCTGTTCGCCGTCGCGAGCCGGCCCGAGGTCGTCTCCCTGGCCGGCGGAATGCCCTACGTCTCCGCCCTGCCCCAGGAACTCATCGCCGGCGCCGTCGAGCGCACCGTGCGCGACCACGGCGCGGTCGCGCTGCAGTACGGGTCGGGTCAGGGCACGCCGCGCCTGCGCGAGCAGATCCTCGATGTCATGGCACTGGAGGGCATCCGCGCCTCCGTCGACGACGTGGTCGTCACCACCGGGTCGCAACACGCCCTCGAGCTGATGTCGAAGCTCTTCCTCGACCCGGGCGACGTGGTGATCGCGGAGGGACCGTCGTACGTGACGGCGCTCACGGTGTTCCGCTCGTTCCAGGCGGAGGTCGTGCACACGGCGATGGACGCCGACGGCCTGGTGCCGCAGGCGCTGCGCGAGACCATCGCCCGCGTGCGCGCCGAGGGGCGCCGCATCAAGCTGCTGTACACCGTTCCGTCGTTCCAGAACCCGATGGGTGTGACGCTGTCCTGGCAGCGCCGGATGGAGGTGCTCGAGATCGCGCGGGACAACGACATCCTCGTGCTCGAGGACAACCCGTACGGTCTGCTGTATTTCGATCAGGCGCCTCCCCAGGCGATGCGCTCGGTCGATGAGGAGGGCGTGGTCTACCTCGGCACCTTCTCCAAGACGCTGGCGCCGGGCCTTCGGGTGGGATGGGCGGTTGCCCCCCACGCTATCCGAGAGAAGCTCGTCTTGGCGAACGAGGCGGCCATCCTGTCGCCCAGTTCGTTCGCTCAGACCGTGATCTCGGAGTACCTGTCGACCGCCGACTGGCGCGGGCAGATCGACGTGTTCCGCGGCGTGTACCGCGAGCGCCGCGACGCGATGCTCTCCGCGCTGGCCGAGCAGCTCCCGTCCCTGTCGTGGACGGTGCCGAACGGCGGCTTCTATGTGTGGCTCTCGCTGCCGGAGCACCTCGATTCGAAGGCGATGCTGCCGCGCGCGGTGAAAGAGCTGGTCGCCTACACCCCGGGTACCGCCTTCTATTCGGATGGCGGCGGACGCAACGCGATGCGCCTGTCGTTCTGCTACCCGACGCCCGACTTCATCCGCGAGGGCATCCGCCGCCTGGCGACGGTCATCAACGGCGAGCTGGCCCTGCTGAGCGAGTTCTCGCAGACCGGGCCGCTCACGGTGCAGCCCACCCGCGAGGGCGTGCTTCCCCCCAACGTCGGCTGACCTTCTCGCTGCCTCCTCGGATCGGACCCATGACCTCTGCACCTGCGCCCACCTCCCCTCTCCGGCACGTCGTCGTCCTGGCCGGCGGGATCTCGCACGAGCGCGACGTCTCGCTGCGCTCCGGCCGCCGGGTCGCGGACAGCCTGCGCGAACACGGGATCGACGTCGAGCTGCGCGACCCTGACGCATCGCTGCTGGGGTACCTGCGCGAGACCCGGCCGGATGTCGTGTGGCCGGCCCTGCACGGAGCGAGCGGTGAAGACGGCGCGCTGCGCGGTCTGCTGGAGTTCCTCGGCATCCCGTTCGTCGGATCGCGCTCGGAGTCGGCGCGGCTCGCCTGGGACAAGCCCACCGCCAAAGCCCTCGTCTCGCGCGCCGGGGTCGCGACCCCGCGTTCGATCACCTTGCCGCGCGATGCGTTCCGCGAACTCGGCGCCGATGCGGTGTTCGATGCCATCCACGACGAACTCCCTCTGCCGCTCGTGGTGAAGCCGGCGCAGGGCGGATCCGCCCAGGGCGTGACGATCGTCGAGGACGCCGCCGGGCTGCCCCGTGCGATGGTCGACGCCTACACGTACAGCGACGTCGCGATCATCGAGCAGCGCATCAGCGGCACCGAGATCGCTGTCGGGGTGATCGACACGGGCGAGGGGCCTGTCGCCCTGCCCGCCGTCGAGATCGAGCCGCTCTCAGGGGTGTACAGCTTCGAGGCGCGCTACAACGCGGGCGAGACGCGCTTCTACACTCCTGCCCGGATCTCGGACGATGTCGCGGCACGGGCGGCCGAGGCTGCGCTGACGGCGCATACGGCACTCGGGCTGCGCCACATCTCGCGCGTCGACCTGATCGTCGATGGCGCGGGCACGCCCTGGTTCCTGGAGGCCAACGTGCTGCCGGGCCTGACGGAGACGTCGCTGGTCCCGCAGGCGCTCGAGGCCGCCGGGCACGACCTCGGCTGGGTCTACGCGAAGCTGGCCGAGGCCG
>JAODAS010000077.1 GCA_025463555.1 Schumannella sp.
ACCGCGAAGCAGGGTCGTGACGACGGAGGTGGTCAGGCGCGACCCGGCGATGCTGGTCGCGGCGCCGACCAGTCCGGCGAGCACCGCGACGGCTGCCGAGACCGGGTAATGCTGCCACGCGATCACCGTGCCGACCGAGGCTACGATCGTCGCGACGCCGGGAATCCAGGTGATTCCGACCATGAACATCGCGATCATCAGCTGGCCCGTGCACAGGGGGAAGCGAGCCAGTTTCAGCGGGTCGAGCGTCTGCTCCACGCCTTCGAAAAGCAGCGGCACGATGATCCAGCCGAGCACGAGGGCGGCGCCTCCGACGACGACGACCGCCTGGGTCGCGGCAGGTGGGGCGGTGGATGCGATGAGCAGCCCCCCGAACACGGCGGCGACCAGCACGACCGCCTGAACGCCGCCGAGGATCACCGCAACGAACTGCAGGGTGTTGCGCTGGAGCGTGTTGGCGAGCACGCGGAAGCGCAACCTCAGGAGGACAGCAACCACGCGGGGCTCTCTCCGTGCCGGCGCCCGCCGACCAGGTCGAGGAACCGTCCCTCGAGGTCGCCGTCGCCGCGCACCTCGTCGACGGTGCCGGCGACGAGCACGCGACCCGCGGCCACGATGGCGACGTGATCGCACATGCGCTGCACCAGGTCCATCGAATGGCTCGACACGACGACCGTGCCGCCACCCTGCACGAACCCGTGCAGGATGTCGCGGATGTTCGCCGCCGACACCGGGTCCACCGACTCGAACGGCTCGTCGAGCACCAGCAGGCGAGGCGAATGCACGAGGGCAGCGGCGAGCGCGATCTTCTTCGTCATGCCCGCCGAGTAGTCGGCGACGATGGTGCCAGCTGCGCCCTCGAGGTCGAGCAGGTGCAGCAGATCCGCGACACGGCCGCGCAGGGTCGCGCGGTCGAGCCCGAACAGCAGGCCCGAGAAGGTGATGAGCTGCTCGCCCGTGAGCCGGTCGTAGAGATCCACACCGTCGGCGAGGTTGCCGATGAGGCGCTTGGCCTCGAGCGGGTGCTTCCAGACGTCGATTCCGTGGATGAGCGCGGTGCCGGCGTCCGGACGCAACAGCCCGGTCGCCATCGACAGCGTGGTGGTCTTGCCCGCACCGTTCGGACCGACGATGCCGTAGAACGATCCGTGGGGCACGTCAAGGCTCAGCGCGTCGACCGCTGTTGCCGCGCCGAAGCGCTTCGTCAGTCCTCGGAGTTCGAGCGCATGCACTCCGGCAACCTACCCCGCGCCCCCGTCGGCGAGCAGTCCCCTGATCGGGGCGAGGGCGTGCGTCATGACTCAACGAGGACGTTGCGCCGGCCCCTTCTTGGACCGCTTCTTCTCGGCAGCGATCGCCTGCTGCGCCATGATCAGATAAGCCTCGCGCGTGTCCGTCAATACGACGGAATCTTCGCCGTACGCGTGGAAAGCGATGTCGACCAGACGCTCCGGATCGGTAATGCCGGCGTTTCGGGCGAGGATGCCAAGGTCGAACAGATCCTGATCTCGGGACGCGGCCAGCTTCATAGCAATCAGCTCGTCGACGCTGGCGATTGTCACCGTCACGCCTCTCGGAGTTGCGGAGCTCTGTGAACGTGGCGGTATGAAGGATGCGCCGTTCGCATTGAGCCAAGTCGGCGAGAGACCCATCTCGTGTGCAATCTGCCCGACCGCTCGCAACACTGCCGGCCGCGGAGACACCGCCGCGTCGATGTCCGTCGTGAACCGCGTCTCCAGATCATCAGGAAACTGAAGCGCCATCGCTGAGCCACCGATGACGTGCACTTGCGCATCAATGCCTTCGTCCGTCAGGCGCTGAGTCAACACGTTCAGTAGATGGCGCACCTCGGTCGGGTCCATCTCATGTTCATTGGTGGCCATCAGGCGCGCGACAGGCTTCGCTCGTCGATGAAGATGTTGAGCCGCCGCAGATGCTCAGGCGTGGTGTTCTTGGCACGCTCGCGCAGAGCCGGGAACTCGGAAATGAACCACGGTTCTGCGAGCTTGCTCGCCTTGGTCCATGCGGGACGCTTCGACTTCGGCAGCACGTGCGCGAACGACGCACGCATCAGAGTGTCCCATCGCTTGTCAGGCAGAGCCGTTGGAGCAAGATCGATTTCCGACGGGTCGACAAGGTCGGCGTTCTCACTCAGTTCCTTGACCGCGTGCGTGAGCAGCCGAAGCGGATACGTCGAATCCCGACTCGAAATCAGCGATTCGGCAAGCGACTCTGCAACGCGGTAGGGGGCGTAGCGCGACATACGGCTTTCCGCTCCAGCTGTCAGCCGAAGGTTTGCACCCATCGCCGCGAGGGCTTCGCGTAGCGAATTGAGTTTGATCGTTCCCTCGGACTCAGAGCGTTCGAGTTGAGAAATGGCGCTCGGAGTCACTCCCAGCCGCTTGGCGAGTTCGTTGACGCTGATACCTGCAGCAAGTCGAGTCGACTTGATTGTCGATGCCATCTGCCATCCTCCCCATTTCTCTGATTTTAGCTATAGCTACATTTCTGACATTCACGATAGCAAACTTGATCTGCTTGCTGTTGGGAACATTGCACCTTGTCCACCAGTCTCAACACGGGCCTCGGCGTCATCCTCGTCGACGACATCCGCGTCATCGCCGAGTACTCGGCCGTCGTGCGAAGCGCTTCACGTCGCTACCACCAGCCTCAACTGCACGGACGCTCGCCTCGGTCCCAGATCGCGCACGCGAACTGTGGACTGGTGCAGACTGAGAGCGCAGGACGTTGTTGTCACCCTCAGGACGACGATCGGGTTCGCGTCCCTCGGACGGGAGCACTTCCCGCGGACCAGAACGGGGAATCAGTCAGTTGGGACGTAGATTCCGTATGGTCCGCTGCTTTCTTGGATCCACGAGCTGTTCCAGGAAGTGAACTCCGGATCTGGATCAGGACCGCCTGGTTCAGTCCACGGCGTCACGGCCAACGCAGCAAGTCCGACATTGTCGGGATGGATCGTGTCCACTGCATAGTCGGCGAAGAACAACCAGTAGTCCTGACCGCCCGCAGACACCTTGTATTGAGCGGTCAACAACTTGCTCTCTTTGCCCAAGTCGCCGCTGTCGGAGTTGACTATCTGACGTTCCCAGGTGAGCCCGCCATCCGGGAAGGTCGCGAAGAACTCGCTCACCTTCTCCTCGAGACCCGTGGCCTTTTCGAGAGCTCGAGTCGAGAACATCGCCATCAGCGCCGCAGAATCCTGACTATCGACCGCAGCGACGATCTGGTCCATCCGAGCGTCTCCCTGCTGTTCGGGCAGGACGACGTCGTCGTCGGGCATGTAGATGCCCGGGTAACCGTATTCGCCGTTGTTGTCGATGTGGATCGATCCTGACCAGGCGAAGAACGGCGCCGCGGCTCCGGAGTGTAGGTCTTCCGCCCACGGAGTGACGCCAAGCGCATAAAGGCCTGCACTCTCAGGGTCGATGGCGTTGACCGTGAAGTCCTCGAACGCGAACCAGTAGTCCTTGCCGTCCGCCGACACCTTGTACACAGCGCTCAGCAACTCGGTGTTCTTGCCGTGGTCCGTTTTGCCCTCAGAGTCGACAGTGTTGCGCTTCCAGGTGACGCCGCCCTTCGGGAAGAACGAGAGGAAGTAGTCCAAACCAGCGTCCAGGTTGGTCGCCTGTTCGAGCGCGCGGGACGAGAACAGCGCCTTTAGCGCGTCGGCGTCATGACTGTTCACCGCGGCACCGATCTGCTCCATGCGGGCATCGGCCTGTTTATGGTCATCGTCGTAGATTCCGCCGGGCACCCCTCCTGGGAGCAGGGCGCACGAAGAGAGCATAAGGGCACTCGCTAGCGCCACCGCCACGATCAGTGCCCTCCTCATCGAGCTCCCTTCTTCCTTCTGAAGCGTAACGTCGCAGTCTGAGTCCGCTGGTCGATATTCCAATCGTGAGCAACACCTGGTGCGTTGATGAACGCTTCCCAGATGCCTGGGTCCTGGAACTGGACGGTGGTCTCGAGCCTCAGGTCGTCCGCATCCTGGATCTTGAGGTTCGTGTTCCAGCTACCGACCCACAGTTGCGGCTTGTCGGGCACAAACGAGGTGATGACGTTCGGAGTCCTTGAGGTTCACGCTCATCAACGGCATGTCAACGTTGGGATCCGCGTTCCAGAACTCACCCGCGTCCTCCAGGTGACCCTTTTGCGTGTAAAAGCCGACCTCGCCGCCCGGCCCCCAGTGTGTATTCGCGCCCCCACCCGCCGCGACCCGAGGTCTTTGCCGCGTTCCGGCGTGGTCTTGCCGATCATGCGGGCCACGAACACGGCGAATCCACCCGACAGCCCTACCGGATTACCACACGGTCATACGAAGCTGGCGACTTCGGTTGCGGCGCCAACGTTCGTCACGTGCCAAATTGCACGATAATTGCACGGCCACTGGAGCAAACACAAAAGCCCAGCAACCTGGCGAGAGGTTTACTGGGCTTCTGCAGTACACCCCCCGGGACTTGAACCCGGAACCCACTGATTAAGAGTCAGTTGCTCTGCCAATTGAGCTAGAGGTGCGCAACTCCGAAACCTCCGGAGCCGAGGGACAACGATAGCACGCAGGCGCCATCCGAATCTCAACGTCTGCCGGGCCGCCCGGGGTGTGCGATCCGGGCGCGTCAAGCCCTACGTTCCCAGCACCGGATCGACGTAACGTCGCTGCGTGATGCGAATCCTCGAGACGGCGGTATACCGCGGTCCCCACCTGTACAGCCGCACGCCGATGGTCCGCATCCAGCTCGACCTCGGCACGCTGGCGGAGCGTGATTCCGCGCACATCCCGGACTTCGCAGCACGCCTGACCCATCTGCTGCCCGGACTGCATCGCCATCACTGCAGCACGGGCAGGCCAGGCGGCTTCGTCGAGCGACTCCACGACGGCACCCTGCTCGGGCATGTCGTCGAGCATGTGGCGCTCGAACTGCAGGCGGGTGCCGGGATGCCGGCCACGCGCGGCAAGACCCGTGCGGTTCGCGGGCACGAGGGTGTGTACGACGTGATGTTCGCGTACGAGGACGATCAGGTCGCACTTCTCGCGGGACGCATCGCCCTTCAACTGGTGGACGGCCTGCTCCCACCCGGCGACCGCGGAATCGAGCGGCTCGATGTCGTCGCCGCCCCGCCTGCCGTGGATGCCGACGAGGCGATTCCCGGTCTGGGCGCCTTGCACACGCTGGCGGCCCGCCGCACGCTCGGCCCGACCACCCGGTCCCTGGTCGAGGAGGCCCGGCGCCGCCGCATCCCGGTGCAACGCATCGACGACCAGAGCCTGGTGCGACTCGGGCAGGGCGTCAACCAGCGGTCCTTCCGCGCAGGCATCACCGATGCCACGTCACACCTGGCGGTTCAGACCGCGGGCAGCAAGCAGCAGACGAAGGCGCGACTGCGTGCTGCGGGCATCCCGGTTCCGGACGGAACGGTGGTGACGAGCGCCGCCGCCGCGATGGCCGCCGCGCGCGACCTCGGGGGCTCGGTCGTGATCAAGCCGCTGGCCGGCAACCACGGCCGCGGGGTGTCGCGCGGGCTGCACACCTCCGAACAGATCTCGCGGGGATTCGACCTCGCCGCGCAGCACGGCCCCCAGGTGATCGTGGAGAGGGAGATCGTGGGAGCCGACCACCGCATCCTGGTCATCGGGGGCCGCGTGATCGCCGCGGCTGAGCGTGTGCCCGCGCAGGTCACCGGGGACGGGGTCAGCACGATCTCGCAGCTGATCGATGCCCTGAACCGCGACCCGCGGCGCGGTGCAGGGCACGCGAACGTGCTCACGCGGGTCGTGGTCGATCAGCAGCTGGGGGCCGTGCTCGGCTCGTCGGGACGGTCGCTCGACACAGTCCCGCAGTCCGGTGAGGTGGTGGTGTTGCGCGACACGGCGAACCTGTCGACGGGTGGTGAGGCGATCGACCGCACCGACGAACTGCACCCCGACAACATCGCCGTCGCCGAGCGTGCAGCACGGGCGATCGGCCTCGACATCGCGGGAATCGATGTGATCGCGCCGGACCTGTCCCGGCCCTTCCGGGACACCGGCGGCGCCATCATCGAGGTGAATGCAGCCCCCGGATTCCGGATGCACCTCGCGCCGTCGCAGGGGATGCCGCGGGACGTGGCCCGGCCAGCGATCGACCTGCTGTATCCGCCGGGAGCCGCCAGTCGCATCCCGATCACCGCCGTCACCGGAACCAACGGCAAGTCGACGACCGTCCGCATGATCGCGCACCTGCTGCAGACCGCAGGCCGCCGGGTCGGCATGACGACGACGAGCGGCATCACCGTCGACGGCACGCTGGTGAAGGCCGTCGACGCGAGCGGCCCGCGCAGCGCCCGGATGGTTCTGAACGACCCGACGGTGGATGCCGCGGTGCTCGAGACGGCACGTGGCGGCATGCTGCGTGAGGGCCTCGCCTACGATCTCGCCGACGTCGGGCTGGTGCTGAACGTGACGGCGGACCATCTGGGCATCCGCGGTATCGACACGTTGCGCCAGCTCGCCCGGCTGAAGTCGCTGGTCGTCCGCAACGTCCGGCGGCGGGGCACCTGCGTGCTGAACGCGGACGATCCGCTCACCCGGCGGATGGCCGCCGTCGCACGCGGACGGGTCTCCTGGTTCACCGTCGAGCCCCTGACTCTCGCGCTGCGCGGCCATCTGGCCGACGGCGGCACGGTGGTCGCGCTCGAGCCGTCCGACCGCGGCGGACTGCTGGTCTTGCGGGAGGGGCGGACGCAGACCCCGCTGCTGCACGCGGACGAGATGCCGGCGACGTTCGGTGGCATCGCCGCGTTCAACATCTCCAACGCGCTGGCCGCCGTCGCAGCGGCGCGCGGTCACGGCATCGCGGTCGAGACGATCGTGGAGGGGCTGCGCAGTTTCCAGTCCTCGTACGAGCAGAACCCGGGGCGCTTCAACCTCACGGACGCCCCCGGTTTCACGACCATCGTCGACTACGCGCACAACCCCGCGGCGCTGCGGGCCCTGGGCGCAGCCGTCAAGCTGTTCGCCGCCCGTTCCCTCGGCGGCCGGACGATCGGCGTGATCAGCACCCCGGGTGATCGTCGCGACGAGGACATCCGCGAACTGGGGCGAATCGCCGCGGAGCACTTCGACGAGCTCGTGTTCCGCGAGCGGCCCGACGGACGCGGTCGCACCGCCGGCGGAGTGGTCGCCCTGCTTCAGGAGGGCGCCATCGCAGCGGGAATGGATCCTCAGCACATCCAGATCGTCTTCGACGAGAGCGCAGCGATGGATGCAGCGCTGCGGATGGCCGCACCCGAGGATCTGGTGGCGATGACCGTCACGGATGTCGACGGGGTGTGGCGTCAGGTGCAGTCGTTCCGGCAGGAGCGGGTGGATGTCTGAGGGCACGATCATCGCGGTCGGCGGGCACGAGGACCGCACCGGCGAGCGACTCATCCTCCGCGCCATCGCGGCGGCGATGTGCTCGGGGCCTCTGCTGATCGTCGCCACGGCATCGGCCGAGCCTGACCGGTATCTCGACCTCTACCGTCCGGCGTTCGCCCGAATCGGATGCCCGGACGTCCGCGACCTGCCCGTGCGGCAGCGCTCCGACGCGCGCGACACGACGCTGCTCGACGCGATCGGCACGGCAGGCGGGGTGTTTCTGACGGGGGGCAGCCAGCGCAGACTCGTCGGCGCTCTGCGCGATACGCCGATGCATGATGCGCTGCGCGCGCTGGTCCGGCGCGGCGGAGTGGTCGCCGGGACCTCGGCGGGAGCGTCCGCGTTCGGCGAGACGATGCTGTCCGGCACGAAGGACCTGCAGCTCACACCCGGTCTCGGAATGGTCCCCGGCGTGATCATCGACCAGCACTTCGCGCAGCGCAATCGCGTGGGGAGGCTGACCGAGGGGCTGGCACAGGCAGGCGTCCGCACTGGCATCGGGATCGACGAGGACACCGCGCTGGTGATCCGTGGCGGCGAGGCCTCGGTGATCGGGTCCGGCGCCGTGTGGGTCCTGGAGGGCGGCGCCTCCGCCGTTCAGCGCCGGGCGGGCGCCCGCTTCGCGCTGGACGATACGATCGCAGCGTGACCACTCCCAAGCGCCTCGAGGCAGGGCGGGCCGCCCCCGACTTCACCCTTCCCGACCAGAACGGCACCCCGCTGACCCTGTCGTCGCTGCGCGGCAAGAAGGTCATCGTGTACTTCTACCCCGAGGCGATGACCCCGGGGTGCACCACTCAGGCGTGCGACTTCCGCGACAGTCTCAACCAGCTCGACGGGGCGGGGTACCAGGTCGTCGGCATCTCGCGTGATGACGTGCCGAAGCTCGCGCAGTTCGTGAAGAACGACCACCTCACGTTCCCCATCCTCAGCGATCCCGACCATCGCATCCACGACCAGTGGGGTACCTACGGCGAGAAGCTGCTGTACGGCAAGACGGTGACGGGAGCGATCCGGTCGACGTTCGTGCTCGACGAGGACGGCGTGATCACGCACACCTTCTACAACACGAAGGCGACCGGGCACGTCGCGATGCTCAAGAAGCAGCTGGGGCTCTCGGCGTAACCAGCAACAGCAGGAACGTCGCGATCGCGGCCACGACGAGCGGCCAGCCGAGGGCCGGGTTGCTGAACGCTCCGGTGATCGCGCCGGCTCCGATGGCGAACTGCAGCACCTGCCAGACGACGGCGGCGGAGCGGATCCACGTCTGCTGACGCCAGGTCCCGACGACGATTGCGCCGAGCCAGGCCGCTGCGACGAACGCGAGTACGACGAGGGCGATCGCGGACGGATACGACACCGGACGCACGGTCAGCAACTCGACCAGCAGCGCGATCGCGACCACCGCGACGAGCGCGAACTCGGCCGTCAGCAGTACCAGAAGTGCCCACCCCAGGGCCGGACGACGGCGATCACTCACAGAGATATCCCATTCAGACCTATTGATCGGTCGTAACAAGTATGAAACCCTGAAGGTGGTTGATGTGACGCCTGCAGTGTGGCAGGTGAGCACGGAGAACTCTCCCCTCAGTTTTTCGTACTTACTTCGGCCGTGCGCGCAACCCGATCTGCGCACGTTCACCTCTCTGCATTAGACCTGCAGGCACTACAAGGAGCACCAACATGGACTGGCGTGACAAGGCCGCGTGCCTGACAGCCGACCCCGAACTGTTCTTCCCGGTCGGCAACACCGGTCCGGCAGTCGACCAGATCGAGAAGGCGAAGGCCGTCTGCGCCCGCTGCTCGGTCACCGAGATGTGCCTGCAGTACGCACTGGAGACCAACCAGGACTCCGGCGTCTGGGGCGGCCTGTCGGAAGACGAGCGCCGCGCCCTGAAGCGTCGCGCCGCACGCGCGCGCCGCGCCAGCTAGGGCACCCTCCCGCCGAGAGTGCACGTTTGCGACGAGCGTGCATGGTGCGCCGTACTCGCTCGGCGCGAAAGGTCTCGCTCGGCGCCGGCTACGCCTTCTCGAGCCACAGCAGCGGGATGTCGATGGTCACCTCGGTGCCCTCGCCCTCGAGCGTGTGCCAGTCGATGGTCCCGCCGAGTTCTCCCTCGATGAGGGTGCGCACGATCTGAGTTCCGAGGCCCGATCCGACTTTTCCTTCGGGCAGACCGACGCCGTCGTCGCGCACCCGCACCCGCAGCACGTCGTCTTTGCGCTTCGCCTGGATCTCGACCTCGCCATCCCGCCCCGCCAGCCCGTGTTCGACGGCGTTGGTCACGAGTTCCGTCAGCGCGAGCGACAGCGGTGTCGCGTACTCGCTGGGCAGCTTGCCGAACTTGCCCTTCTTCACCGGTCGCACGGTGGTGTTGTGACTGGATGCCACCTCGGCGATGAGCATCAGCACACGATCGAAGACATCATCGAAGTCGACGTTCTGGCTGAGCCCCTCGCTGAGGGTGTCGTGGACGACCGCGATCGCGCTGACCCGGCGCATCGCCTGGGCGAGGGCATCCCGGCTCGCGTCGCTCTGAGCCCGACGGCTCTGAATGCGCAGCAGCGAGGCGACCGTCTGCAGGTTGTTCTTGACGCGGTGGTGGATCTCGCGGATGGTCGCGTCTTTGGTGATGAGTTCCTGCTCCTGATGCCGCACCTCGGTGACGTCGCGCACGAGCACGATCGCCCCGACTCGTTCGCCGTGGTGGCGGATCGGAATGGTGCGCAGCGTCACGGTGACCCCGCGGGCCTCGATGTCGGTGCGCCACGGTGCTCGGCCGGTGACGACGAGCGGCAGGCTCTCGTCGATGACGATCTTGCCTTTGAGCAGTGTGGTGGTGACCTCGGCCAGCGACTCCCCCTCGAGTTCGCCGTCGAATCCCATGCGGTTGAAGGCCGACAGCCCGTTGGGGCTGGCGAAGGTGACGGTGCCGTCGATGTCGAGGCGGACGAGACCATCGGATGCGCGGGGCGCACCGCGTCGTGGGCCCGACGGTGCACCGAGGTCGGGGAAGTCGCCCGACGCGATCATGGCGAACAGGTCGTTCGCGCACTGGTTGAACGTGAGCTCCTGGCGGCTGGGGGTGCGCGCCTCACTGAGGTTGCTGTGCCGGGTGAGCACGGCGATGGGCGTGTTGGTGACCGCGGCTCCGCTCGGCGCGAGTCGCCGCAGCACCGGCACGGCCCGCACGCGGGTCGGGGTCTCTTCGTACCAGTCGGGCGCGGCGGTGTCGATGATCTGGGCGGTCTCGAAGGCCTCGGTGACCTGGCCTCTCCACTCGGGCTTGATCTGCTGCCCCACGAAGTCGCGGTAGAAGAGCGTTGCCGCCGAGCTGGGGCGCGAGTGGGCGACGGCGATGAAGCTGCCGTCACTAGTGGGCACCCAGAGCACGATGTCCGCGAACGCGAGGTCGGCGATGAGCTGCCCGTCCGCGACCAGAAGGTGCAGCCAGTCGATGTCCGCCTCGGTGGATCGCCCGTGGGCGACCATGAGGTCGGAGAGCGTGGTCACCGTTCCAGGCTAGCCCGCGGCGGAGGCGATGCTCGGCATCGCGCGAAGCGCCTCACCCTTGACGACGCATCCGCCGGGGGCGCAACTGCGCCGCGGACGCCGGAAGCAGTCGCTCGAGCACGAGCTTGCGAACGGCGAGACGGGCGGGTGACCGCGGCGCCGCATCCCGCAGCGTCTTCCCGCCGAGCACCGCAGCGTCGAACGCGGCCGGATCCCACGGGATGAGGATCGGCTCGGCGACCCCTCCGAACCGGGACAGTGTCTGAGCAATCTGCGCCTGCGGATTGAGCCCGATCGCGCTGGAACGCACCTTGTTGACGACCGTCGTGACGTGATCCGGAGTCGCCGTCTCGAGCAGTTCGGCGTGCGCGCGCAGGTACCGGGTCAGCCCGATGGGGTCGGCGGCGGCGACCGCGATCACATGGTCTGCACCGCGCAGGGCCCCCAGGGTCGCTGCATTGCGGCGCGGCGCGGTGACGTCGCTGGACAACTCCTCGTCCTGCTCGAGGCTCGAAGCGGTGTCGAGCACGAGCACGTCGACCCACTCGCGGGCGGCCGCGATCACCCCCGCGATCCGCTGCGCCGTCAACTCCGGCCAGCGACTGGGGCGACCGAGGCCGGTGAGCACCCAGAATCCGGTGTGGCCGGAGCGGTGCCATTCGGCGACCCGCTCGAACTCGGCGTTGGTCAGGCTGCCGGTGCCGGCCAGCCTGCACGCAGCGGCGAACCCGGGCGCCTCATCCAGCAGACCGAGGGCAGGGTCGATGGATGCCGCATGAGTGTCGGCATCGGCGAGCGCCACCGAGACTCCCGCATCGGCGAGCTCGGCAGCGATCGCGATGGCGAGACTCGTGCGTCCGGGAGCACCCGACGGCCCCCAGACCGCGACCACGCTGCCCGGCCGGCGACCGCGTGCGGCCGGCGGAGCGTACGGGGAGGAGGTGTCGGCGTCGGCCGCAGAGTCCACGCGCGCAGAGTCTGCGCGCGCAGAGTCGGCGACGGGAGCGTCGGCGACGGGTGCGGCATCCGGCATGAGCACCCGCCAACTGGGCTCACCGTCGAGCGCGTCGATGATGCCCAGCGACCGCGCGAGCCGATGCTGTTCGGGGCCCGAGGCCGTCACGATGAGCGGTACGCCGGCGGCGTCGCACGCCGAGAGCAGATGCGCGTTGAGGTACTGGGGAGCCGCCGACACGAGGACCGCCTCGGGGCGGAGCGCCGGAACACGCGCCGCGAGTTCGTCTGCGCCCGAGCATCGCGCGAGGACCGTGTGCCCGTACCGCGCCGCGTCGGCGGCGAGCTGCTGCTCCGACTCGAAGGGAACGGCGATCGCGAAGGCCGTCATCGGGCGGTCAGAGGGATGCCCGCCGGCACCACCGCGAGCGCGTCGCCGTTCGCGATGGCCTGCAGGAGGCGGGCGACCCGCGATCGGGGAATCAGCACCTCGACCGACTGGCCGTCGCCTGCAGAGACGATGCCGTCGGCGGCCACCACCCGCACCGTGATCGCATCGGAACACAGAACCGCCGGCGGGCCGAAGCCGCCTGCGGCACCGCCCTGCGGGTCACCGTTGAGCCGCGGAGAAGCCCACACGTCGATCACGGCACCCGCCACGACGGAGGCGCTGACGTCCCCACCCAGCCGGAGGACCAGCGAGGTGGAATCGCTGCCCCGCTCGCTGCCGACGGCAGAGCGCGGAACCAGCTCGCCGCGCCGGACCACGGTCGTGGCGATCAACCCGGAAGAGGCGAGATCCGCGTCGGTCAGGTAAAGAGTGCGGGCATCGTCGAGTGCCACCTGGCGGGGCACCAGATCGTCCGCGGCAACCCGGTCACCCGGTGCCAGCGTCTCAGCGGCCGCGTACACGGTGACCCGCCGATCGGCCGCGCCGACGATGCCGAGAACCCCCGCGACGGATGCCGCAACGAGCGCGATGCCCAGCAGCAGGCGCGGATCCAAGGTGGTGCGCCGACGGCCCGGGGACGGACGTGGATCGCTCATGGACCCCATGGTCGCCGCGACGCCTCCCCGCCGCCAGAGTTATCCACACCCCGGTTCCGACGCGGTGGCGCGGCGCATAATCGAGCCATGACGGCTACGGACACCCCTTCCGCCGGCCTGGGGCGCTTCCTCACCCTCGTCGACGTTGCGGACATACTGAACATCTCGGCCAGCCAGGCGTACGCGCTGGTGCGTACCGGCGAGATCCCTGCGATCAAGGTCGGGGGCAACGGCCACTGGCGGGTCGAGCGCGAGCTGCTCGAGCGATACATCGACGACAAATACGAAGAGAACCGCCGTCGGGGCTTGTGGCATCAGGCCGAGTTCGCGTCCGTACCCGAGCTGACTTCGCTGTAACGGGATCGCGGCAGTCGGACGTCAGAACCGGATCAGCACGATCTCGGCCATCGGCAGCATGCGAAGCGCCCGCACGGCGCGATCGCGACGGGCGACCCCGGGGTCGTGCTCCGCGAGGTCGAGGTGATCGCGGGCGACACGGTCGATGGTGCCGTGCAGCTGCTCCCGTGCGGTCGTGATCTGCAGGGGTGCGCGTCGGCGGCAGAGATCACGCAGCACGAATCCGAGCCCGAGCCGGGATGAGAGCGAGCCGACCGCCGACCCGACCGCCGAGTCGGCATCCATGCTCGCGGAAGCCTGGTCGGCATCCGGAAAGCATGCCGCGATCGTGCTGAGCGGGACGATGCAGGATGGCGCGGAAGGCGACTCGTTGGCCAGTTCGCCTGCGATCCAATCGCGACCCACGGCACCGACCGTCAGGGACAGGCGCGAACCATCTGTCAGGAGCACGCGCAACGGTGAACCCTCGCCCGCGCGGGGCATCATCGCCCGGAACCGGTCCCGCAGCGCGAGGCGGCCGAGGCGCAGCCGTTCCTCTTCCGCGAAGAGGTCCACTTCCTCGGCTGCGAGTTCGTGCTCGAGTTGCGACTCCAGGTCGTCGAACAGGTGGTCCCAGCGCATGCGGCGACGCTACTGAGCACAGACCGTTCATTACGCCGGTTTTCCACAGGTTGGCCGACACCGTGACCATTGCTCGCCTGACGTGTCACAGTGAAGGCGGCCCATCGCGCGGGTCGGTGAAACGTCAGCCGATGTGTCAGGGGTGGACATGGTGCAGGTCGCGCGCGAGCCGAAAATAGGCGCGCCGTCAGGGCAGTTCGATTCGTCGCCGCAATTCGACGAACTCGTCGAGGGAAGCACGGCACGCGCCTTGCGACCTCGCATTCACGTCGACGACTTCTTCGGCCATCAGCCGACGCCGACAGATCAGCTTCCAGACCCCGTGCCGCTGCTCGAGAATCTCACGCGTTGCGTGATCGAGATTCTCGCCGGCGCCCGCGAATTGGAGCAGATCGCGCGGTGGGTGAGTGACGATGTCTACCGTCATCTGCTCAAGCGGGTCGTGATATCGAGCCGCGCACGGGCGGCGAAGGGTCAACAGCCGACGCGACCCGCGTTCACGATCGGATCGACGACCGTCGGTCAGCCACGCGATGGAGTGGTCGAGGCCGTCATCATCGTTCGCGGTCGCGCGCGGGTTCGCGCGGTCGCGCTGCGGCTCGAGGGCCTCGACAACCGCTGGCGCGCCACCGCGATCAACGTGCTGTGATTCACGCCGCTTCCTCGGCCGTCGTCCCCTCGGGGTTCGCCGCGAGCACGACCTCATGCCCCAGCACGACCTCATCCGTGATCTCGATCACCGTGTCGACGAACCACCACTGGCACGACAGGCGCTGAAGACCCGCCTCGATCACCAGGAATCCGTGGCTGTCGAGGTCGACCCACTTCAGGTCGGGCAGGTTGCGCAAAAACGCTGACTCGTAGTCGCGCGACTGCGCCCCGCGTGGCCAGCCCATCTTGTCGTCCAGGTTAGGCGAGGTGATCGACGTCACCGTCCACTCGTTGAACGTGCCCTCACGGAAGTCGGCCACATGTTCGGCCGAGAAGTGCACGTCACCGCTCAACGCGACGGCGCGAGGATCGCGGGCCACAGCATCCATCAACGCGTCCTGCTCGAAATCGAACGAGTCCCACAGGTCATGGAACGACGACGGGTCGTCCGCCTCCGCCATTTTCAGTTTGTGCAGCGCGAACAGAGCCTCCTCGTCGCCGATCGCCTGGTCGAGGTCGGACAGCATCGACGGCACCGCGAGGAACGTCCAGCCGTCGTGCGGTGTGGCCAGCTCATCCAGAGCCCACTTGCGCTGCGGCAGGCCCATGGCCGTCTTCGCCTCGGTCTTCGGGTCGGACGGGTTCGAGCGCGCCAGCCGCGTCTCGCAGAGCAGGATGCGGCCTGCCACCCCCAGGTCGATCTGCTGCCAGACGGCGTCGCCGTCCTGCGGGCGGCGCATGGTCGGCATCCAGTCGCTCCACACCGACATGGCGGCGTGCACGCGATCGGTCCAGGGGCCGTCGACGGCATCGTCGTGCTCCTGCGCGCCACCCAGCCAGGCGTTGTCGGACAGCTCATGGTCGTCGATCGTCGCCATCATCGCGTGGCGGGAGTGCAGCAGCTGCAGGTCGGCGTCGCGGCGGTACAGGGCGTAGCGCTTGTCGTAGTCCTCGTACGTCATGCAGTCGTTGAGCGGATCCATGGGCCGCCCGATGTCAGCACCCTTTGTCTGCTTGCCGGTCGGCACCTCGGCGGCCTCATAGATGTAGTCGCCGAGGTGCAGGACGAAGTCGAGGTCCTCCATGCGCGCGACCGCGCGGTACGCGTTGAAGAACCCGGAGTTGTGCTTCGCGCACGAGACGACCGCGT
>JAODAS010000081.1 GCA_025463555.1 Schumannella sp.
TCGCCCATGACGGCGATGCCGACCGCTGCCTCGCGATCGATGCGGACGGCGAGCTCGTCGACGGCGACCGCATGATGGCGATCCTGGCCGTCTCGCTGAAGGCCCGCGGGATGCTGAAGGACGACACGCTCGTCGCGAGCGTCATGAGCAACCTGGGCCTGCGGGTCGCGATGGCGGAGCAGGGCATCACGATGATCGAGACAGCGGTGGGCGACCGCTACGTGCTCGAGGCCCTCAACGAACACGGTCTCTCCCTCGGCGGGGAACAGTCGGGGCACATCATCTTCACCTCGCACGCGACGACCGGCGACGGCATCCTGACCGGGCTCATGCTGGCGGCGGAGATGAAGCGCACCGGCAAGACGCTTGCGCAGCTCGCCTCGGTCATGACCGTGTACCCGCAGGTTCTCGTCAACGTGCGCGGGGTCGACCACCACGGTCTCGCCTCCGACGAGACGATCGCCGCTGCGGTCACGGATGCCGAGCACCGCCTCGGCGACGCCGGCCGCGTGCTGCTGCGCCCGTCCGGCACAGAGCCGCTGGTGCGCGTCATGGTCGAGGCGGAGGACGCCGCGATCGCCGAGGAGATCAGCGAGGCACTCGCCGCCATCGTGCGGGAGCGCCTCTCCCACTGACGCTCGCCGAGCGTGCCCGTTCGCGACGAACGTGCACGGTGGACCATGCTCGCTCGGGACCAAACGTGCACGCTCGGTGCCGCTCGCTGTCCGCTGGACCTGCGCGACGCTCTCGTGCCAGCGGATGGCCCGCCGTTCGAGTAGACAGGACTCATGCCACTCGAAGGGGAATACCTGCCCAGCACATCCGGCTGGGCGCGACGCCAGGCAGAGAAGTACGAGGCGACCGACGGCCGCGAGGCCAACGACCTGCAGGGCCGGCCCGTCATCATCCTGACCAGCGTGGGGGCCAAGTCCGGGATGCTGCGGAAGACGGCTGTGATGCGCGTCGAGCACGACGGGGTGTACGCGGTCGTGGCGTCGCTGGGCGGAGCCCCCCAGCATCCGGTCTGGTACTACAACATCACCGCCAACCCCCATGTCGAACTGCAGGACCTGGGCGAGAAGCACGACTATGTCGCTCGCGAGGTGCACGGGGACGAGAAGGCCGTCTGGTGGGAGCGCGCGGTCGCGACCTGGCCCGCGTACGCGTCGTATCAGAAGAAGACGTCGCGCGAGATCCCGGTCTTCGTGCTGGAGCGGATGCCGTAGCTCAGACCTTGCGCAGGAGAACCGACGCGACCGAGTGATCCGCGCCCTTGCGCAGCACCAGGTCGGCGCGGGCGCGGGTGGGCAGCACGTTCTGCTCCAGGTTCGGGCCGTTGATCTCGGCCCAGATCGACTTGGCGCGTGCGATGGCCTCCGGCTCCGACAGCGTCGCGTAGCGGTGGAAGTAGGACGACGGGTCGGCGAAGGCTCCGCGCTGCAAGCGGAGGAAGCGCTCGACGTACCAGCGTTCTATGTCGGCCGTCCGGGCATCCACGTAGATGGTGAAGTCGAACAGGTCGCTCACCGCGATGTGCGCGGCCGAGGCGGGTGGCTGCAGGACGTTCAGGCCCTCCACGATGAGCACGTCGGGCTTGCGCACCACGACCTCTTCGCCGGGGACGATGTCGTAGACCAGGTGCGAGTACACGGGGGCGCTGACCGAGTCCGCGCCACTCTTCACCTGCGAGACGAAGCGGGTCAGCGACCTGCGATCGTACGACTCCGGGAATCCCTTGCGCTGCAGCAGGCCGCGGCGCTCGAGCTCTGCGTTCGGCCAGAGGAACCCGTCCGTCGTGATCAGCTCGACGTGCGGGGTGTCGTCCCAGCGGCGCAGCAGCTCTTGCAGCAGACGCGCGGTCGTCGACTTGCCGACGGCCACCGAACCGGCGATGCCGATGACGAACGGGGTCGGCTGGGGCTCCTGCCGCAGAAACGTCTGCGTCGCATCCCGTGTCGCCTGCGCCCCCGCCACGTACAGATTGAGCAGCCGGGACAACGGCAGGTAGACCTCGGCCACCTCGGTCAGGTCGAGAGAATCGCCCACCCCGCGCAGTCGCTGCAGGTCCGACTCGTCCAGCGCCACCGGCATGCTCGGTGCCAGTTCAGCCCAGTCCCCGCGATCGATCTCCAGGAACGGAGTGGTGTCAGGCACCCGGCAAGCCTAGCTCCGCGCTGGCAGGCGGCTGGCAGGCTGTCCCGCCTAGAATCGAGCCCATGTGTGGAATCGTGGGATACGTCGGACCGAACAGCACCATCGACGTGCTGCTGGGCGGCCTGAAGCGGCTCGAATACCGGGGGTACGACTCCGCCGGTATCGCCGTGCTGACCGACGAGGGCCACCTGGGCACCCGCAAGCGCGCCGGAAAGCTCGGCATCCTCGCCGACGACCTCGACGAGGCGCCGCTTCCCGACGGTCACACCGGCATCGGGCACACCCGCTGGGCCACCCACGGCGGACCCACCGACGGCAACGCGCACCCGCACCTCGGCGACGACGGCAAGCTCGCGCTCATCCACAACGGCATCATCGAGAACTTCGCCGAACTGAAACAAGAACTGGTGGATGCCGGGGCCAGCTTCACCAGTGAGACCGACACCGAGGTGGCGGCCCTGATGGTCGGCGACGTCTACAAGAAGACCGGCGACCTGACCACCGCGATGCAGCGGGTCGTCGCACGGCTCGAGGGCGCCTTCACGCTGCTCGTCATGCACCAGGACGTCCCGGGCGTCGTCGTCGGCGCTCGCCGCAACTCGCCGCTGGTCATCGGCCTCGGCGACGGCGAGAACTTCCTCGGGTCGGATGTCGCCGCCTTCGTCGAGCACACCAAGCGCGCCATGGAGATCGGCCAGGACGAGATCGTCACGATCCGCCCCGGCTCGGTCGAGGTGACCGACTTCGCCGGCAACCCGGTGCCGACCCGCGAGTTCGAGGTCGCCTGGGATGCCACCGCCGCCGAGAAGGGCGGCTGGCCCTCCTTCATGAAGAAGGAGATCAGCGAAGAACCCGAAGCCGTCGGCAAGACGCTGCTCGGCCGGGTGCACGAGGGCGCGGTGACGCTTCCCGAGCTCGACGACCTGACCGGGGCGCTGACCGACATCGATCGCGTCGTGATCCTCGGATGCGGTACCGCTGCGTATGCCGGAATGCTCGGCAAGTACGCCATCGAGACGTGGGCGCGCATCCCCGTCGACGTGGAGCTCTCGCACGAGTTCCGGTACCGCGACCCCGTGCTGTCGGAGCGCACCCTGGTCGTCTCGGTCAGCCAGTCCGGCGAGACCATGGACACCCTCATGGCGGTCAAGTACGCCAAAGAGAACGGCGCCCGGACGCTGTCGATCTGCAACACCCAGGGCTCCACCATCCCGCGGGAGAGCGACGCCGTGCTCTACACGCACGCCGGGCCGGAAGTCGCCGTGGCATCCACCAAGGCGTTCGTCGCGCAGGTCACGGCGCTGTACCTGCTGGGGCTGCACCTCGCCGCCGTCCGCGGAACGCTGGATGCCGCGCAGGTCGCTGCGCAACTGGAGGAACTGCAGAACATCCCCGCGAAGCTCGACCAGGTGCTCGAGTCGACCGCGTCGCGCATCGCCGAGTTCACTCCGTGGCTGGGCGACACGCAGTCCGTGCTGTTCCTCGGGCGTCACGTCGGGTACCCGGTCGCGCTGGAAGGTGCCCTCAAGCTCAAGGAGGTCGCGTACATCCACGCGGAGGGCTTCGCGGCCGGCGAGCTGAAGCACGGACCGATCGCGCTGATCGAGCCGGGTCAGATCGTCATCGTGCTGGTTCCGTCGCCGCGGCACGAGAACACGCTGCACCCGAAGGTGGTGTCGAACATCCAGGAGATCCGCGCTCGCGGTGCCCGGGTGATCGCGATCGCCGAACTCGGGGACAAGGCCGTCGCGCCGTTCGCGGACGAGGTCATCCGCATCCCGTACGCCGGCCCGCTGTTCGAGCCGCTGCTGGGTGTCGTACCGCTGCACATCTTCGCGATGGAGCTGGCCACCGCCAAGGGCCTCGACGTGGACCAGCCGCGCAACCTCGCCAAGTCCGTCACCGTCGAGTAGGCCGCGCGCCCGCGCCGGCACCCCGCCCACCGTGCACGTTTGCGCCGAGCGTGCACGGTTGGACGCACTCGCTCGGCGCAAAGATGCACGCTCGGCGCCACCCCACCAGAATGAGGGCATGAGCATCGCGGGAATCGGCGTCGACGTGGTCGACCTGAAGCGGTTCGAGCACGCCCTCGTGCGAACACCTGCCCTGCTCGAGCGCTTGTTCGCCGAGAGCGAACGGGATCTGCCGCTGCGCTCGCTCGCGGGCCGCTTCGCGGCGAAGGAGGCGCTGATCAAGTCGCTCGGCGACTCCAGCGGCGTGCAGTGGCACGACATGGTGATCGTCAACAACGAACTGGGCAACCCGTCGTTCGTGCTCTCCGGCGGCACGGCCCAGATCGTCGCGAAGCTGGGCATCACCGACATCCACGTGTCCATGTCGCACGACGCCGGTGTCGCGGTCGCACAGGTCGTCACGGAGCGCACCGAACCCTCGCATCCGCATCCATGAGCGAGCATCCGCCCACGACGGGACGCGGCCTGCGCGAGGCGCGCATCGACCTCGGCGCCGTGCGGTCGAACATCGAGACGCTGCGCGCACTGGTCGCACCCGCTCTGACGATGGCGGTGGTCAAAGCCGACGCCTACGGGCACGGTGCGCTCGGCGTCGCACGCGCAGCCGTCGAAGCCGGTGCGGACTGGCTGGGGGTCGCAGATCTGGAGGAGGCGCTCGCCCTTCGCGCCGCCGGCATCGACGCGCCGATGCTCGCCTGGCTGCACGCCGCATCCACCGACTTCGTCCCCGCGGTCGACGCGGGTGTCGACCTCGGCATCAGCACGCTGGATCAGCTCGACCGCGCCGCGACCGCCGGCGCCACCGTGCAGCTCAAGCTGAACACGGGGCTCAGCCGCAACGGTTTCGAGCCGGAGGACGCACCCGCCGCATTCGCGCGTGCCGTCGAGCTCGGGGTGCGGGTGCGGGGCATCTTCTCCCACCTGTCGAACACGAGCCGTGCCGACGACGACGCGCAACTGGCGCTGTTCGAGGCGCTGCTGAGTCAGGCGGCGGATGCCGGGCTGGCTCCCGAGTTGCGTCACCTGGCCGCGACCGAGGCCGCGATCAGGCGCCCCGAACTGCGGTTCGACCTCGTTCGCACGGGGATCGGGATGTACGGCCTGCCCGCCGCCGACGGGGTGGATGCCGCAGCACTCGGCCTGCGACCCGTCATGACGCTGGCCGGGACGGTCGCCAACGTGCGCCGGGTCGACGCCGGGGCCGGCGTCAGCTACGGATTCACGCACCGCACGCAGCGCCCGACCACGCTCGCCCTCGTGCCGCTGGGATATGCCGACGGCGTACCCCGCGCCGCGTCGAACCGGGCGGAGGTGCTGATCGCCGGAACGCGCCAACCGGTGGTCGGCCGCATCGCGATGGACCAGTTCCTGGTGGACGTCGGGGATTCGCCGGTGCGGGTCGGCGACGAGGTCGTGCTCTGGGGCGACTCGGCGACCGGCGCCCCGAGCGTTGAAGAATGGGCGGCCTGGGCAGGCACCATCAACTACGAGATCGTGACGCGGGTCGGCCCGCGCATTCCGCGGATACCCGTGCCGTGATCGAGCTCGTCATCCCCGACGCCGAGGCGATGGAGGCACTCGGGGCACGCCTCGCGCCGTTGCTGCGCGCCGGCGATCTTGTACAACTCGACGGAGAACTCGGCGCGGGGAAGACGACGTTCACGCGCGGGCTCGGCGCAGCCCTCGGCACTCGCGAGGCGATCACCAGCCCGACGTTCGTTCTCGCACGGGAGCATCCCACGACATCTGGCACCCCCCTAGTGCACGTCGATGCCTATCGCCTGGCGACCGCCGTCGAGCTCGAAGACCTCGATCTCGACTGGGAGCACTCGATCGTCGTCGTCGAGTGGGGCGCAGGCAAGCTCGACGATGCCGGCGACCGCATCGAGCTCATGATCGAGCGTCCCCACGGTGGCGACCCGCTCGCGGAGGACTCCCCACGCCACGTGCGCATCGCGGGAGTGGGCGACCGCTGGAAGGACCTCGACGCGACGCCCTGGACCGCCGCGTTCTAGGCTCGGACCCGTGCTGCTCGCGATCGACACCTCGGCAGGAGCCAGCGTCGCGGTCGTCGACGCCGGCCGCGTCCTGGGCAGCGCCGACGAGTTCGACACGCGCAGTCACGCCGAGGCGATCGGACGCCTGATCGCCGACGCCCTGGCACAGGCCGGCGCGGGGCCCGATCAGATCACCGGCGTCGTGGCCGGCATGGGACCGGGGCCCTTCACGGGGCTGCGGGTCGGCATCGCGGCCGCCTACGCGTTCGCCGCCGGCCGCGAGATCCCGATACTCCCTCTCGCCTCGCACGACGCCGTCGCGTGGGAATGGGCCACCCCGGTGCTCGTCGTCACGGACGCGCGTCGCCGCGAGGTCGCGTGGTCCACCTACGACGGGATGGACCCTGACGGCGTCCCCGTGCTCGTCACCGGGCCGCACCTCGCGCATCCGGAAGATCTGGCAACCGCCGTCGACGGTTACGCCCGGTTCGACCGGATCGATGCGACCGCCATCAGCGCCGCCTCGCTCGGCCTGCTGGCCGGTCGCCTGCGCACGCTCGGACGCCCCTTCGCCGCAGACGCTCCCCTCTATCTGCGCGCCCCCGATGTCACACCCAGCCCCGGCCCGAAACGGGTCACCGGATGAGGCGCGCAACCCCTGAGGACCTCGACGCGTTGATGGCGCTCGAGACGGCGATCTACCCCGACGACGCCTGGTCCTCCGCCACCATGGCGTCGGAGCTCGCGAACCCCTACGGCCACTACCTGGTCGAGACGGGGGAGGACGGCGCGATCGTCGCGTACGCGGGGTTGCTGGCCCCGCTCGGGACCGGGCAGGGCGACATCCAGACGGTGACGGTCGCGCCCGAGGCACGGCGACAGGGGATCGCACGGTGCCTGCTGAGCACGCTGATCGACGAAGCACGGCGACGCGGGGCTGAGGAACTGTTCCTCGAGGTGCGGGTCGACAACGAGGCCGCACAGGCGCTGTACCGCGAGCTGGGCTTCGAGGAGTTGTCGGTGCGCAAGAGCTACTACGGCCAGGGCGTGGACGCGCTCACCATGAAACTCAAGGTGGTGTAGGGGTGGTTTCGACACGCGCTGCGCGCTACTCAACCAGCGAACCGCTCGTGCTGGGCATCGAGACGAGTTGCGACGAGACCGGCATCGGCATCGTGCGGGGCACCACGCTGCTCGCCAACGCGATCGCCAGCTCGATGGAGGAGCACGCCCGC
>JAODAS010000104.1 GCA_025463555.1 Schumannella sp.
GCGAGGATGCCCGCCGGGCGCTTCGCGATCCGCCCCCTCGCGATCCGGCCTGCGCGCATGAGGTCGAATACTAATGCGGTTCCCAGTCGCATCCGCTATCGTTCTCAGGTCGGCTCTCGACAAAGCGGCTCAGCCGCGCGCATCACTGTATGTCGATCGGGCCGGATCGCCAGGGCATTCCCTGCGCGAGGTTATCCAGTTGCAACGTTTGCAACGCATAGGAAAACGGCCCCGGTCAACTTCGCCCGGGTTCTCATCGCTGCGCTTCGTGGTCTTTTCGACTCAGAAGCACCGCGCTGCACTCTGTGTACGAACACCGGAAGAAACAGACAGTCATGCCTCAGAACAAAACTCCCCGCCCGTTCCGCGCGTCCGCGGACACGTCCGTGCGCAAGCCGGGCAGCAAGAGCGCCAAGCACCGCGGGCATCGCCCCGGCGACGTGACCCCGGCGACCGGGGCGGCCAAGAAGCCGCGCTGGAACTCCGACGAGCGCGTCGCCCGTGGCGCGACATCCGAGCGCCCGCGCGGCGCCGGCACCGACCGCCCGCAGCGCGACGAGCGCCCCGCACGTGACGGCGGCTACTCGCGCGACAGCGCGGCACGCCCCGAACGCGGCAGCTACGCCCCGAAGCGTGAGGGCTGGGCGCCGAAGCGCGAAGGATGGGCGCCGAAGCGCGACTTCGATCGCGCCGCCCCGAAGCGCGAGGGCTACGCCCCCAAGCGCGATGCGGCACCGAAGCGCGATGCGGCACCGAAGCGTGACTGGGACCGCAGCGCGGCGCCCAAGCGCGCCGCCGACGGCCGCCCGAACTGGGAGCCCCGCGGCAAGGACGCCCGTCCCGCGCGCGAGGACCAGCGCACGGAACGTCCCCGCTACGAGGAGCGCGGCGAGCGCACCGAGCGCCCGGCCCGCACCTACGACCGCGACGACCGCGCCCCGCGCACGGATGACCGCGAGCGCCCGCGCCGCACCTTCGAGGAGCGCCCGCACCGTGCGCACGCGGAGCGCCCGACTCGTCAGCTTCGCGAGCGTGCCGAGCACTACACCGAGCGCCCTCCGCGCTCGTACGACCGCGACGAGCGTCCGGGCCGCCCGACGCGCTCCTTCGAGCACGACGCCCGCACGCCGCACGCGCCGCAAGAAGACGTAGTCCTCGAGCGCCTCGAAGCGCAGGCCATCACGGCAGGCGAGACCGACGGCATCACGTTCGCGGACCTCGGCCTCGGCCAGAACATCGTGCGCGAGCTCGTCGAGCTGGGGGCGGAGACACCCTTCCCGATTCAGGCGGCGACGATTCCCGACGTGCTCGCCGGGCGCGACGTGCTGGGGCGCGGCCGCACCGGTTCCGGCAAGACGATCGCCTTCGGCGCACCGCTCGTCGAGCGCCTGCTCGAGATGCAGGCCGGTAACAAGGAGCGTCGCGTCTTCGGGCGCGCACCGCGCGCCCTCATCCTGGCCCCCACCCGCGAGCTGGCTCTGCAGATCGACCGCACGGTGCAGCCGATCGCGCGCAGCGTGGGGCTCTTCACCACGCAGATCTACGGCGGCGTGCCGTACGCACGCCAGCTCGGTGCGCTGCAGCGCGGCGTCGACATCGTGATCGGCACCCCCGGTCGCGTCGGCGACCTCGCCGCCCAGGGCAAGCTCGACCTGTCGCAGACGATCATCACCGTGCTCGATGAGGCCGACCACATGTGCGAGCTGGGCTTCGCCGAGCCGGTGCAGGAGATCCTCGATCGCACCGCCCCCGGCGGCCAGAAGCTGATGTTCTCGGCAACGCTCGACAAGGGTGTCGCCGAGATCGTCGAGAAGTACCTGGTCGACCCGAGCGTGCACGAAGTCGCCGGTGAAGACCAGGCCAGCGGAACCATCCAGCACCGCGTGCTGCTCATGGACCAGCGCGACAAGCAGCAGGTGCTGATCGAGCTGGCGTCCGGCCCCGGGAAGAAGCTCGTGTTCGCGCGCACCCGCGCCTTCGCCGAGATGCTGGCCGACGTGCTCGACGACGCGGGCATCCGCGCCGAGAGCATCCACGGTGACCTGAACCAGTCACGCCGCACGCGTGCACTGGAGAAGTTCACCAGTGGACGCGTCGACGCGCTGGTCGCGACCGACGTCGCCGCCCGCGGCATCCACGTCGATGA
This sequence comes from Schumannella sp., assembly GCA_025463555.1. Classification (GTDB taxonomy): domain Bacteria; phylum Actinomycetota; class Actinomycetes; order Actinomycetales; family Microbacteriaceae; genus JBDSKH01. Next base: position 2,147 of record JAODAS010000104.1, read on the forward strand.
CATCGCCCTGGTGATCCAGGCGGACGCGCCCGACGAGTACAAGTCGTATCTGCACCGCTCGGGCCGCACCGGCCGCGCCGGCAAGGAGGGCATGGTCGTCACGCTCGTGCCGCGCAACCGCCGCCGCCGCACCGAAGAGCTGCTGCAGCGCGCCGACATCACGGCCGAATGGATCTCGGTGGCGCCCGGCGACGCCGTCATCGCGGAGCTCGCCGGCAACTAGGCGCCCGATCTGACAGAAATGCCCCGTGTGGATCCGTCCGCACGGGGCATTTTTGGCAGACGGGCGGCGGGGCGTCGGCGGGGGGGCCCGGTCAGGCGAGCGCGAGGAGCGCCGCGGCCACCAGCGCGAGGGCGAGGCCCGCCCACTGGACGGGGGCGATCCGCTCGCGCAGCACGATCGCGGCGAGCGCGATGGTGCCGGCCGGGTACAGGGCCGTCAGCACGGCGATGACGCTCAGGTCACCGAGGCGCAGGCCGACGATGATCAGGGTGTTGGCGAGCGAGTCCGAGATGCCGGCGCCGATGATCAGGGGCAGAACGGGCCGGATGCTCGGCGCGGGCCCGTCCCCGCGGACGCGGCCGCGCAGCAGAAGCACCAGCACGATGCCCCACAGGATCACCAGGTAGCTGGCGCGGTTGAACACCAGCGGCAGCAGGCCCGAGTCGGACGGCGCCTGGTTCAGCAGGATCAGCAGTACGCCGATGAGCACTCCGGAGACGACCGCGTAGCCGACGCCGCGCAGCGACGGACGCACGGCCCCCTTCTCCGGCACGAACCCGACGAGCACGACCGCGACGAGCGCGATGCCGAGCGCGACGTACCCCAGCAGCGAGAGCCGTTCGCCCTGCAGCAGCCCCCAGGTCACGGGCACGACGGCGGAGATCACGGCCGTGAGCGGCGACAAGATGCTCATCGGGCCGATCGCGAGCGCGGCGTACAGGGTCAGGATCGCGACCGATCCGACGACACCGCTCAGCCCGCCCCAGAGCACGGCCTCCCACGAGAACCGGCCGCCGACCAGGAGCGTCGCGATCGACAGCACGGCGAGACCGATCGTCGCCGAGATCGCCACGACGCGCACCGGCGAGACGCGCTTCGACGCGAGCCCGCCGAAGAAGTCGGCCGTGCCGAAGATGACGGCGCTGACCAGACCCACGATCACCACCAGCATCCCGCCACGCTAGCGCGAAGCCGAGGTGAACATTTCGTGCAACGTTTGGCTTTCGCGCGCACCCGACGTACGGTGAACACGGCCCCCGATCGGGGGTAACCCGACGAACCCGCTGTCCACCGAACCCCGGAGCAACGACTCGTCATGAAACACCTCTCAGCCCTTTTCGCCGTTTCGACCGCAACCGCCCTCGCCGTCACGGCCCTGGTCGCGACCCCTGCGGTCGCCGCCGAACCTGTTCCCATCGCCGCCGTGCAGGGCACGGGCGCCGCGACTCCGATGGCCGGCCAGACGGTCACGGTGGAGGGCGTGGTCACCGCCTATTACGGTGCGCCCAGCAACTACCGCGGGCTGTACCTGGAGGCCGCCGACCCCGCGGCCGAGGGTCCTGCGGGCGCATCCGACGGCATCTTCGTGTTCTTCAACGCGGCGAACCCGGCGGTGTCGATCGGCGACGAGATCCAGGTAACGGGTACGGCGAGCGAGTTCCAGGACCAGACGCAGATCTCGGCGACGGCAGCCGCGAATTACACGGTCGTGCAGGCGGGCGCGGGGCTCCCGGCAGCCGTCGATCTGCCCGACACCGTGCTCGGCGCCGACCGGGAGGCATACGAGGGCATGCTGGTGCAGCCCTCCGGCACGTACGTGCTCGCGTCGACGCATGAGCTCTACAACTTCGGCTCGCTGTGGCTGAGTGCGGGCAAGTCGGCGATCACGCCCACCGAGGTCGCGGATGCCGGGTCGGCCGACGCGACTGCCATCGCGGCGGACAACGCGGCCCGCCGCATCCTGATCGATGACGGGTACAGCATCCGCGTCGACGCGGCCGCGCACGTCGGCGAGCAGCCCTACCTCACGAAGAACACGGTGGTGCGCCTGGGCGACACCCTCGTGGCGCCGGCCAAGCCGATGGTGCTCGGCTACGGGTTCTCGCAGTGGCGGCTGCAGCCGCAGGTGCCGCTGACCGACGCGAGCGATGCCGCCTACAAGCCCACGTTCACGGCTGCGAACCCGCGACCCTCGGCCGCTCCCGCCGTGGGCGGCGACGTGCAGTTCGGCAGCTTCAACGTCTTCAACTACTTCACCACCCTCAGCAGCCAGAATCCGGATGCGCGCGGTGCCGCGACGGCAGCCCAGCTCGCCACGCAGAAGTCCAAGATCGTCTCCGCCATCAACGGTCTCGGCGCCGACATCGTCGCCCTCGAAGAGGTCGAGAACTCGGTTGCATACGGCGACCCGGTCGATACCGCGCTCGCCGACCTGGTGTCCGGCCTGAACGCCGCCGCCGGCGCCGGAACCTGGGCGTACGTGCCCACGCCGGCCGCGCTCGCCACCGCGGGCGCCACCGACGTGATCACCACCGCGATCATCTACAAGCCGGCCGTCGCCGAGCGCGTCGGCGACAGCTTCGCCGACACCGATGACGTGTGGGACATCGCCCGCAAACCGGTCGCCCAGACGTTCGATGTCGGCCACCGGATCGTGACCGTGGTGGCGAACCACCTCAAGTCGAAGACCCCGCCCGCGAACGCCGGGCCGGAACCGGCCGACGGGCAGGGCTTCTTCAACGCGGAACGCGTCGCGCAGGCTCATCGCCTCGTCGCCTGGATCGCTGACATCTCCGCCGACGCGACCAAGGGCGACGACGTCATCCTGCTCGGCGACTTCAACTCGTACGGCCAGGAGGACCCGGTGCAGGTGCTGACCGCGGCCGGTCTCACCGACCTGGTGCCCCAGAAGGCCCAGGGGCAGTACACGTACTCCTTCAACGGAGCACTCGGGTCGCTGGACCACGCGTTCGTCACCCCGTCGATGGTGTCGGCCGTGACGGGCGTCGGGGTGTGGGGAATCAACTCGGCCGAGTGGGGTGACCGCGGCTACGCGTTCGCCGCGACCGAGGCGGGGACCCCGTTCCGCTCGAGTGACCACGACCCGGTCGTCGTCGGCTTCGACACCGCCATGGTGCCGGTGACGATCGACCTGCTGAGCATCAACGACTTCCATGGCCGGCTCGAGGCGATCGCGCCGGCGGGCGGTGCGGCTGTGCTCTCTGGCGTCGTGAAGAAGTACCGCGCGGCCAATCCGAACACGGCCTTCGTCGCTGCCGGTGACCTGATCGGCGCGTCGACGTTCACGTCGTTCATCCAGCAGGATCAGCCGACCATCGACGCGTTCAACGCGATCGGGCTCGACGCCAGCTCGTTCGGCAACCACGAGTTCGATCAGGGTCGCGCCGATGTGGATGACCGCATCCTGCCGGAAGCCGACTGGCCGTACCTCGCGGCGAACCTGTACGACAAGAGCACCGGCAAGCCGGCCTTCCAGGAGTACGAGCTGAAGCAGTACGACGGCGTCACCGTCGGCTTCATCGGCGCGGTCACCGAGGACCTGCCCACGCTGGTCAGCCCGGCCGGCATCGCGACCCTGGACGTGAAACCCGTCGTCAGCGAGGTCAACCGCGTGGCGGGCGAGCTCACGGACGGCAACGCCGCGAACGGTGAGGCCGACGTGCTGGTGCTGCTCGTGCACGAGGGTGCCGCGACTCCGGCTCTCGCGAGTTCGACCGACGATTCGCGGTTCGGCAGGATCGTCATGGGAGCCGACCCGCACATCCAGATGATCATCTCCGGACACACGCACCTCGCTTACGACCACGAGATCCCGATCCCCGGTACGAACGACACGCGCCTGGTGATCTCGAGCGGACAGTACGGCGAGAAGTTCGCGCACACCGTGCTGAAGGTGGACCCCGAGACGGGTGACCTGATCAGCGCCGACGCCGAGATCCTCAATCTGCCCGGTGCGGCCGATCCGGATCCGGTGGTCGCCGCGATCGTCGCCGATGCGGTCGCGAAGGCGGCCGTCCTCGGCAACGTCGCGCTCGGCACCATCACGCAGGACATCACCCGGGCGAAGCAGTCCGGCGGCAGTGAGAACCGCGGAGGCGAATCCACGATCGGCAACCTGATCGCGGATGCGCAGCTGGCCGCAACCCAGGACCTGGGCACGCAACTCGCGCTCATGAACCCGGGCGGCATCCGGACCGACCTGCTGAAGGCGTCCACCGGTGCGGGGGATCCCGAAGGCTCGGTCAACTACCGCGAGGCGGCGACGGTGCAGCCGTTCGCCAACACGCTGACGACGATCGACCTGACCGGTGCGCAGCTGAAGGCGGTGCTCGAGCAGCAGTGGCAGCCCGCCGGATCGGCCCGGCCGTTCCTGAAGCTGGGGGTGTCGGACGGCTTCTCGTACACCTACGACCCGGCCGCAGCGGCGGGTTCGCACATCACCACGATGTACCTGGGCGGCGTGAAGGTGACGCCGGATCAGGTCATCCACGTGGTCACGAACTCGTTCCTCGCGGCCGGCGGTGACGCGTTCACCGCGTTCACGCAGGGCACGAACAAGGCCGACTCGGGTCGCATCGACCTCGATGCCTTCGTCGACTACATCAAGCAGAACTCGCCTGTCTCGCCGGATCTCGCCCAGCGGGCGGTCGGTGTCACCCTGAGCGCTCCGGCCGACGGAGTCGCGTACACGGCAGGCGAGTCGGTGACCCTGACGCTGTCGTCGCTGCTGTTCAGCAACGGCGGCCCGGCCGGCGGGAACGCGGAGGTCTCGCTCGGCGGCACCATCCTCGGCTCGGCGGCGATCGACCCGGCCATCGTCGACACCACCGACGAGCAGGGTCGCGCGACGGTGACGATCACGATTCCCGACGGCGTGAGCGGGCCGCAGACGCTGACCGTCACCGCTCCGGGTGGAACGAGCGTCGCGGTCCCGATCGTGGTCGCCGTTCCGGTCGAGCCGGTGAGGACCACGGCGTACGGTGCGCCGAACCGCATCGTCTCGTTCGGCGGACGCAACCTGGAGTACACGGCGCGCGTCGTGGCCGCGGACGGCTCGGAGCCGGTCGGCACCGTCACGGTCTACGACGGTCGCACCGCGATCGCCACGATCGAGCTCGGCGCGGGAGACCACGGACGCGACTCGGTGAAGCTGCCGAAGCTCACCCGCGGAGTGCACCTGCTGACGGCGACCTTCGCGGGCGACGGCTTCGTGAACTCGCGTTCCTGGCCTTCCCTGGTGGTCGTCATCTAGCACGGTCCACAGCGACCGACGTGGGGCGGTCGGGGTCGGATGCGCGACGTAGGGTGGGCGCATGACCTCGACTGCTCCCGCTCCCGCGCGGGCGGGCGGCGACGTCGCCCTCGAGGTGCTGCATCGCGTCTTCGGGTACGAGTCGTTCCGGGGTGAGCAGGCTCAGATCGTCGACCGGGTCCTCGCGGGCGGCGACGCGCTCGTGCTCATGCCGACTGGCGGGGGCAAGTCGCTCTGCTACCAGATTCCGGCACTCGTGCGTCCCGGTACGGGCGTCGTCATCTCGCCCCTGATCGCGCTCATGCAAGATCAGGTCGACGCGCTGTCGGCTGTCGGCGTCCGGGCCGCGTTCCTCAATTCGACCCAGGATGCCGACCAGCGCCGCGCGGTCGAGGCCGCGTTGGTCGCGGGCGAGATCGATCTGCTCTACCTCGCGCCCGAGCGGCTCAAGATCTCGTCGACGCTCGAGTTGCTCGACCGCGTGCAGATCGGGTTGTTCGCGATCGACGAGGCGCACTGCGTGGCGCAGTGGGGGCATGACTTCCGTCCCGACTACCTGCAGTTGTCGGTGCTGCACGAGCGGTGGCCGTCGGTTCCCCGCATCGCCCTGACCGCCACCGCGACAGACGCCACCCGGCGCGAGATCGTCGAGCGGCTGCAGTTGCGCGATGCGCAGCAGTTCGTTGCGAGCTTCGACCGGCCCAACATCCAGTACCGCATCGAGGGCAAGAACCAGCCGCTCGCGCAGCTGCTGTCGCTGCTGCGCACCGAGCACCCCGGCGATGCCGGCATCGTCTACTGCCTGTCGCGGGCATCGGTCGAGAAAACCGCGGATGCGCTTGTGGCAGAGGGGATCGAGGCGCTGCCCTACCACGCGGGTCTGTCCGCGCAGGTGCGCCAGCGCAACCAGTCCCGGTTCCTGCGCGAAGACGGCATCGTCATGGTGGCGACCATCGCGTTCGGAATGGGCATCGACAAGCCCGATGTGCGGTTCGTCGCCCACCTCGACCTGCCCAAGAGCGTCGAGGGGTACTACCAAGAGACCGGTCGCGCCGGTCGCGACGGGCTTCCGTCGACGGCATGGCTCGCGTACGGGCTGCAAGACGTCGTCCAGCAGCGCCGCATGATCGACGAGGGCGACGGCGATCAGGCGCACAAGCGGCGGCAGACGCAGCACCTCGACGCGATGCTCGCCCTGTGCGAGACGGTCTCGTGCCGTCGGGTGCAGCTGCTGCGCTACTTCGGGCAAGAGAGCGAGCCGTGCGGCAACTGCGACACCTGCCTGTCGCCGCCGGAATCGTTCGACGGCACCGTGCCCGCACAGAAGCTGCTGTCCACCGTGGTGCGCCTGTGGCGAGAGAAGAATCAGCGCTTCGGCGCCGGGCACCTCATCGACGTGCTGCTCGGGCGCGACACCGAGCGCGTGCGCACGAACGGGCACTCCGAGCTGACGACCTACGGCATCGGGACCGAGCTGTCCGAACAGGAATGGCGCGGGGTGGTGCGGCAACTCCTCGCGCAGGGGCTGCTCGCCGTGAACACCGACGGGTACGGAACCCTCGTGATCACCGACGCCTCAGCCGAGGTGCTCAGTGGCGGGCGCACCGTGATGCTGCGGCGCGAGGTGGCGCGGCCGGCGCGTGCTTCTCGCAAATCGTCGGCGGGGGCGGAGCTGCCCGAGGGCGCGCGGCCGCTGTTCGAGAAGCTGCGCGAGTGGCGCGCGGGCGTTGCGCGCGAGCAGGGGGTTCCGGCGTACATCGTGTTCGGCGATGCGACGCTGCGCGGCATCGCACTGACGCAGCCGTCGACCCTTGCCGAACTGGGGACGATCTCGGGGGTCGGCGAGAAGAAGCTCGAGTCGTTCGGTGCCGGGGTGCTGGCGGTGGTCGCCGGCGGCGACCCGGCCGAGGCCGCCGCAGCCGCGGGCCCCGCGAGGTCGGTC
>JAODAS010000132.1 GCA_025463555.1 Schumannella sp.
CCGAACACGGGAGTCCGGTAGGCCGGGCTGAGAGGGAGCGATCCACGCTCCGACCGTCGAACCTGATCCGGATCATGCCGGCGCAGGGAGGCATCTCGAAACCCGTGCACTTTCACTCGAAAGGCACGTGAAATGACTGCAACAACTCTGATCAAGGCCAGCACCAAGCCCAGCCTGCGCTGGCGCGTCGTCGACATCGTCATCGCGGCCGTCATCGCGGTGGCGTGCGGAGTCCTCTTCTTCGGCTGGAATCTCGCGAGCGGCATCTTCACGCCGCTCGGCGCGGCGTTGCCCGGACTCCAAGCGCTCAACTACGGTCCGTGGCTGCTCGCCGGTCCGCTGGCGGCGTTGATCATCCGCAAGCCGGGCGCGGCGCTGTTCGGCGAACTCGTCGCCGCTGCCGTGTCGATGTTGCTCGGCGCCCAGTGGGGATTCCAGGTCCTCGAAAGCGGCCTCGTGCAGGGTCTCGCCGTCGAGCTCGTCTTCGCGGCATTCCTGTACCGCAGCTGGTCGTGGCCGGTCGCCGCGCTCTCGGGCGCAGCTGCCGGAGTCGTGGCCGGCATCAACGACTGGATCTTCTGGTACCAGGGCGCCGACGTGCCGTTCGTCGTGATCTACACGATCTCGGCTGCGCTCAGCGGTGCGTTGATCGCGGGCATTGGCTCGTGGGCGCTGGTGAAGGCGCTCGCCCGCACGGGCGCACTGCGCCGGTTCGCGGCCGGGCGTGAGGCGGAGCGGGTCTGACGAGCGCCGAAGGCATCCGCGCGGACGGCTGGGGCTGGCGCCATGCGGCGCGCAAGGCGTGGGCGATCCGCGATCTCGACCTGCACATCGAGCCGGGGGAGCGCGTGCTGCTGCTCGGGGCCTCCGGCGCGGGCAAGTCGACGCTGCTGCGTGCGCTCGCCGGGGTTCTCGGCGACGACGAGGGCGAGCAGCTCGGCCACCTGAGGATCGACGGTCAGCAGCCGTCCGCGGCGCGGGGTCAGGTCGGGCTTGTGCTGCAGGACCCCGACTCGCAGGTCGTGATGTCCCGCGTGGGGGACGAGGTCGCCTTCGGCTGCGAGAACCTCGGCGTCCCGCGCGCCGAGATCTGGACCCGGGTCGCCGAAGCCCTCGCCTCGGTCGGCCTCGACCTGCCCCACGATCACCCCACCAACGCGCTCACCGGCGGGCAGAAGCAGCGTCTGGCGATCGCGAGCGTTCTGGCGATGCGCCCGCGGGTCCTGCTGCTCGACGAGCCGACGGCGAACCTCGACCCGGACGGGGTCAGCGAGGTCCGGGATACCGTGGGCCGCGCGCTGTCGGCCCGCGGTTCCAGCCTGGTCGTCGTCGAGCACCGGGTGTCTGCCTGGCTGCCGATCGTCGACCGTGTCGTCGTGATCACCCCCCAGGGCGTGCTGGCGGACGGCGACCCGGCAGACGTTCTGCGCCGGCGGGGTGCCGAGCTGGCCGCTGCGGGCATCTGGGTACCCGGCCGCGGACCGGCTGCGCCGGTCAAGCACCGTCCCGCCCCCGAGACGGTCGAGACAGCCGTCGGACTCGCCGTCGGCCGGGACGGCGGCGTCGTGCGGGCGGGGCTCGACATCTCCGTCGCGGCAGGCGAACTGCTTGCCGTAACGGGCCCCAACGGATCGGGCAAGACGACTCTCGGTCTCACGCTGGCCGGCCTGCTGCCGCCCGTCGCCGGAACGCTCGACGCCTTCGGCCGCGGCTCGCCGCACCGCTGGCGCTCGCGCGACCTGCTGCCGCTCATCGGCACGGTGTTCCAGAACCCGGAGCACCAGTTCGTCGCGACGACCGTCCGCGACGAACTCGAGGTTGGGCCACGCGCCCTCAAGATGCCGCTGGATTCCACCGACGAACTGCTCGAGCGGCTGCGCCTGACCGCACTCGCCCGGGCGAACCCGTTCACGCTCTCGGGCGGGGAGCAGCGCCGTCTCAGCGTCGCCACGGCACTCGCCACCGCGCCGCGGATGCTGGTGCTCGACGAACCCACGTTCGGACAGGACGCAGTGACCTGGGCCGAGCTGGTCCTCCTGATCGGAGGGCTCGTCGACGAGGGCAGGGCGGTGGTGGCGATGACACATGATCCGGAGTTCGTCGATGCGCTCGCCGACCGGCGGGTCGAACTGTCATGAGGATCAACCCGGTCGCCAAGCTCATCGCCTCCGCCGCGATCGCGGTCTGCCTGCTGATCACCCTCGACCCGGTGTCGGCCGGAGTCGCCCTCGCCCTCGAACTGGCGCTCATCCCGCTCCTGCGCATCCGGGCCCGCACGTTCTGGATGCGCACCCTGCCCCTGTGGGTCGCCGCCCCGCTCGCCGCCGTGACCATCGCGCTCTACGGCCGGACTTCCGGCACGGTCTACGCCGAGTTCCTGCTCGCCCGCATCAGCGAAGGCTCGCTGCTGCTCGCCGCGGCGACGGGCCTGCGTGTGCTGGCGATAGGCCTGCCCGCGCTCGTGCTGTTCATCACCATCGATCCGGCCGAGCTCGCCGACGCCCTGGCGCAGACTCTGAAGCTGCCCTCCCGATTCGTGCTCGGCGCGCTGGCCGCGACACGGCTGATCGGTCTGGCCGCCGACGACCGCCGCACGGTCGTGCTGGCCCGGCGGGCCCGAGGCATCGGCGACCGCAACCCGGTTGCCGGAGTCGTGGGCACCGCGTTCTCGATGCTGGTGATCGCCCTGCGGCGCGGCGGCGCCCTCGCGATCGCGATGGAGGCGCGGGGGTTCGGCAGCGGCATCCCGCGCACGTGGGCGCGCCCCGCTCGGTTCGCGACGTGGGATGTCGCCTTCAGCCTGCTCGGCCTCGCCATCGGGGCAGCCGGGCTCGCAGCGGCGCTGCTCTCCGGAAGCTGGTCGTCCCTTGGCAGCTGACCTGAACCGGCTCGCCGCGGCGGCGACCGCCTCCGGCCCCCGGCCGGTCGTGCTGATCGACGGGCGATCCGGTGCCGGCAAGACGACCTTCGCGCGCGAGCTCGCGCCGCTGCTCGGTGCGCAGCTCGTCAGCCTGGACGACCTCTATCCCGGATGGCATGGGCTCGCCGCCGGCAGCGCTGCGGTCTCCGAGACGGTGCTGCGCGCGCACGATCCGGGCTGGACCCGCTGGGACTGGACGGCCGAGCGGCCCGCGGAGTGGCATCCGGTCGACCCCGATCGGCCGATCGTGATCGAGGGATGCGGCGCCCTCAGCCGCGCCAACCGGGCTCTCGCGACGTTCGGGTTCTGGCTGGAACTGCCTGCGCCGGAGCGCCGCCGCCGTGCGCTCGCGCGGGAGCCCCAGTTCGCCTCGCACTGGCGCGAGTGGGCCGCGCAGGAACGCGTTCACGCGGCGAACGAGCACCCGCGCTCGCTCGCCGACGTGATCGTCTAGTCCCGGTGCCAGGTGGTGGTGAACGGGCTGTTCTCCGGTTTCATGGTCATCACATCGCCGGTGCAATCGGTCGTGATCGGGATGTCGTTCGCGTAGTCCTCGGTCGACACAGGCAGTGTCGTCGTGGTGCCGTTGATCTCGACCGTGGTCGTGATCGAATAATGCTGGCCGTCGAAATTCTGGAAGTCGAACGTGTCCCCGGTCAGCTTCCAGTCGGACGTGAAGCCGCCCTCGTGGGTCTGCGTCATCGTCATCGGAGCACCCGCTCGCGAGCCCGTGAACGTGAAGACCGCGTCATCGGTCGCCGTGGCCGTGTGATCCGCGGTGAACGTGGCCTCTTCGCTGCCGGTCACCGCGACGGTCAGGTCCTCGCCCAGACCCTTCTCGACGAAATACGCCGCGAGCTGGCCGCCGAGGTCATCGAGGTCGGCGGTCCAGTCGCCGGGAATGCAGTCCGCGCCGGTGAGGGCGGCGGGGGATCCGCCGGATCCACCACCACCCGGGGTGCACGCGGTGAGCGCGATCACGAGGATCGCTGAGACAGGGAGCAGCGCTGTTTTCACGGTCATACTCTGACGACGCGCGAGGCGCCGTCTCAGGTTGACAGGGCTAGCCCCAGCCGAGCCGGTGCAACTCGTCGTCGTCGATCCCATAGAAGTGGGCGATCTCGTGCACGAGGGTCACGTGGATCTCGTCCCGCAACTCGGCCTCGTCCTCGCAGATCGCCAGCAGCGGCTCGCGGAACAGGACGATGCGGTCGGGCAGCTCGCCGAAACCGTACTGGCCCCGGTCGGTCAATGCGACGCCCTGATATTCCCCCAGCAGGTCGAGGGTGCCGTCCTCGGGACGGTCCTCGACCACGAAGACGATGTTCTCGAGGCCATCGACCATCTCATCGGGAAGCTGATCCAGTTCATCGATCACGATCTTCTCGAAAGCGGCAGCGTCGAGCTGCACGGTCACGGCCGATCCGCCAGCGCGTCGAGGGCATCGATCAGGTACGACTGCAGGTTGCCCAGCCAGTGGTACACCTCGCCGAGAGCATCGTCCGGGACCGGGTCGTCGTCGGCCGTGATGCCGATCCGGTCGGCGACGACCAGGCGCAGGTCCGTCAGCACGGGAAGCCAGCGCCCCGCGGAATCGTCGTCGAGCCGCAGAACCCCCGCCTCGGTGAGGGCGGCGGCCACGGCTCCGGCGTTCGCCGTCTTGTGGTCGACCAGGCCGGAACGGGTGTAGCGGGCGAACTCGGCCGCGGCATCCGGATCATCGCGGTACGCCACCGGAAACAGTCGATCGAGCACCGGATCGCCGTCGTCGGCCTGCACGAGTTCGTCGTACTCGGTCAGCAGGGTCCGCAGAAGCCCGCGCTCGATGTCGGTCAGTTCGAGCTCGATCATGCCCGCACGACCGACGCCCACAGACCGTACTCGTGCATGGCCTCGGTGTGGCGTTCCATCTCTTCGCGGCGACCCGTTGCGACGACGGCCCTGCCCTCATGGTGCACGAGCAGCATCAGCCGCTCCGCCTCCGGCTTGGGGTAGCCGAAGTACGTACGGAACACGTGGGTCACGTACGACATGAGGTTGACGGGGTCGTTGAAGACCGTCGTCGTCCACGGGGTGTCGAGAGCCTCGAGAGGATTCGACTGTTCAGTTTCTGAAGGGTGGATGACGGGACTCGAACCCGCGACATCCGGCACCACAAGCCAGCGCTCTACCAACTGAGCTACAACCACCAGGCGTTGGTCCAGCCGTGTACTGCTGGGCAACTCAGCCATCTTACGGTACGCGGGGGGCCCACGCCTCCACGGTACCGGTCGAGGCGGCCTGCGCCTGATCACTCGTCGGACCCGGCTGCGGGACGAACACGATGGCGCGGTAGTAGTCGAGTTCGCGAATCGACTCCAGGATGTCGGCGAGCGCCCGATGCCCCCCGTGCTTGACCGGAGCCTGGTAGTACGCGCGCGGATACCAGCGTCGCGACAGCTCTTTGATGCTCGACACGTCGACGCTGCGGTAGTGCAGGTGGCTGTCGACACGGGGCATGAACTTGGCGAGGAACGCGCGGTCGGTGCCGATCGTGTTGCCGGCCAGGGGCGCCGTGGCGGCGTCGGGGACGAACCGCAGGATGTACTCCAGCACCTCGTACTCGGCCTCGGCCAGCGTCTTGCCGTTCGGGATCTCATCGAGCAGACCGCTCTCGCGGTGCATGTTGGTGACGAACTCGCCCATGTTGTCGAGGGCGGTCCGATCCGGGTTGATGACCACGGTGAAGCCGTCGTC
>JAODAS010000145.1 GCA_025463555.1 Schumannella sp.
CGGGTCCACGCCTCCGTGAGCACGTCGCGCAGGATGCCCTCGATCTCGTCGAACTCCTTCGGTCCGATCGTGAGCGGGGGAGCGAGCTGCACGACGGGGTCGCCCCGGTCGTCGGCACGGCAGTAGAGCCCGGCATCGAACAGCGCCTTCGACAGGAAGCCGCGCAGCAGCCGCTCGGACTCGTCGTCGTCGAACGTCTCCTTGGTGGCCTTGTCCTTCACCAGCTCGATGCCGAAGAAGTAGCCGTCTCCGCGCACGTCTCCGACGATGGGCAGGTCGAGCAGCCGCTCCAGCGTCGCGCGGAAGACCGGCGAGTTGGTGCGGACGTTCTCGTTCAGCTTCTCCTCCTCGAAGATCGCCAGGTTCTCCAGCGCGACCGCGGCCGACACCGGATGACCGCCGAACGTGTACCCGTGATAGAACGCCGTGTTGCCGTGGCGGAAGGGCTCGTAGATGCGGTCGCTGATGATGGTCGCGCCGATCGGGGAGTAGCCGGATGTCATGCCCTTGGCGCACGTGATCATGTCCGGCACGTAGCCGTACGCGTCACAGGCGAACATGTGGCCGATGCGGCCGAACGCGCAGATCACCTCGTCCGAGACGAGCAGCACGTCGTATTTGTCGCAAATCTCACGCACCCGCTGGAAGTAGCCCGGGGGAGGCGGGAAGCATCCGCCGGAGTTCTGAACGGGCTCGAGGAAGATCGCGGCAACGGTCTCGGGACCCTCGAACTGGATCATCTCCTCGATGCGGTTCGCCGCCCAGACCCCGAACTGCTCTTCCGTACCCTCGAAACCCATCTCGTGCGCGCGGTAGTAGTTCGTGTTCGGCACGCGGAACCCACCGGGCGTCACCGGCTCGAACATCTCCTTCATCGCCGGGATGCCGGTGATCGCGAGCGCCCCCTGCGGCGTGCCGTGATAGGCGATCGCGCGGGAGATCACCTTGTGCTTGGTGGGGCGGCCCTGCAGCTTCCAGTAGTGCTTCGCGAGTTTGAACGCGGTCTCGACGGCCTCGCCGCCGCCCGTGGAGAAGAACACGCGGTTCAGGTCACCGGGCGCGTAGCCGGCGAGCTTGTCGGCGAGCTCGATGGCGGAAGGGTGGGCGTAGGACCAGATGGGGAAGAACGCGAGCTCCTCCGCCTGCTTGGCCGCCGTCTGGGCCAGCCGCTTGCGGCCGTGGCCCGCGTTGACCACGAACAATCCGGACAGCCCGTCGATGTACTTCTTGCCCTTCGAGTCCCAGATGTGGTGACCCTGACCCTTCACGATGATGGGGGCGCCGTGCTCCTCGAGCACCGATTGGCGCGCGAAATGCATCCAGAGGTGGTCTTTCGCCTTCTGTTGCAGATCGGCGTCGTCGAACTTCGTCGATCCGGTCGTCGTCACTGCCTGCTCGGTGGTTGTCATGGCCTGCCCTTACCTGGTTCCCCAGTTGTAGAACTGCTTGTGCAGTTTCAGATACACGAATGTCTCGGTGGATTGCACGCCCGAGATGCCCCGGATGCGCTTGTTCAGCAGCTCGATCAGGTCTTCGTCGTTCTCGCACACGACTTCGGCGAGCACATCGAAGCTGCCTGCGGTGAGCACCACGTAGTCGACGGCCTCGATCGCGCCGAGTGCCTCCGCGACGCGGGTGGCATCACCGGTGACCCGGACGCCGATCATCGCCTGGCGGTAGAAACCGAGCTGCATCGGGTCGGTCACGGCGACGACCTGCATGACGCCGGACTCCGTCAGCTTCTGCACCCTCTGGCGCACGGCGGCCTCGCTGAGACCGACGGCTTTGCCGATCTCGGCGTACGAGCGGCGACCGTCCTCCTGAAGCTGCTCGATGATCGCCTTCGAGACCTCATCGAGCACGACGGCTTTCGGGCGCTGGGACATGGAAGCGATTCTGTCAGTCCGGACGTGCCCATACAAGCGATTCCGCATCACAAAGGCGTTTTGAGTATCGAAATCGGTAGTGTGAGGGCATGGCAACCCGTACTTTGCGCAATTTCATCAACGGCACGTACGTCGATGCGAAAGCGGACGAGTCGTTCCCCGTGATCGACCCCGTGACCGAGAAGTCCTATGCCACCTCCCCGGTCTCGAGCCCCGCCGACGTCGATGACGCCTACCGGGCGGCCGCTGCCGCGTTCGAGGGATGGGGCGAACAGACGCCCGCGGTGCGGCAGCTGGCGCTCTTCCGGATCGCGGACGAACTGGAGAGACGCGCCGACGAGTTCGCCGATCTCGAATCGCAGGACACCGGTAAACCGCGGGCGACGCTGGTTCAGGATGAGATCCTCCTCTCTGTCGATCAGCTGCGGTTCTTCGCGGGCGCGGCTCGCAACCTCGAGGGCCGGGCCACGGCGGAGTACATGCCCGACCACACCAGTTCGATCCGCCGCGAGCCCATCGGCGTGATCGGGCAGGTCACCCCGTGGAACTACCCCCTGAACATGGCGGTGTGGAAGATCGCTCCCGCGATCGCGGCCGGCAACACGACCGTGCTGAAGCCGAGCGACACGACTCCCCAGGCGACGCTGCTGCTCGCCGAGATCGCGGCGGAGTTCCTGCCGCCGGGCGTGCTGAACGTGATCACGGGCGATCGGACCACCGGTGGCGCGATGATCGACCACAAGACTCCCCAGATGGTCTCGATCACCGGATCGGTCCGGGCCGGCATGGAGGTGGCGAAAGCGGCAGCCAACGACCTCAAGCGCGTGCACCTTGAGCTGGGGGGCAAGGCGCCGGTCATCGTGTTCCCGGACGCCGAGATGAGCAAAGCCGTCGAGGGCATCGCGATGGCCGGCTACTTCAATGCCGGTCAGGACTGCACCGCGGCGACCCGCGTGCTCGTGCACGAGGACGCCCACGATGCCTTCGTCGTCGCGCTGGTGAAGCACGTCAAGAACAACGTGACGACCGGCGACCCCCACGACGCCGGGACGTTCTTCGGGCCGGTCAACAACCTCAGCCAGTTCGACCGGGTGATGGGTGTCATCGGCGGGCTGCCGTCGCACGCCGAGGTGCAGACCGGCGGCGCGCGCCAGGGCGAGAAGGGCTACTTCATCGAGCCGACCGTGGTGTCGGGGCTGAACCAGGACGACGACGCGGTGCAGAACGAGATCTTCGGACCCGTCATCACCGTGCAGCGGTTCCGGGATGAGTCGCAGGCACTC
>JAODAS010000146.1 GCA_025463555.1 Schumannella sp.
GCGAGCCGGGCGACCCGGGTGGCGCGGGCGAACGCGCGCGGGTGCCACGGCAACCCGTACGCGTCACGGACGGATGGCGGCAGCAGACCCGCGGTCAACGTGCGGCCGAGCGGCATCCCGGCACGCATCCACAGCGGGACGTGCCTCGGGTGCAAGAGATCGCGGGCGACCGTGCGCGCGTCGTCCCCCACCTCGAGAGCGGCCACGGCATCCGCCCAATACCGCTCGAAAGCGGCCCGGTCCGCCGGCCAACGATCCGGGGGAAGCTGCAGGGCCGTCCCGAGCACGGCGCTCTCGGCGTACAGCTCGTCGGCCAGTGCGTCGTCGATGGGCCCGCGCAGAAGTCGGTGGGTGTCGACTCCGACGCGGTACAGGGTCGCCGCAACCCAGAGCTGACGGTCCGGATCGAGCGCGCCCTCGATGCCGGCATGCGCCCGGTCGACGAGGGCGGCCGTCCGCCGCAGCAGAGCCGGATCGCCCACCGTCACCGCGTAGACGTACGTGAGCGTGTGCCGCAGCCGACGCATGGGGTCGTCGGCGAACGCGCTGTGCGCCGCGACGCCGCGCGCCACCACAGGGTCGGCGATCTGCAGCAGGATCGCCGCGGCACCCCCGAGCACCAGGGTACTGTCGCGCGCGTACCGCTCGAACGCCGTGCTGCGGGCCATGCCGCCATGCTCCCACCGAACCCCCCGAGCCCCCGAACCCCCCGAGCCCCCCGAGCCCCGAGCGCTCCGAGGTCGCAAACGCGCCCTTCCCGCCTCCCGAACCTCGCGTTTGCGACCCCAGAACGAAAGATCGCCGGAATTTGCCGCCCAGGGCGCCCGCGGTCGGGACGTACGGGCGACCGGGGTAGAGTTTCCGATGGCCCGGATGCCGCCGATCTGTCTCGGCATCGAGATATCTGGCCCCCCACGACGTAAGCGTTGACGGAAGAAGCAAGCGTGGATCTCTTCGAATACCAGGCCCGCGATCTGTTCGAGAAGTACGGCGTCCCCGTGCTCCCCGGCATCATCGCCGACACCCCCGCCGAGGCCCGCGCCGCAGCCGAGAAGCTGGGCGGCGTCACCGTCGTGAAGGCGCAGGTGAAGACCGGCGGGCGCGGCAAGGCGGGCGGCGTGAAGGTCGCCAAGACACCGGATGAGGCTGAAGCCGCTGCCGAGGCGATCCTCGGTCTCGACATCAAGGGTCACGTCGTCCAGCGGGTCATGGTCGCCGCCGGAGCAGATATCGCACAGGAGTACTACTTCTCGGTGCTGCTCGACCGGGCGAACCGCTCGTACCTCTCGCTCGCCAGCTTCGAGGGCGGCATGGAGATCGAGATCCTCGCCGTCGAGAAGCCCGAAGCGCTCGCCCGCGTCGAGGTCGACCCCTCCGTCGGGATCACACTCGAGAAGGCTCGCGAGATCGCGGTCGCCGGCAAGTTCCCGCCCGAGATCGTCGACAAGGTCGCCGATGTCTTCGTGAAGCTCTACGCCGTGTACACCGGCGAGGACGCGACCCTGGTCGAGGTCAACCCGCTCATCCTCAGCGGCACCGGCGACATCATCGCCCTGGATGGCAAGGTCACCTTCGACGACAACGCCGAGTTCCGGCATCCCGAGCACGAGGCCCTCGAAGACAAGGCGGCCGCCGACCCGCTCGAGGCCAAGGCAAAGGCCAACGACCTCAACTACGTCAAGCTCGACGGCCAGGTCGGCATCATCGGCAACGGCGCGGGCCTCGTGATGAGCACGCTCGACGTCGTCGCCTATGCCGGCGAGAAGCACGGCGGCGTGAAGCCCGCGAACTTCCTCGACATCGGCGGCGGAGCCTCGGCAGAGGTCATGGCCGCCGGACTCGACGTGATCCTGGGCGATGCGCAGGTGAAGAGCGTGTTCGTCAACGTCTTCGGCGGCATCACGGCGTGCGACGCGGTCGCCAACGGCATCGTGAAAGCCCTCGAGATCCTGGGGGATGCCGCGACCAAGCCGCTCGTGGTGCGACTCGACGGCAACAAGGTGGATGAGGGGCGCGCGATCCTCGCAGCTGCCAACAACCCGCTCGTGACCCTCGCCGACAACATGGACCAGGGCGCCGACAAGGCCGCCGAACTCGCTAGCCGCTGATTGAGCCTGTCGAAATCAAGGACTGAAAGAAACATGTCGATCTTCCTCAACAAGACCAACAAGGTCATCGTCCAGGGCATCACCGGCGGTGAGGGCACCAAGCACACCGCCCTCATGCTGAAGGCGGGGACCCAGGTCGTCGGCGGCGTCAACGCACGCAAGGCTGGCACCACCGTCTCCCATGACGGAGGGGTGGAGCTGCCCGTGTTCGGCACGGTCACCGAGGCCATAGAGAAGACCGGGGCCGACACATCCATCATCTTCGTGCCCCCGGCCTTCGCCAAGGACGCGATGATCGAGGCGATCGATGCGGGCATCCCGTTGCTTGTGGTGATCACCGAGGGCATCCCGGTGCAGGACACGGCAGAGGCCTGGGCGTACGCCAAAGCGAAGGGCACCACACGCATCATCGGCCCGAACTGCCCCGGCATCATCACGCCCGGCGAGTCGCTGGTAGGCATCACCCCGAACAACATCACCGGCACGGGCCCGATCGGGCTGGTCTCGAAGTCGGGAACTCTGACCTACCAGATGATGTACGAGTTGCGCGATCTGGGCTTCTCGACCGCGATCGGCATCGGCGGCGACCCGATCGTGGGCACCACTCACATCGATGCGCTGCGCGCGTTCCAGGACGACCCCGATACGAAGGCGATCGTGATGATCGGCGAGATCGGCGGCGATGCAGAGGAGCGTGCGGCCGACTTCATCCGTGACAACGTGACCAAGCCGGTCGTCGGGTACGTCGCGGGGTTCACCGCCCCCGAGGGCAAGACCATGGGCCACGCCGGCGCGATCGTCTCGGGTTCGGCGGGCACGGCTCAGGCCAAGAAGGAAGCCCTCGAAGCAGCAGGTGTGAAGGTCGGCAAGACGCCGTCCGAGACCGCGGAGCTGATGCGCGAGATCATCGCTTCGCTGTAGGCACGGCCTCGCGGCGCAGCATCTGCATCATCGTCGGGGTGTTCTCGACTGTCGCGATCGCGACGGCCTTGCGCACCCAGGTGTCGTCCGTCGCCTGCCGCAGCAGCAGGTCGGCGAGGTCGGCGCGCGAGGTGAAGGTGCCGTCGACGTGCCCCTCGCCGGTGCGGTACTCGCTGACCTGCTCCGCGTCGAACAGGCCCGACGGGCGCACGATCGTCCAATCGGTGTCGCTGGCGCGTACGAGCACCTCCATCCGCCGCATGTCGGCGTAGAGCGTCCGCCCCAGCACCCCGATCACGAAGGGCTGCAGCACCTTCTCGAAGAAGAACCCGCCCTGCGGTCGCGGGTTCGGCTCGGTCGCGCTCGACGTGACTCCGGCAAACCGGCGCACCCCGTGCCTCTCCATCGCGCTCAGGATGTTGCGCCCGCCCTCCGAATAGACGCTCACCGGCGTGCGCCCATAGGGGACGCCGAGCGCGGAGAGTGCCACATCCTGCCCGGCGACCACGGCATCCACGTCCTGCGAGACGAGCACATCGCCTCCGACGACGGTCAGCGACGGATGCGCGAGCGGGTAGTCATCCGGCCGCCGGGTGAGGGCGGTGACCTGGTGGCCTGCGTCCAGAGCCGCTCGCGTGAGCAGTCGCCCGGTGGGTCCGTTTGCGCCGAATACGACGATCTTCATGCGTGTTCCTCTACTCTGTAGTCACCAACTCATACAATACGAGAAACATATCCTATGGAATCCATACAATCAAGCGGGGATGACGCGCGCGAGCGCCGTCGGGCCGCCACGGCCGTCAAGGCCGCCATGCGCGAGCTCAATGTGCAGATGTCGCTCTACAGCCGCCGGGTCGGTGCGCGAGCAGACCTGAAAGACGTCGAGCTGGACTGTCTCGACCTCGTCGTGCGGCACGGACCCCTGTCACCATCGGCCCTCGCCCGCCGCACCGGACTGCACCCGGCGACCCTGACCGGCATCCTGGACCGGCTCGAGAAGGGCGGGTGGATCCTGCGCGAGCGCGACCCCGAGGACCGCCGCGCGGTGCTGCTGCGCGATGCGAAGACCCGCAATGCCGAGCTTTTCGGGCACTACGCGGGGATGAACGGGCGGCTGGATGACCTCGCCGAGTCGTACGACGCGGAACAGCTCACACTCTTCGCGGAGTTCATCGCGCGGGTGACGGCTGCCGGCGAGCAGGCGACCGAGGAGCTGGGGTGATGCGGGGCTCGTCCACTCCTCCCCAGACGGATGTTCGACGACCTTTTGCGGATCGCTACGAATAAGTAGCAATTCTGTTCGATCGATGGAATGATCGAGACATGCCACCCACCATCGCGAGCGAGCCGCTTCTGCTGCCAGATCTGCGGCAGTTGAGCGCGTTGAGCGATGACGAGCTCATGGCGACCCAGCGGCAGCTGGCGGTTGCGCGCCGTCGTGTCGACGGGGCATTCGCCTCGGTTGCCGGTGAGCTGGCGCGTCGCTCGGATCGCGAACTGGGCTTTCGCGGGCTGGCGCAGGGCACAGGGGCGCGAACTGCGGAGCGGCTCGTCTCGAATCTCACCGGCATCTCCGGTCCCGAGGCGCGAGCGATGGTGACCGTCGGACGGGCAATGCAGGGCGACTCGCCGTGGCTCGGCTCGGTCGCGGAGGGTGTGTCGAGTGGGGACCTGACCGTCGGCGCTGCGGCAGCAATCACGGCCGGCCTGGGTGACCCGACCTCAAACGTGGCTGCCGATGATCTCGGTGATGCCGCCCGGCGACTGACCGACGAGGTACGAGTGTTCGGCCTGACACCCGAGAAGGCTGCTCAGCGGGCCCGTGAGGCGCGCGACGAACTCGATGCCGCCGGCGTGGCAGATCGCGAGGCCGCTCTGCGAGCCAGGCGATACCTCCGCCTCTTGCCCATGCCGGACGGCATGACCCGTGTGACCGGGCTTCTCGATCCTGAGAGTGCAGCGCTCGTCACCGATGCTCTCGATCGGGTCACCGCTCCGCGCCGCGGCGGCGTTCGCTTCGTCGACCCTGCAGAGAAGCAGCGCGCCGAGATCATCGAGGCGGACGAGCGCACCACAGAGCAGCTCGCGGTGGATGCGTTCGTCCGCATGGTCCAGGTCGCCGGCGAGTCCGACGGGGGAGTCATCTTCGGGCGGACGGCGCCCGCGGTGCGCGTTCACGTGTCGCTTGAGGCGATGCAGCGCGGCATCGGCGGCGCGTACGCGGAGGGCCAGGCGCCGGCGTTGTCGATCCGGACGGTGCACCGCATGGTGTGTGCTGGTGGTGTCGTTCCGATCCTGTTCGACGACGACGGCCGAGCCCTCAACGTCGGGCGATCGCAGCGGTTGTTCACGGCGCGACAGCGCATCGCGATCGCAGCTCGGGACGGCGGATGCATCATCGACGGATGCGACAGGCCCTCGTCGTGGACGGAAGCCCATCACATCGACGAATGGGACGCGCATCACGGCAGCACCGATGTCGACGATGGGGTATCACTGTGCCGGCATCATCATATGTGGGTGCACGATTCGGACGCGCGGATCGTGCGCCGCGGAGCAGGGTACGAGTTGCATAGGCCGGGGGAGCCGCCGAAACGTCTGAGGTCGAAGAGCAGGATCGCTCACGGGGTTCGCGCGGCATAGGGGGTCCGCGGCGGGAGGGGTGTTGGCTCGCGCGGGGCGCAGGCGATCACGCACCCGCGCGCGGGGGTGGCCAAGCCGTTGCCCCGAGTTCGCGCGAGATGTTGCGCGCCGTCTCGCGCAGGTCGTTGAGCACGTTGTCCTCGGGCGGCCACTCCGACGATGGCAGCACGATCGCGACCGCCGCGATGACCGCTCCACTGCGGTCCACCACCGGGGCGGCGATCGACGACTCCCCGAGCACCGCCTCGTCCTCCTCCGTCGCGATTCCGCGCTCCGCGATCTGGGCCAGCGCCAGAGTCAGCTTCGCCGCATCCGTCATCGTGTCGCCCGTGAGACTGCGCAGCGGCTTGCTCAGCACCCCAGAGGCGTACTCGGCGTCGTATGCGAGCAGGATCTTGCCCATCGCCGACGCGTGCGCCGGAATCGACAGACCCGTCTCCGGCATCTGCTGGCTCCCATCCGGCCGGCGGTTGTGATGGATGATGATGACCTCGTCGAACAACTCGGCGCCCAGTCGCACCGCCAGTCCCGTACGACGTGCCAGCTCACGCGTCCAGCGCATCGCGCGCGCACGCACATCGAGCGTGTCGAGGTAGACGTTCGACAGCTTCAGCAGCGCCGGCCCGAGCATGTAACGCTGACCGTTCGGCTCCTTCGCCACCAGGCCGTGCTGCACCAGCGACTTCACGATGCCGTGAACCGTCGACGGCGGCAGGTCGAGGGCGGCCGCGAGTTCGGTGATGCCCAGATGCCGGGCGCCCTGCAGCGACGACAGCACCGCTGCCGCCCTGTCGATGGCCTGGATGCCCGTGGAGTCCTCCTCTATGAGTACAGCCATTATGCGGTGCATTCAGATCCGCACTTGACACGACCCGATAATCGGGAGGATATTCGGCATTGTCGAATAACGTTCCAACGAAGGACGCCCGGCGACCCCCGCCCGGATCGACCACACGCACTGCTCAAAGGAGAACAGATGGATGAGAACAAGACGTGGCAGAAACTGGCCGCGGAATTCCTGGGGACCGCCTTCCTCGTCTTCATCGGCGTCGGCTCAGTGCCGGCGTTGGCGATCGCACGAGGTGACGCCCCCTTCACCGGTGCCGAGCTCGGGTTCATCTCGCTCTCGTTCGCCACGATCGTCGTCGTCACCGTCTACGTGTTCGGCTACATCTCCGGCAACCACATCAACCCCGCCGTCACCCTCGGTCTCGCCGTCACCGGCAAGTTCCCGTGGAAGAGCGTTCCGGGCTACCTGATCGCGCAGGTCCTCGGCGCGGTCCTCGGCTCGTTCCTCATCGTCGGAGTCCTCGGATCCAAGGCCAGCGAACTGGGGCTCGGAGTCGCGTCCTACGCCTCGACCACGCCGTGGTACCAGGCGGCCTTCGCCGAGTTCGTGGGCACGTTCCTGCTGGTCTTCGCGGTCTTCGGTGTCATCCACCGCAAGGCGGCTCCCGGATGGGCCGGTCTCGCGATCGGTCTCGTCGTGTTCGCGGCCATCATCCCGGTCGCGCCGACCACCGGCGCATCCATCAACCCCGCCCGCACCACGGGGCCGATGCTCGTGCAGCAGATCCTGGGTGGCACCGTCGACTGGTCGCAGTGGCCCGTGTACGTGATCTCCGAACTGCTCGCCGGCATCGCGGCTGCGCTCGCGTTCGGCCTGATCTCGCGCACCCCGGCCGACCGGAACGACCGCGCCGGGCTCGAAGAGGTCCTCTCGGAGAAGGACGGGGTGACCACATGAAGAAGCTGATCAACGACCCGAACAACGTGCTGGCCGACGCCCTCGTGGGTGTCGCGGCAGCGCATCCGGAACTCAAGGTCGACCACGCGAACCGCATCATCTACCGCGGAACGCCGAAGGCCAAGGGCAAGGTCGCGCTCATCTCGGGTGGCGGCGCCGGCCACGAGCCGCTTCACGGCGGATTCGTCGGACTCGGCATGCTCGACGCCGCGTGCAACGGAGAGGTGTTCACCTCGCCGACGCCCGACCAGATGCAGGAAGCCACCAAGGTCGTCGACAACGGCGCGGGCGTTCTGCACATCGTGAAGAACTACACCGGCGACGTGATGAACTTCGAGATGGCGGCCGAACTGGCCGGCGCCGAGTCGAACATCAAGGTCGAGACCGTCGTCACCAATGACGACGTCGCGGTGCAGGACTCCACCTGGACGGCCGGCCGGCGAGGAGTCGGCGTCACGGTGCTGCTGGAGAAGATCGTCGGAGCCGCCGCAGAAGAGGGACGCGATCTCGCGGCCGTCGCCGCGCTGGCCCGCAAGGTCAACGAGTCCGGACGCTCGATGGGCATGGCGCTCACCAGCTGCACGGTACCGGCGGCCGGGAAACCGACCTTCGAGATCGGCGACGACGAGATGGAGATCGGCGTGGGCATCCACGGCGAGCCCGGTCGTCACCGCGTGCCGCTCGCACCTGCCTCGGAGATCGCGAAGCAGCTGGTCGAGCCGATCCTGGCGGATTTCGACGCCAAGGGTCCGGCCATCGTGATGCTCAACGGCCTCGGCGGCTCCCCGCTGATCGAGCTGTACCTCATGTACGGCGAGGTCGCGAAGCTGCTGGAGAAGGGCGGCGTGACGATTGCGCGCAACCTGGTGGGCAACTACATCACCTCGCTCGACATGGCAGGGTGTTCCGTGACGGTGCTGAAGGCCGACGACGAGCTGCTGAAGCTCTGGGACGCGCCCGTGCAGACGTCCGGACTGCGATGGGGGATCTGACCCGATGAGTGACAGCACCATCCCCCTCGAGACCTTGGTGGCATGGCTTCGCCGCTTCACCGAACTGGTCACCGACCAGCGGGCGTACCTCACCGAACTCGATTCGGCCATCGGCGATGCCGATCACGGGGCGAACATGTCCCGCGGCATGAACGCGGTGGTCGAGAAGCTGGATGGTGCCACCGCGGGCGCCGCCGACGAACTGTTCAAGACGGTCGGAATGACCCTCGTGACCAGCGTCGGCGGCGCCAGCGGGCCCCTCTACGGCACGTTCTTCCTGCGGATGGGCATGTCCGCCGGCGCGGTCGACTCGTTCGACGGGCCCGCGCTGGGGTCGGCGCTGCGCGCCGGGCTCGAGGGCGTCGTCGCGCGCGGCAAAGCCGAGACCGGCGACAAGACCATGTACGACGCGATGGCTCCCGCCCTCGATGCGTACGATGCTGCGATCGCGGGCGGTGAATCGATTCCGGATGCGGCTGCCGCAGCTTTCGCGGCCGCCGAGACGGGCCGCGACGCAACCGAGCCTCTCGTGGCCCGCAAGGGCCGTGCGAGCTACCTCGGCGAACGCAGTGCCGGGCACCTCGACCCGGGGGCCACGTCCACGGCGCTGCTGTTCCAGGCACTCGCCGAGACCGTCGCCGAAAAACGGGGGTGACCCCGTGATCGGCATCGTCGTGGTGTCGCACAGCCCGAAGCTCGCCGAGGCGGCTCTCGAGCTGGCGCGCGAGATGGTCCCCGGCGATCAGCCGCGGGTGGCAGTCGCCGCAGGTACCGGCGACGCATCGACCGGACCCCTTCTGACCGGCACCGACGCGACCCGGGTCGCCGCCGCCATCGCCGAGGTGGCGTCTCCCGACGGCGTGCTCGTGCTCATGGATCTGGGATCCGCGGTGCTGAGCGCCGAACTCGCGCTGGAGTTCGTCGGAGATGTCGGCGGCGAGGTGCGGCTCTCGAGCGCTCCCGTCGTGGAGGGGCTGCTGGCCGCCGTGGTGCGCGCCGCAGGAGGAGCAAGCCTCGATGAGGCGGATCGCGAGGCTCGTGGAGCGCTCGGCGCCAAGGAGGCGCAGCTGGGCACCCACGCGACGGTTCCCGCCGACCCGGCGCCCGCATCCACCGACGCAGGCAGTGTCGTCGAGACGTTCACGATCCCGAATGCCGAGGGTCTGCACGCCCGGCCGGCGTCGCTGATGGTCTCGGCCCTCGGCGGACTCGACGCCCGGGTGACCGTCGCCACCGGCGACAAGAAGCCGGTCGACGGCCGCAGCCCGATCGGGCTGATGGCGCTGGGCGTGCGCAAGGGCGACGAGATCGTGGTCAGCGCGAGCGGGGCACAGGCGGCGGATGCCGTGGCCGCGATCCGCGCACTCGTCGCCGATGCATTCGGCGAGTAGGAATCGATACCTCGCCGAAACACTGGCCGCCTAGGCTGGCAGGCGTGTTGAACCGACGTCGCTCCACGGTCATCGTCGCTGCGCTTGCCGCGGCGGCCCTCGCACTCACCGGCTGCAGCCTGCTGAAGCCCCCGGCCGGCGGCGGTGCGACGGACGCCCCGGCAGGGCTCGAGAAGTTCTACGGCCAGCAGCTCACCTGGAACGACGAGGGCGACCAGCTCGACTCCACCACGGTGGAGGTGCCGCTCGACTGGGAGAAGCCCGACGGCGACACCATCGAGATCGCCATCATGCGCCACAAGGCCGACGGCGCCTCGCTCGGCTCACTGCTGATGAACCCGGGCGGTCCGGGCGGCTCCGGCTTCGACTACGTGCGCGACTACGCGCAGTACCTGGTGAGCTCCGACGTGCTGTCGAAGTTCGACCTGATTGGATTCGACCCGCGCGGAGTGAACCACTCCAACGCGGTGGTCTGCTACACCGACCCGAAGGACCGCGACCAGTACCTGTACGGCACGTTCGACGACGCCTACGGAACCCAGGGCTGGGTCGATGAGCTCACCAGCCGCGAGAAGGCGTACGCGGAGGCGTGCAAGGCCGGCACCGGTCCGCTGCTGGCGCACATCGACGCCGCGAGCGTCGCGCGAGACATGGACGTCATGCGGGCCGTGCTCGGCGATGACGCGATCAATTACCTCGGATACTCGTACGGCACGTACCTCGGGACCATGTACGCGGAGCTGTTCCCCGACAAGGTCGGCAAGATGGTGCTCGACGGGGCGGTCGATCCGACGGTCAGCGACCTCGACGCGCTCGCCACCCAGATGGGCGGGTTCGAGAGCGGTCTGCGCGCGTACATGGCCGACTGCCAGTCGAACGACGCCTCCTGCCCGTTCACCGGCGGCACCGACTCGGGCATGAAGCAGATCCGCGGGGTGCTCGACGGCATCGACGCCCGCAAGCTGCAGTCCAGCGACGGCCGTGTGCTCGACTCGGCGACGCTCGGGACGGCGATCGCCGAGAACCTGTACTCCGACAGCCTCTGGCCGGACATGACGGCGATGTTCACCGACCTGTCCGGCGACGACGCGGACGCCGCATTCCAGGCGGCCGACGACTACAACAGCCGGGACTCCGACGGCACCTACGCCGACAACGGGGCCGACGTGTACTCGGCGGTCACCTGCGCCGAAGGCGACCTCGGCACGGATGACACCGACATGTTCGGTGACATCGCCGCCCTGAAGGCGAAGGCGCCGACCATCGGCGACTACTTCGGCTACGACGACACATTCGTGCTCGAAGCGCTGTGCTCGAACTGGCCGTACCCGGTGCCCGACCTTCCCACCACTTTCGACGCGAAGGGCGCGCCGCCGATCCTCGTGATCGGCACGAGCAACGACCCGGCGACCCCGTACGCGAACGCGGTCTCGCTGTCGAAGCAGCTGAGCAGCGGTGTGCTGATCAGCTACGAGGGCGAAGGCCACACGATCTACGCCCAGGGTGTCAGCTGCATCGACGACACCGTCGACGCCTATTTCATCGATGGCACCGTGCCCTCCGCAGACCCGAAGTGCTAGGAGAGACCACCATGCGCACCTCCCGACGTACGGCGATCGTCGCAGCCCTTGCGGCATCCGCCATGGCTCTCACCGGCTGCACCCTGTTCAATGCGGTCACGGGCGGAGGCGAGACGACGGTCACCAGTCACACCGACGAGCAGGTCGCGGCCGGGCTCGAGCCGTACTACAAGCAGGACGTCACCTGGAAGAACTGCGGCGGCGGCATGCAGTGCGCCGAGCTGAAGGCGCCCGTCGACTGGGCGAAGCCGGACGGCGAGCAGATCACCCTGGCGATCGACCGGCACAAGGCCGCCGGCACGTCGAAGGGGTCGCTGCTGATCAATCCCGGCGGGCCGGGCGGCTCCGGTTTCGATTTCGCTCAGGGATTCACCGGCTCGGACGGCGTCTACAAGAACTACGACATCATCGGGTTCGACCCGCGCGGCGTCGGCCGTTCCACGCCGATCGTCTGCTTCACCGACGATGCCGATCGCGACGAGATGATCTACGGCACGTACGCCGACCCGTACGGCTCCGACGGCTGGCAGACCGAACTCGCCGCTCGTCAGAAGAAATGGGTGGACGCCTGCGCCGCCAACACCGGCGACCTGCTGGCGCACATCGACACGACGAGCGTCGCGCGCGACATGGACATGATGCGCGCGGTGCTCGGAGACAAGAAGCTGAACTACCTCGGCTACTCGTTCGGCACCTACATCGGCACCGTGTACGCCGAACTGTTCCCCGACAAGGTCGGGCGCATGGTGCTCGACGGTGCCGTCCAGCCTCCGTTCGGCACGTTCGAGGAGCTCTCGACCCAGATGGCCGGGTTCGACAGCGCCTTCA
>JAODAS010000183.1 GCA_025463555.1 Schumannella sp.
CCATCTGAGCCACGTGATCCAACGAATCATCGCCGCCGTCGCCTCCGCACCCCGTGCCGTTCTGCACCGTGCCGAGGCTCTTCTGCGAGCCATCGTGCGCGAGCGCCGGGTCCTCGCCGTCGCAGCCGCCGGTGCCGCGATCGCCCTCGTCGCCATCCTCTCCGTGGCCCCGCCCGGACGTCCCGCCCAGGACCAGGCACTGCAGGAGTACCTGGACGCACACGCCCAGACCGTCACTGTCGCGGCCGACGCGACGGGCGCCACGCTCGAGGAGCGAGGGGGCTACACAGCCAGCCCCGGCATCCAGACCCTCAAGGCGGAGGGCACCAACTATGCCTGGGCGAAGCTCGTGATGCTGTTCGCCGGCTGGCCGATGACCGACGGCAACATCACCGTGTTCACCCGCTGGATGCGGCAGGAGAACGGTCCCGACGACTGGTTCAACCGCAACAACCCGCTGAACAACGGCTGGGGCACGCAGGGCGGCACCTTCATGAGCGGGTACGCGAACCTGGTCGACGCGGCCGAGCAGTGCGCCGACGCCCTGCACACCAACCCGGGCTACGCGGGAATCGCCGACGGTTTCGCCAACTCACGCCCGACCGCGCAGATCGAGTCGGCCATCTGGTCGTCATCGTGGGCCACCGGACACTACGCGAACGGCGGCCACTGGCACTACACGCCGGTGGATGTGGTGAAGGCGCCGGCGTCCGCGTGGGGGTAGTGGCTGGGCCCTAAAGGCCGCGACCTAAAGGTCAGGCCGCGCCGTCGAACATCGAGGTGACCGAGCCGTCGTTGAACACGGCATCGATCGCACGAGCGATCAGCGGGGCGATCGGCAGCACCGTCAGCCGGTCCCAGTGCTTCTCGGGCGGCAGCGGCAGCGTGTCGGTGACCACGACCGAGTCGATGACGTCGCTCTGCAGGATCTCGGTCGCCGGATCGCTGAACACCGCGTGCGTCGCGGCGACCACGACCCGTGTCGCCCCGTGCGCCTTCAGAGCCTCCGCCGCCTTCACGATGGTGCGGCCGGTGTCGATGAGGTCATCGACGATGAGGCACGTGCGGCCCTCGACCTCGCCGACGATCTCGTGCACCGTGACCTGGTTCGCGACCAGCGGGTCGCGGCGCTTGTGGATGATCGCCAGCGGCGCGCCCAGCTTGTCGCTCCAGATGTCGGCCACCCGCACGCGCCCCATGTCGGGGCTGACCACGGTGAGCGAGGAGGGATCGAGCAGCGCCTTGAAGTGCTCGAGCAGCACCGGCATCGCGAACAGGTGATCGACGGGACCGTCGAAGAAGCCCTGGATCTGCGCGGCGTGCAGGTCGACGCTCATGATGCGGTCGGCGCCCGCGGCCTTGAACAGGTCGGCGATGAGCCGTGCCGAGATCGGCTCGCGACCGCGGCCCTTCTTGTCTTGCCGCGCGTACGGGTAGAACGGCGCCACCACGGTGATGCGTTTCGCGCTGGCGCGCTTCGCCGCATCCACCATGATCAGCTGCTCCATGAGCCACTCGTTGATCGGGTTGGTGTGCGACTGGATGACGAACATGTCGGCACCGCGCACGCTCTCATCGAACCGGGCGTAGATCTCGCCGTTCGCGAACGTGCGGGCGTCCGTGTGGACGAGCTCGGAATCCAGTGCCGCCGCGATCTGCTCGGCGAGAGCCATGTGCGCCCGGCCGGAGACGAGCACGAGCCGCTTCTGGCCGGTGATCTTGATGGCCGACACGCTCCGCCTCTCGCTGCGCTGGTTCTAGAGCCTCAGCCTAGTCGGTGCCCTCGGGGCCCTCGACAGCCGCGGCGGCGTCAGCGGCCTTGGTTCCCGCGCGGTTCGCCTGCACCCAGCCCAGCGAGTTGCGCTGCGGGGCGACGTTGATCGCCAGGGCGCCGGGCGGGACGTCCTTGCGGATCACCGTTCCCGCTCCCGAGTAGGCGCCGTCGCCGATCGTGACCGGCGCGACGAAGACGTTATGCGACCCGGTGCGCACATGCGAGCCGACCGTGGTCGCGTGCTTGTCCACACCGTCGTAGTTGGCCGTGATCGTGCCGGCGCCGATGTTGGATCCCTCGCCGACCGTCGTGTCGCCGATGTAGGACAGGTGCGGAACCTTGCTGCCTGCGCCGATCTTCGCGTTCTTCGTCTCGACGAAGGTTCCGATCTTGCCGTCGGCGGCGAGCTCGGTCCCCGGGCGCAGGTAGGCGTAGGGCCCGACGGATGCCTTGGCTCCGATCACCGCGAGCGTCGCGTCGGTGCGCGACACGGTGGCGTCCTCGCCGACCTCGCAATCCAGCAGCGTCGTCTGCGGTCCGATGCGTGCTCCGCGGGCGACCGTCGTGGCACCGGCGATGTGGGTGCCCGGCAGCAGCTCGACATCCTCGTCGAGGGTCGCGCGCAGGTCGATCCACGTGGTCGCGGGATCGTGCACGGTGACGCCGGACAGCTGCCATCCGCGCACGATCATCGCGTTGAGGCGAGCGGCGGTACGGGCCAGCTGCACGCGGTCGTTGATCCCCTCGACGAGCCACGGCTCGGGCACCGGCACAGCGGTCACCGTCTGGCCTGCTCCGGCGAGCAGGGCGACGACATCGGTGAGGTACTTCTCGCCCTGCGCGTTGCCCGATCCGACGAGAGGCAGCTGCGCGCGGAGGCCGGCGACGCTGAAGACGTAGGTGCCGGAGTTGATCTCGCTGATCAGCAGTTGCTGTTCGTCGGCGTCCTTCTGCTCGACGATGCTGGTCATGCCGCCGTCGGCGTCGCGCACGATGCGGCCGTACCCGGTCGCGTCGTCGACGATCGCGCTCAGGAGCGTGGCGGCGGCAGCCGCCTGGCGGTGCGCCGCGAGCAGGCCGGACAGCGTGCCCGCGTCGAGCAGGGGCACGTCACCGCTGACCACGACGACGTCGCCGTCGAAGTCCTCGGGAAGCGCCCCCAGCCCGATCTCGACGGCGCGTCCGGTGCCGGGCAGCTCGTCCTGATCGACGACGACCGCCTCGGGCATGAGCTCGACGATCGCCGCGGCGACGGAGTCGCGTTCGTGACGCACCACCGCGACCACGTAGGCGGCCGCGAGCTCACGAGCGGTGGCGAGCACGTGCCCGATGAGCGGGACGCCCGCGATCGGATGCAGCACCTTCGCGGTGCGGGACCTCATGCGCGTGCCCTGGCCTGCGGCGAGCACGATGACGGCGAGGCGGGGGTCGGTCATAGGGCCATTCTCCCTCGCCGGGAGGTCTCAGCGCGTCAGACGGCGCGCAGTCCGTCGATGGCGAGCCCGACGACCCGGTCGCGATCCTCGTCGCTCGGGAACGCGACGGCGGCGAGCCCCTGCACGAGCCGCATGGCGTCTTCGATTTCGACATCGGCGCGGGCCACGCCGGACTCCTGCGCCCTGGTCAGGATGGGGCGGCCGGATCCGTAGAGGATGGCGCGGCAGTTGATGAGCACCGGCGACTCGCGGTTCAGCCCCTCCATGAGAACCCGCTTCGCGGAGACGTAGGTCACGAGACGACGCAGCCACAGATCGAGAGCCTCCCACGGCTCACGCCCGGCGATCTGCTCGGCGTCCCGCACCATCCGCGCGACCTCATCGACGTAGACGGCTTCGACCAGCGCGTCGCGCGCGGGGAAGTGCCGGTACAGCGTGCCGATGCCGACACCGGCACGGCGGGCGATGTCTTCGAGCGAGGCGCTGGTCCCCTGCTCCGCGAATGCGTCGCGTGCGGCCGACACGAGCGCGTCGAAGTTGCGTCGGGCGTCGGCGCGAAGCGGCTTGAGGACGCCGGCTTCGACCGCGACATCGGTGGACATGGGAGACATCTTTCGGATCGGCTTGCGAAACGGAGGACGCCTCCGCTAAAGTGGAGGCTGCCTCCATTCGGAGTGCAACTTCACTATAGCTCTCGAAAGCCGTGTCGTGTCTGCTTCTCGCCCTCCCACTTCCGCTTCTCACCCGGTCCGCACCTTCGTCGCCCTTGCCCTGAGCGTCGCGTCCTTCGCCTCGCTGCAGTCGCTCCTCATGCCGGTGCTTCCGCTCATCCAGCAGGACCTGCACGTGACGTCCTCCGCGGTCACCTGGACCATCACCGCCTGGCTGATCACCGCCGCCGTCGCCACGCCGCTCTTCGGCCGCATCGGCGACATGATCGGCAAGCGCCGCATGTTCGTCATCTCCGTCGGCGCCATCGCGGTGGGCAGCATCATCGCCGCGTTCGCCCCCAACCTCGAGGTGCTGATCCTCGCCCGTGTGCTGCAGGGCTTCGCCGGCGCCATCTTCCCCCTGACGTTCGGCATCATCCGGGATGAGTTCCCGACGGCGCGCGTGCCCGGAATGATCGGCATGGTCTCCGCCGTCATCGCGGTCGGGTCGGGGCTGGGCACGGTGCTCTCCGGACCCCTCGCGGGTGTTCTCGGCTGGCGCGGGCTGTTCCTCGTCCCGCTGCTGCTCACCGTGGTCGGCGGCGTCATGTCGCTGCTCGTCATCCCCGAATCCCCGCAGCGCGCCGGCGGGCGCATCAATCCGGTGGCGGCCCTGCTGTTGTCCGCCTGGCTCGTCGCCCTGCTGCTTCCGCTCAGCATGGCCAACCAGTGGGGCTGGGGCTCGCCCGCGGTCTGGGGCCTTCTCGTGCTCGCCGCCGCGCTGCTCGTCGCGTGGATCTACGTCGAGACCCGCAGCGTCACCCCCCTGGTCGACATGCGCATGATGCGTCTGCCCGGCGTCGCCATCCCGAACGCCACGGCCCTGCTGCTCGGCGCGGCGATGTTCGGCGTGTGGGCGTTCCTGCCGCGGTTCCTGCAGACCCCCACCGGGACCGGCTACGGGCTCGGTGAGACGATCGCCGCATCCGGCCTGGTGATGCTGCCGATGCTGGTGGCTCTCGGCGTCGCCGGGTTCCTCACCGGGCCGCTGTCCCGCCGCGTCGACCTGCGGGTTCAGCTCACGGGTGCGGCGATCCTCATCGCGCTGTCCACTGCCTCGTTCGGGCTGTTCCACTCGGCTGCCTGGATGCCCGCGATCGCGGGTGCGGCGTTCGGCTTCGGGCTCGGCATCTCCAACTCTGCGATGGCGAGCCTCGTCGTGCAGAGCGTGTCGCGCACCCAGACGGGCGTCGCAGCGGGAATGAACTCGAACCTGCGCACCATCGGCAGCGCGATCGGCACATCCCTGATGGCTGCGATCGTGACCTCCAGCCTCGGGCTCGCGGGCTTGCCGACCGAGGCGGCGTACGACACCGCGTTCCTCACCATGGCGGGCCTGGCGGGCATCGCCGCGCTGGTCGCCGGTTTCGTCCCGGTGGTCCTGCGCCGCCGCGGCTACGTCGAGCCGATCGTGATCACCTCCCCGATCGCGACGGCTCCCGCGATCGTCGGCGCAGAACTCTGAGCCCCGTCTAACGCTCGGCGCCGATCGCCCGCAGGAACACTCCTGCGAGGCGGTCGGCGTCGACATCGAGAGCGACATCCATCGGCACCCATCCCGACGCCGTGCCGTGCACCAGATCCTCGCCGCCGCGTGCGCGCCGGTCGACGATCGTCTGGCCTCGCCCGTAGCCGGCGAGCTCGACCCGCACGGGAAGGTGCTCGACGCTCAACGCATCCGGGTCGACCAGTGCGCAGACCGCGCCGGCGTCGCCGATCAGCCCGGAGTAGTGCGCCTCCTGGTCGGCGCTGAACGAGATGCGATGCGACAGCAGCCGTCCCGCGAGCGCGACTCCGGCGTCGGCGTGGCTGGCGAGTTCGTTCGCCTGGCCCTCGTCGATCGCGACCTTCATGAAGACGTCGAGTCCGTACATGTAGCAGGGCACGCCGGAGTCGATCACGGCCGCCGCCGCCTCCGGGTCGTGCCAGACATTGAACTCGGCGACAGCCGTCGCGTTGCCGATCGCCGCGGAGCCGCCCATGAACACGATGCGCTCGATGTTGGCGGCCACTTCGGGGTGGATGCGCAGCAGTAG
Organism: Schumannella sp.; assembly: GCA_025463555.1. Classification (GTDB taxonomy): domain Bacteria; phylum Actinomycetota; class Actinomycetes; order Actinomycetales; family Microbacteriaceae; genus JBDSKH01. The sequence continues at coordinate 5,957 of JAODAS010000183.1, forward strand.
CGCGAGATTCGTCTGCGGCGCGAGGGCCACGATGGTGACCTTCTGCGGATGCCCCAGGATGATGCGGCGCAGCATCGCCACCGCGCCGACCGGGTCCGGAACGCGCACGCTCTCCGGCAGCACGATGCCGGCCAGACCGTCTTCTCCGTGCACATGTCCCGCGGAACGCGGGGGTGCGATCAGAGGACGAACGGCCCCGGCGGCGACCGGGATGTCTGCGGGAGCCCCCGCGGCATCCAGTACCCGCAGCGTGTTCTCGACGACCCGGTCGAGTGACGCGTTGCCGGTCACGCAGCTGACCGCGAGCAGGTCGAGCCCGGGGTGGCGGACGGCCGTGAGAAGCGCGAGCGCGTCGTCGACGCCGGTGTCGACGTCGAGGATGACGGGGATCATTCGAGCAACTCCCTGAGGTGCGCCAGGTCGGCGGCGATCGCGGCGGCGTCGGCGGCGAAATCCTCGTCGGTCACGCCCTCGCGGCGGTAGAGAGTGAACACGACCTCGCTGCCGTCGTCGTTGGCGAGAACGCGCAGCGGGTTGTGGAAGGTGCGGCCATCGGGCAGCGTCACATCGTGATCGAGGATGCCGAGGTCGCGGCCCGGCAGGAACGTGACGGTCATGTCGTCCCTCACCCCCGCCGCCCAGGCGGACAGGTCCTGCGCGAACGCGACCACCTGCGCGGGCGGACGCGCGATCGGCTGGGAGATGTGCTGGGCGATCCACATGCTCCGCCGCCAGGATTCGAACCTGGACCTAACAGCTCCAAAGGCTGTCGTGCTGCCGTTACACCACAGCGGACCGGCCGCTCGCGCAGCCGCGTCAAGTCTGCCAGGTCGGGCGACCGCGATAATGAATGCATGTCCAGCGCTGACGAAGTCGACCGCATCGTCGAGGACTGGTCGCGCGAACGGCCCGACGTCGATTTCGCGCCCATGCACGTGCTCTCCCGCGTGGGGAGGCTGTCGCGCCACCTGGACCGCGCACGCCGGCAGGCGTTCGCGGCATCCGGTCTGGAACCGTGGGAGTTCGATGTGCTGGCCGCGCTTCGCCGCGCCGGGGCTCCGTACCAGCTGAGCCCGAAGGCGCTGCTGCAGCAGACGCTGGTGTCGAGCGGCACGATGACGAACCGCATCGACCGGCTCGTCGAGCGACGGCTGGTCGAACGCCGCACCGACCCGCACGACGGGCGGGGTGTGCTCGTCGTCATGACCGGACGCGGCACAGAAGCCGTCGACGACGCGATCAGCGAACTGCTGGCCGGTGAAGCCGAACTGCTCGAGGGCCTGTCGAAGGGTGACCAGGAACGGCTCGCCGGCCTGCTGCGCAAGCTCAGCCTCGACTTCGACGAGCTGCCCGCGGAGTAACCCGGGCGCCATCAGACTCTAGGGTCGACACATGCCCGTGGCCGAAGACCTGGCCCCCCTCCTGCGGGAGCGCCGGCTCTCGCTGATCACCGACGGCTGGGGCTCGGGAGCGAAAGCCCACGAGCACCGGCTGCTGCGCTCGGCGCGACCCGCCCTGCCTCTTCTGAACTGGCTCGGGCAGTTCGCCCACCCCCTGCTGAAGGTGCCGCGGCTCGGCTGGATCACGGCCGACCCGCGCACCGCACGCACGCTGCTGAACGACGCCGACCATCTCACCCTCCTCAGCGAGGGCGGCGTCGGGCATCTGTGGGCGCAGATCCTGGGCGACTGGGTGTACGACCTGTTCGACGGTCCCGGCCACCACGATCTGCGCACCCGCAGCCGCGAGCTGTTCACCGAGAAGACCAGCGCCGCGTTCGTGCGACGGGCGTGGGGCGAGCGACTGGATGCGGCGCGCGCGTCGTTCGAATCCGGCGCGCCCCTGGATCTGGCCGACCTGTCCCGCGTGCTCGTCGGCCAGATGGTGACGGCCCTCCTCGGCCTGCCGGTCGACGCCGCGGCGCACGCGGACCCCGACGACGCCTACCGCGAGATCTTCGCCACCGGCGAGGAACTGGCCTCGACGGCGCTCGGCACGACGTCGGACACGGTGCTGCCTCCGCACAAGATCGCGCGCGCCCGGGTCATCGTCGAGAGGCTGACGGGACACATCGACGAGGTCTTCGCGACGGCCCACGAGGACACCATCATCGGCCGCTGCCGCATCCTCGGCCTGACGCTGCAGGAGACGAAGGGCCTCGCGACGCTGCTCATGGTCGCGGGAACCGAGACGGCGGCATCGGCGATGGCGCGCACGGCCGCTCTGCTCTACGACTCCGGTGAGCAGCACCGCCTCATCGCCGCTCCGCAGAACTCGGAGAACGCGGTGCGCGAGGCACTGCGGGTCACGTCCCCGGCTCCGATCATCGGGCGTTCGGTGATGGCGGATTTCTCCCTGGCGGGCAAGACGCTGCGAGCCGGCGAACGTGTGGTGGTGCTCACCTGGACGGCGAACAACCTCGCGGGCGATTTCCGCATCGACCGTCCGTACCTGCCGCAGAACCGGCAGCTCTGGTTCGGCGCGGGCCGGCACCTGTGCCT
>JAODAS010000204.1 GCA_025463555.1 Schumannella sp.
TGAATGTACTCGAAGAGCTCAAGGCGACCGTGACCGTCTGGCGTCTGGAGCATCGCAATGTTGGCGTGGTTGCCATCAAGGCCGACGGCAGTGTCGGTCCACTCACCACTGACCGTGTCACGGCCGACGACCGTGAGACCGAGGTCGGTGAAAAAGGAGATCGTTGCTTCGAGGTCGCGAACGGCAATGCCGACATTCTCAAGTTTGATGGACATACGATTCATGCTAACGACGCGGTTATCCGCCGGATGCGCACGCGCTGAGTCCGCCGCCAGATGACGAACTCGGCCACGCCAAGGTTGACCAACCAGGCTGCACCCATCGCGACGGCACGGGACAGTTCGTGGCTGGAGCCGAACACGATCGATCCGGGAATCAGGAACAGAGCCTGGGTGCCGGCGGCGATCCCGAGGGCGTAGGCACGGGTCATCCACGCGCCGTGTGCTGTGTACTGGCGGCGGACGAGGGCACGCACCGCGAGCCCGATGCTGACGAGCATGTATGTTCCGAAGACCAGCCGGATGCCGTGCAGCAGCGGACCGTCACCCACCGGTAGCGCGGAGAACGTCGCCATCCACAGGCCGGAGAGCGCGAGGATGATGCCTGCGGGGATGAGGACGCGCCCGGCCATCTTGTGCCAGCTTCGCCTGCCCCGTCGCAGCGCGGGGAGGAATTGGAATGCGCCGACGATGCTGAAGATCGTCGCCGACACTATGTGCAGGATGACGGGGAGCGGCGAACCGGTGAATCTCGCCGCCTCGGGTATGAGCTCGGGCCCGCCGCTCAGCTGTGTGAGTCGGAGCGAGCCCGAGATGATCGGGATGAGCGCGAGCAGGATGAGCCCGGTGGGAATGAGCCAGAGGCCCCTGGTCCGCTGCGGTCGAGTGGTGGTGATCGTCATGGTCAGCCTTTCGGTGATGGGGTGGACGAGTGATCGGGGTTGAGCCGGAAAGGCGGATACTCGTCGCCCATCAGCGCGACGTAGACGAGCACCCGGTACGTCCACCGGTTGATGCCCATGAGGAAGTCGAACAGCGCCACCGGGTGGCGGCCCGTGATGAGCAGGAAGAATCCCGCGAGCACTACCAGGAGGTTCAGGACGGAGTACCCACCACCCAGGCTCCCGTCCAGGCCGTTGAGCGCGGCGATGGGGTACAGCATGAACGGAACAACCAGCAATGCGACCACGACCAGATGTGGGATAGCGAGAAACCACTTGATCAGCACCCGACCTCGCGAGAGGCGCTCGGGATAGGCGACCGCAAGCGTTGCCGGGTAGTCGCGTGGGGACATGGAGAAGGGTGGGTAGCGGTCGGTTCCGAGCGCCGCGTAGACGTAGAACCCGACACGCCAGGTCCAGCGCATCACTCCGACGTTGAAGTCGAAGAGGGCGCGCGGGTAGCGACCGGTGATCAGGATGGCGAAGCCGGCGACCACGGTGACGATCATGAAACACACCCAGAGCACCGCGATCACGAGGAAGTGCGGGATCGCCAGGAGCATCTTGACGAGCCACAACCAGCGGGAGAGCCTCGAGTCGAGTTCTCCGGTGAGGCGGAGTGGAGAGCGCGTTTCCTTGGTCCAAGTTGGTTCCATCGCGGATTCCTTCTTTCGCTATTCGTGGTCGGTGGAGGCGAGGGTCACGACGACACTTCCCCGCTTGCGGCCGGTGTCGACGTACCGGTGCGCGGACTGGATCTGCTCGAACGGGAAGGTGCGATCGATCGTCGGGCGGAAGGCCCCTCGCGCTGCGAGGTCGACGACGTACTCGAGGTCCTCGGACCGATACGCGCCCGGGGCGGTGATCACGGTGATGCCGTGCCGGCGGGCTTTGCCGCGCGCGCTGATGATCGACCGGAGATCGCCCGCGACCAGGAGCACGGCGCCGCCTGCGTTCAGGATGCTGTGAACCCGTGCGACCGGGGCGTTCCCGACACAGTCGACGATGACGTCATAGGTCGCACCGTCGCTTGTGAAGTCATGGTTCGTGTAGTCGATCGTGCGGTCGGCGCCGAGCGAGGCGACCAGTGCCTCGTTGGTCTTGCTCGACACTCCCGTCACGTGGGCGCCGGCGGCTTTGGCGAGTTGCACCACGGCGGTGCCCACGGCACCGGACGCACCGTTCACCAGCACCGTGGTGCCGTGCCCGATCGCGATCTGACTGAGGTAGCCGCGTGCGGTGATGCCTCCGAAGACCAGGCTCACCGCCTCCTCGAAGCTCATCGAGCTCGGCTTCACGGCGATCGCATCGGATGCAGCCGCGATGGCGTACTCGGCGTGGCCGCCGAACCGGCTGCCCAGCATCACCAGCACCTCATCGCCAGGCGCGAACCGGTCGACGTGCTCACCGACGGCGACGATGACACCGGCGACGTCCATGCCCAGTATCGGTCGCCTCGGCCTGAAGAATCCGAGCACGAGGGAGCTCGGGATCAGGAGCCCGGAAGGCACATCCCGCGAGCGGGTGCGGTGATCAGCAGCGCTCACCGTCGTGGCGCGGACCCTGATCAGGATTTCGCCGGCAGCGGGCTCCGGCCGCGAGACTTCGACGATCTCGATGACATCCGGTGCGCCGAACCGGCGGTACACGGCGGCCTTCATGGTTGCCGGCTGCCCCAGCGCGCTGGGCCGACTCCTTGCGGATGGTTGGGTTCTCGTGGTCATTTGGTACTCCTTGTGATGTCGATTTGGGTGACGGAGATGAGCGGCAGGCCGGCGTCGCGCAGCTTCTGCAAGACGCCATGAAGTGCCGCTTGATCGGCCAGGACGCCGCGGATCAGCGTGGTCCCGTCCTGATCGGGTGCGAGCGTCAGTCCGTCGAACCAGAAGGTCCAGCGGGCATCGAGATGTCCGCTGATACGTATCTCGTACAGCCCTGAGCTGCTACTTGGCGATGACCTCACCCTGGAAAACTAGAAGCAGATGTGGTGAGTGGTCATCACCACATCTGGTGATCATCGCTCGGTGCGGAAGATGCCCAAGTCGGTGGCCCGTCGGACCGCCTCCCTGCGGGACGTGACCCCGAGCTTGGCGTAGATGTTCTTAGTGTGCGTGCGCAGTGTGTTGAGCGAGATCACTAGCTGGCGCGAGATCTCCGGACCGGCGAGTTCGCTCCCGAGCAGGCGCAGCACGTCGAGCTCGCGGTCGCTCAGCGGGTCGACTAACCCCTGCGCCGCTGATCGCGGCCGACGAGCGGCCGTCGTCGCGGCGTGAAGGCGACGAACATAAGCACTGTCGTCTCCGCGTTTCGCCAGCGCGGCGAGCAGCCGCGCGACTGGCTCGCCCTCATCGGCGAACACCCGCACGTAGCCCTCGGGCTTGGCGAGCGATACGGCCCGGGCGAGCGCGTCGACTGCGTCCTCTATGCGCCCGGTCTTGTGCAGTGTGATGGACTGCAGCACCAGGAGCTCGATCACGCTTCCCCAGCGGCCACCGTGCTCGGCGCCATGCAGCAGGCGCTCGACCAGGCGACTTGCGTCGGCAAGCTGCCTCGTGTCGACGGGACGTGCCAACAGAACTCGGACGAGCGTCACGTGCTCGAACTCTCGAAGGTATGACAGCTGGTCGTCGACCGTAACGCCGCTACGCCGCACCCAGTCGAGCGTGTCGGCCTTCCGACCCGCGGTCAGCTGAACTCGAGCGCGAAGCGCAGGGATGGGATGGACGTCTGGGAAGAAATCCGGGGTGTAGAGCCGTTCAGCTTCATCGAGAATGGGGATAGCGATGGCGGGATCGCCGGCTGTCTGCAGGAGCCGTGCCGCCGCCATCCGCCGCCGATGGCGGTTCTGGGGCAGCCCGGCATACTCGCCAAGTGCCTCGGCCGCCGCGAGGTGGCGGCGCGCCCCATCGAGGTCGTCACGCTCGCGGAGCAGGTCGGACATGCCCACGTGCATGTCCGCGGCACCTCGCAGCGGAGGCTCCGAACCCCCGGCCACGCCGAGAGCATGTCGGTAGGTCTCTCGCGCCTCGGTGAGCCGCCCTTGGGCGAGCTGGATGTCGGCCACGGCGATCGAGCCGCCGATCATGTCGGACAGGTGACCGGCCCGGTGGAGTTCCTCCAGCGAAACGGCCCAGGACGCGCGGGCGTCCGCGAGGTCTCCGCGGGACCACAGAATCAGGGCTAGCAGGCCGGTCGCCGAGCCTCGGTCGATGTGGTCCCGATCCTCGGCGAGTTCGACGGCGATGCGCGCATGCTCCGACGCACTTTCGATGTCACCCGACGTCAACGCTTGCGCGGCACGGTACAGCGCGATGCCACCCTGTACGGCACGGATCTCCTCTGAAGTTCCGCCGTTGGCTGATTCGGCATCGCGGAGCAATGCCTCGACGCCGTCGGTGCGACCTGCCGAGAGGAGGGTGCCGGCGAATCCGATGCTCAAGGCGGGACGGTCCCGGACGATCTCTGCCGGGAGCATCTCGAACCAGCGCACGAGCGTGGTTTCCTGACGGCGTTGCTGCATCGCCGGCATTGCGAGGATGATCATGTCGGCGGCTCGGTCGAACGCCGCGGCATCGATGGCGTGGCCAATCGCCTCAGTCGTGTGATCATGTCGCTTGAACCAGTCGCTTGCCCGGAGGTGGAGCTCACCGACATCCTCAGACAGCTCGTCGAGCAACCGGCCGCGGAGCATCTCCGCGAAGAGATGGTGATAGCGGTACCACTCACGGTGGTCGTCGAGCGGCACGAGGAAGAGATTCGCCCGGTCCAGTGCTTGGAGGGTTGCGGCGCCCCCGCCGGCGCCAGTGACGGCGTCACACAGGTCACCGGTCAGCCGCGACAGGATCGACGTCTCGAGCAGGAATCTCCGTACCGCCTCCGGTTGCCGCTCCAGCACCTCCTCGACGAGATAGTCGACGACATATCTGTCATCGCCAGCGAACCCTGCGATGAAGGCGCCCGCGTCATCGCGACCCTGCATCGACAGGGCGGCGAGCTGGAGCGCCGCGATCCAGCCCTCGGTCCGTTCTCCGAGAGTGACGACATCCTCGTCGTGGACGGCCAGTCCCATGATCTCGTTGAGGTAGGCGGATGCTTCGGCTGCGGTGAATCGCAGATCGGCGGCACGTATCTCGACGAGCTCGCCGCGCGCGCGTAGCCGTGCGAGCGGTAACGACGGGTCCGCGCGGCTGACGATCACCAACCGCACGTTCGCGGGAAGGGTCTCGACGAGAAACGCCATGCCGACCTGTACAGCCGTGTCCTGGATGACGTGGAAGTCGTCGAGCACGAGCACGACCGCGGTCGAACGGGAATCGAGGTCGTTCACCAGCGTTGCCAGGACTGCCTCAATAGACGACGGCGTGGACTGGAGGAGTTCGAGCGCTTCGACCCCGACCCCGGGTACGGCCACGTCCAGGGCGGCGATCACATAAGACCAGAACGACATCACCTCATCGTCGCGGGCGTCCAGTGACAGCCAGGCGACGCGCTGGTCATCGCCCAGGGAGGACAGCCATTCGGTCACGACCGTCGTCTTACCGAAGCCTGCCGGCGCCGCGACGAGTGTGAGCTTCGCTGGTCCTCCGGCCAGGCGGTCGGTCAGCCGGGCCCGCGGCACCGTCGCGGATCGTCGCTGGGGAACATGGAATTTCGTCGCAATGAGAGGGCCGACCATACTCACCTCCCGTCAGGATGGGCCGATCTGTGTCATCAACCTAACGTCAAATGCGCAGGCGGCTACAAGAGCCCGTCTGCTCACGGGGACAACTGTTGGCATCACGGACGGGGCTAGAGGCGGACCGCTCGCGGGCGTAGTATCCCAGCCGTCGGGCAAGGTGCTCGAGTTTGGAGGCAGGAAAAATGTTCAAGAAGTCGATGGCAACGGCGGGTGTGACGGGCGCCGCTCTCGGTATCCTCTTGGCGGTCGGTGCCGTAGCACCGGTCAGCGCTGACCCGGTGTTCTTCCCGGTGGACGTAGTCGTACACACGGACTTCAGCGCAGAAATGAGCGAGTTCGAAGGGAATATTCCCGGTTGCGAGACCGGCACCGTGGTCAACGGCGAGGGCGCAACGCACTTCACACCGTGGGGCGGCGTGTTCGTGGGGGTGAAGGAGTTCACATGCGCAGGCGGTGAAGGAGGCGTCGATGTGCGGTTGAACGCCCGATTCGGCGAGTTGGGGTCGACGGGGACCTGGACCGTCATCGATGGATGGGGTTCCCTAGAGGGCGTGAAAGCGTCCGGTTCCCTCGTCGGTGTGTACACCGAGATCGGTATCGACGACCGTTACACCGGCTCGGCCAGGTGACGCGGCCAAGCACACGACAGCAGGCAGCCCGGCCGATCAGGCCGCGCTGTCTGTTGCAGCGCTGATCAGTCGCCTCGAGACTCTAGGTCCGGGTCGAACCGCATGACGATCAGATGACCGGCCCGCCGCGCGCTTTGGACGATGTCGGAGCCATCCGCAAGACTGCCAGGATGGCTGTTTTCGATCATCTCGGCATCACCATCGACGATTTGCACCGCGCCACGGCGCAGTTTCATCCGGTGTTGGAAGCGCTCGGATTCACTCGACACGACGCGGATGGCTCGGTCTCCTGGTTTCGGGATGGCGAGCCGGAACTGATCCTCTTTCCCGCCCGCGAAGCAGGCGCAGGACCGCACAGGCACGGGCAGGTCGGATGGCAGCACCTCGCTTTCGCCGTCCATTCGCCGGCGGAGGTCGATCGTCTGCATGCGGTCGCGCTCGGCGCAGGCTGGTCCGCGGTGCGCGAGCCGAAGAAGTACCCGCGGTTCACTGACCGGTACTACGCCTCATTCGTCGAGGACGACAACGGTATCAGGCTCGAGTTCATGTATAACCCGCCGCCAGACACAGTTGCGGGCTGACGGTAAACGGCTGCGATCGGCACAATGGCATCATGCACACGACCAACTACTTCGACACCTTCATCGCTGTCGCCCCCGACACCAGCGCCCTCCAAGCGATGGTGCCGCCCGCCCGTACGAAAGCCAGTGTCGCCGAGCTCACTTATCGACTCATCGCCGAGAACCCTTACCGTCATACCTCCGACGATGTCATCTTCACGGTCTGGGCCGACCGTGGAGACATCCCCGAAGCACGGCGCCTTAGCGCGCGGGAAGAGTTCTTTTCCCACGGACAGCCCTGCCTTCGTTCAAGCGATCTGGGCAAACGGTATGGGTGGGGCGTGCACTCGAACGCGGAAGGCCGGGTCGCTCTCGTTCCGCTTGGCTCGGTGGAGTACGAAAGGTTCGCCTCGGGCGCGACACCCGAGGGAGTCGCCGTCGCCGTCCAACAGGCGATGCGCAGCAGCCGAGGGTGAGGATCGCCTAGGCGCTCCGGATCGGGCTGGTGGCCGAGCAGGTCGGCTAGGAAACGCTCCGATCCGCGCCACCATGGGAGGGTGAGCTACCACTTCACCGAAGGAGCAACTAGGCGGCTAACCCCAGTACGCGACGAAGGCCTCCTGGTCCTGAGCAGCTTCCGCTTCACAGCGATGAGGTCAGCAGCAGCAGAGCAATGGGGCGACGCCCACCTATTTCGTCGGCCTCGCCGCGGCAGGGAGCGAGGTCGTGAACATCGTCGCCGTCAGCGTCGTCTACGCGGCCGTGCTGCTCGCGATCAGCGTGCTGCTCCTGCCCGGCGCGCTCGTCGCCTCGCGCGGTTTCGCCGTGCGTTGGGGTATCGCCGTCGGCATCTGGGGCGGAATACTCGGGCTCGCTGTCGGGCTCGGCGTGCCCCTGTTCCCGGGGGCGCTCTGGTTCTGGATCCCGTCGGGGTTCCTCACCGCCGTGCCCCTGGTGATTGCGGCCAGGGCCGAAGCACGCGCGTGACGCAGGCGGAGCATCCTCGACACCGGCTCGACGAGGTGATGCACCACCCGGTGCGATTCTCGATCGTCGCCACGCTCGCGGCCGCCGACGAGGCGGAGTTCGCTTTCGTACGGGACGCCGTGCAGGTCAGCGACTCGGTGCTCAGCAAGCAGGTCGCGTATTCTGAGCGGAACCGCATTCAACCCGACTCGTGGCATCGCGTGTAATCGGGTGCCGCAAACGAGTACGGACCCGATTCATGCCAGGAGAAGAATCCCCGCGAGCGCGGGGCAATGGGGCCGGCGTGTACGCGCTGGTGTTCGGTCTCGCCGCCGTTGTGTGCGTGTTCATTCCGATTGTGGGTGACTACATCGCCGCGCCGTTGGCAGTCTTCGCCATTGCGTTGGGATTCGTCGGAATCCGGCGGCACGAGACAGGCCGGGCGACCGGGCCGGCTTCAGCGATCATCGGGGCGCTGCTCGGTGCCGCTTCCGCCGCTGTCACTTTCATGATGTACGCGGCAACGCATCTAGCCGGATAGTCGCGAGCTGTCAGGCGTGCTGTCGGTTCACCATCTCGGTGATCCAGATGGGCGCGAACGGTGAGGTGCAGTTCGGGGGAGTCGGGTAATCCTTGAGCACCTCCAGGCGCTCACCAATGTCGATGGCTCGAGCGCGGTGCTCGGCGTGCTCGATACCGATCTGGGCCAGGCAATTGTTCATCGCCCACTGCAGGCGATCCGGGGCATCCTTCATCTCCGCCTCGATGATGTCGAGCAGTCCGGGGAGGTCGAGGCCCCCGGGCCTCTTCGCTACGCGTTCGGTGGTCAGGGCCCAGCCGGCACTCGCGACCACCGGGTCCGGATCGGCGAACCAGGCCAAGCGCAATTCCTCGGCGTGCGGGCTCTTCTTCACGACATAGTTCACGAGCCAGTCGTGCACCTTCGGAGTGCGCGCCTGCCGCAACATGACATCCAGCTCATCACCCTCGAACGCGCTCGGACGGCAGATCAGGGTCGCCACCAGTCGTGCCGGGGTGTCACCGGTCTCCCACAGCTGGCGTGCAAGTTCCTGCTGGGTCTTCAGCCGCGTGGCGACCGCGCGCAGCTTGCCGAGGTTCACCCCGTGGTCGTCACCGTGCCTGGCGTTCACCTCGTGGATCTTCGGGTCTTCGAGTGCGGCCAGCTCGGCCATCACCTCGGCCACCGTCGTCCCGGTCACCGTCGTCTGGGCCACGTCAGCCTCCTGTCCATCGCGTGTGGGATTCAGCCTACGACGAAGGTCCGGCCTCTGGCGTGGACCGCGTCGCGGGCGGCCGCGATGAATGGGCAACCGCCCGCAACTGTCGGGTGCAACCGGGGTTCAGCGCACCGATTTCCGCTCGTAGATCGCCATCGACCAGGCGTACCCGCCGACCGCGATCACAACGGCCCAGCCGATCGCGAGCCAGGCGTTCCAGCCGAGCGGTGTTCCGAGCAGGAGACCGCGGACGGTCTCGATGAACGGGGTGAACGGTTGGTACTGTGCGAACCACTGGAGCCACTCCGGCATCGACGCGGTCGGTACGAAGCCGCTGCCGAGCATCGGGAGGATGGTCAGCAGGAGGGGCCAGTTGCTGGCCGTCTCGACCGACTTCGCCTGTATTCCCATGGCGACGCCAAGCCAGCTGATCGCGTACGCGATGAGCACGATCAGGCCAGCCACAGCGATCCACTCGACCGGTCCCGCCGTCGGGCGGAACCCGACCAGCAGGCCGACCCCCAGCACGAGCGCGACGGCGATCAGCGCCTGGATGGTGTTGCCGAGCACGTGCCCGGCGAGCACCGAGGCCCGCGAGATCGCCATCGTGCGGAACCGTGCCGTGATGCCCTCGGTCATGTCCATCGAGACCGTGGTCGCGGTGCCGCCGGCGCTGCCCGCGATGGTGATCAGCAGAATGCCCGGAATCACGTACGCGAGGTACGCGTCCCGCCCGCCGGCGGGGTCCACCCCGGGCAGGCCGGCCCCGAGCGTGCCGCCGAAGACGAACACGAACAGCAGCAGGATCACGACCGGGCCCAGGATGGTGAACACCGACAGGCCGGGGTAGCGGATCATGTGCAGCAGGTTGCGGCGCAGCATCGTGATCGCGTCGGCGACAACGTGCGACTCCCGACGGGTGCCCGTGGCCGTCTGGCGCTGGGCGGTGATGGTGGTGGTCATGATTCGATTCCCTTCGTGTCGACCCGGCCGGACTGATCCTTCTTGCCGGTCAGGGCGAAGAACACGTCATCGAGATCGGGGGTGTGGATGCTGAGGTCGTCGACCTCGAGGCCTGCCACATCGAGGCGCTCCAGCACGGTGCGCAGCGCGCCCACGCCGCCGTCACTCGGTACGGTGAGCGCGAGCGCATCGTCGTCGCGAGCGGACTCGTCGAGCAGGCGCGATGCGGCGTCGAGCGCCGCGCCATCTGCGAACCGGAGCCGGATGTGCCCGCCGGGAACGAGGCGCTTGAGCTCGTCCGACGTTCCCTCGGCGACGATACGGCCGCCGTCGAGTACCGCGATGCGGTCTGCGAGCTCGTCCGCCTCGTCGAGGTACTGGGTGGTCAGCAGCACGGTCGTGCCCTCCGCGACGAGATCGCGCACGATGTCCCACATCGTGTGGCGGCTACGCGGGTCTAGGCCCGTGGTGGGCTCGTCGAGGAAGATCACGCTGGGCGTCGAGACCAGGGTCATTGCCAGATCGAGGCGGCGCTTCATCCCGCCGGAGTAGGTGGCGAGTGGCTTGCGGGCGGCCTCGACGAGGTCGAACTGCTCGAGCAACTCGGCCACCCGTGCCTTCGAGCGCTTCTCACCGAGGTGGCGCAGCCGGGCCATCAGCAGGAGATTCTCCTCGCCGGTGAGCAGGCCGTCGACCGCGGAGAACTGGCCGGTCAGGCCGATCACCGCACGCACGCCGTCCGGATCGCGAACTACGTCGCATCCGTTCACGGATGCCGTGCCGCCGTCGGGCCGCACGAGCGTGGACAGGATGTGCACGGTCGTCGTCTTGCCGGCGCCGTTGGGGCCGAGAAGCGCAGTGACCGTGCCCGCGTCCACGGTGAGGTCGATGCCGTCGAGCACGACCTTCTTGCCGTAGGACTTGCGAAGTCCGTGAACTTCGATCGATGGGGTGTTCATGCGTTTCGTACCTTTCTGTCGGTGTGCTGAATCTGTTGGTGTGCTGAATTCATCAGGCGCGTCGGACGTTGATGTCGCCGAACTGCGTGCGCGCACGGATCGCGACGGTGTTCTCAGACGCATCGGGAACGCTGTCACCGTCGAGTTCGTTGCGCACACGCCCGTCCTTCGACGACAGGTCGAGCCAGGCGGGGACGCCGGGGCGCACGCCGATCGTGACCTGGCCGAAGCCGCTCTCGACCTGGACAGAACCGCTCGAGATCTCTCGAAGCTGGATGCTGCCGTATGCGGTCTTCGCCGCAACAGAGGCGAGCGCCTTCGTGATCTCGAGGTCGCCGTAGGAGAGCTTCGCGTCGAGGTCGCCGCCGGACTCCCCGACCGTGATGCTGCCGTGCGACGATTTGAGGATCGCGTCGCCGGTGACGGTGCCGACTCGGATCTGTCCGTGGTCGGCCGTGATCTCGATGCCGCCCTCGGCGGTACCCACGGTCGCGTTGCCGTGCGACGCACGCAACCACAGATCGCCCGTGGCGTCGACCTCTACGGCACCAGTCGAGGCTTTGATGCGGGTGGCGCCAAGGCGACCCACGGTGCGCACGCCGCCGACCGAGATCTCGGCGGTGAGCCGCGACCCCGTCGGCAGCTCGATCTTCAGGTCGACAGATTCGGTAGGGCCGATGACGCTGAAGCGGGGCTTGGGGCCGGTGACCGTGAGGCGCTGGCCGTCGAAGTCGACTTTGGTCTCCTCCGCGCCTCGGCGGTCGACCGCCTTCGTCGGGTTGGTGGGCGACACGGTAACGATCGTGTCCGCACGGTCGCTGGCGAAGACCTCGATGACCCCAACCGGTAGGTTGATGGCGAGGTCGATGGGGGTGGGGGTGGTGAAGGTGGGCATGCTGAAGGTCCGTTTCTCTGGGGTTGCTTGTATGGGCGCAGTCGTCCGACCCCGCGGGTGCGCGTGGCTGGTGGATGTGGTGTGCTGAGCGGGTTAGCGCGCCCAGCCGGCGAAGTTGTCGCCGGTACGCAGCGTTCGCTGCGCGGATCGTCGTTGCTTGGGTTGTAAGGCGGCCGCGATCGCACGGACCAGCCAGGTGTTGACGGACAGGCCATCGGCCGCCGCCGCGTCGTCAACTCGGGCCTTCAGGGCGTCCGGTAGACGAAGAGTCGTGCGCGAGGTGCTCGCGTCGTCGAGGTCGACGGATGCAGCGGGCAGGTCGTCGGTGTCGGCCTCGGTGTTCGGCTGGGTGACGACGAACTCGACCTCGCGTCCGCGCAGGCGCATGTCGACGGAACCGGGTGCGAGGTCACGGGTGATCTCGCCAACCGCAGCCGACAGCGCGTCGAGCAGCACGAGCCGCGTCGCGGCATCCAGTCCCGCGGCGAGGCGCTCAGCGACGGCGCGAGTGTCCTCCGCGCCGTTCGCCGCGGCATCCACTAGCTGGCGCTGCAAGTCGGTGACGTACTGTCCAAGTTCCATGTGCACCATAGTGACACCATCGTGGTGTCATGTCAAGCCACAGTGGTGTCATCTTGCTGCCGGTTCACGCTCACCGACTGCAAGCGATCCGGGGAGTTCACCTCGTGGGTCTTCGGATCCTCGAGCGCGGCGAGCTCGGCGATCAGGCTAGGCCGCGTCGGCCTCTTTGAGCCTCTCGGCTAGGGCCTTGCCGCATTCGGCGGCCGTGGCGTGTGCGCGCTCGAGGTTCTGGGCTGCCATTTCACGGAGTTCGGCAAGCGCAGGATTGACGTTCGCGGCGGTCAGTTCCACCTCGACGACCTTGAGATCCAACCCCCAGATCTTTCCCAAGATCAGCTTCAGCCACTCCGTCGCGTGGTCCCAGCCTTCACGAGGGGTGCCCGGGCCGTACGTACCACCGCGGGCGATCACCAGGAAGGCCGGCTTTCCCGCGATCGGGTTGGCAGACCTGGGGGAGAAGCGCGGGTCGGCAATGAGCACGTCGATCCACGCTTTCGCATGGGGCGGCACTCCGAAGTTATACATCGGGATCGCGAAAATGAAAGCGTCGGCCCGGGACAGTTCGTCTCCAAGGTCAGCGGCCAGCGCCAGCGCCTCGTGCTGTCCAGCGGTCCTTTCGGCGTCTGCGGTGTGGGACCCGGCCAATGCGTCCGCCCATACTGTCGATGGAAGCGGCCTGCTACCGACGTCTGTCCGGATGACTTGTGTCTCTGGGGCGGCCGCGAGCAGCGCGGATTCCAGGCTGTCGGCGACCGCCCGGGTAACCGAGCCCTCGTAACGGATGCTTGCGTCAAGCCGAAAGATTGTAGTCACGGAATGGGCCCCCGATAGTTGATACTTACTGTTAGTGCGTTGCCCATCATCAGTTAGTTTTGCGACGCTTACAAAAGGCACAATCGTGTTCGTTGAAACGGAGAGGTCTACATGGCGACCCGAACACCGGCATTTGAGTCGAACGCAGCCGAGCACAGTCGCGCTGGGATGTCCGAGTATGAGAGCGCGTGCACGGCGGGCGGCCGTGGTGAGGCAATCCGTAGTGTGCTCGGCCATATCGGCGACAAATGGACCTTGCTGATCGTCGGCGCACTTTCCGCGGGACACCGATTGCGGTTCACGGAGCTCCAACGGCACATACCCGGCATCTCGCAGCGGATGCTGACGGTAACCCTCCGTCACCTGGAGCGCGACGGTCTGGTGCGTCGCACGATGCACGCCGAAGTCCCGCCCCGAGTCGAGTACGAGCTCACGAGCATCGGCAGAACTCTCATCGAACCGGCTCGTGAGCTGAGTCGCTGGGCCGTGAACAGCTACACGACCATCCTCGACAGCCGTGAGCAGTTTGACGCCGCTGGCGCGAAACCGAAGCGACGCGAAGGTCGGAAGGACTGAGCGATGTGGGCCGCGAGGTGACCGGCCCACATCGCTACGCGTCACCCGACGGGCGTCGGCGCCTGCACTTCTCCGAGCGCACGCTCGACGGCCTCCTGCACGCGTGCGTCTTCGCGGGCCTGCTGTTGCGTACGCTGGCGCTTCAGCAGGCGGAGAGCCAGGACCACCAGAGCGGCCAGGGCGACGACGAGCAGCAGGAGCATCCATGGCACAGCCCACCCGTTCGCGGTGGCCGCGATCGGTTCGAGAGCCGTCGTCGAGCCGGACGCGTCGGTGACCACCGGGGTGACGGTGGCAGTGGCGCTAAGCAGGATTGTGGCAGCAACATTGGAGACGGGAACGGTCACGTCCCAGCTCTCTCCCGGCAGCAATTGCGGCGGAGCATCGATCGCGCCCGCGTCTGTGGGCAGCCACCCGAACGGACCGGCAACGCCCGCGGTCTGCTGTGCGGACAGCGCGGCGTTGCCCGTGTTGTGGATCGTGTAGGTCATGGTTGCGTCGCCGCCAGCGAACGGGTTGAGCCCACCGTTCCAGTTGACCTGCATGTCCTCGATCGCAAGGCTCGGTGCGAGCTCGCCGCCCACACGGAGGGCGATACGGATGCCGAGCCGCCGATCGACGTTGATGCCCGCCGTCTCGTCGGTCTGGCCGAGGGAGGTGACGATGCCACCGGCGTAGTCTCCAGGCGTCGCATTTTCGGGCACGCTCACGGTGAAGGGAACCTCGACCGTCTCGCCCGGGCCCACGGTGATGCTGTCGGTCTTGCCCTGCACCCAAGCGCCGACGGCCACGGATTCCGCGTCGCCGACGACAAGGTCGAACTGGCCGCTGTCCGTCGTGTATCCGTCGGCTGCGTAAACGCCGAGGTCGAGCGCCGTGTCCCCGTGGTTGACGACCACCAGGGCGTCCTCGACCGTCGAGCCCGGGTTGACCGTGTAGTTGTAGCTGGTCCGGTCCGCTCCGAAGTCATTGGAGGCCGTGCGGACTGTCCAGGTGACGTCGTCCTCGGCCGCGTGTGAGGCGCCGGCGGGTGCCAGCAACAGGCCCAGCATGACGAGCAGCGCAAGGACGGCGGTGTGGATGCGGGCGGAGTTCGTGGCTAGTGCGTACATGGTGATCCTCAGCGGTCGGGGTGGAGAAAGTCGAATGCCCGGTGGGGTGGGCGCCGAGCGGCGTCCACCCCACCGGGGTCAGTCGGTATCGATCAGTTGCTCAGTGCAGTGATGGTCAGGGTGGCGCGGTAGCTACCCTTGTCGATGGTGCCCGGGATCTTCAGGTCCAGGTCGGCGCCGAGCGTAGCGGTGCCTCGCGCGTGACCTTGGTCTGCCCAACCGAGAGCCCGGGCGACGGACAGGCCGAGGCCCGCGTCGTATCCGGACGGAATTGCAGCACCCGGTACGGCGCCGGCACCGGCCTCGACCAGTTTCGGAGTCCAGCCGAGGTATTCACCCGAGAACGTCTGGGTGCCGTCTCGGAAGTCCCCGACCGACGCGGAGATCGACCATGGGGCGAGCGATTGGCGGGTGTCCGAGACGGTGATCGGGTTGATCTGGCCCGTCGCCTCGAAGTAGTCGCCGTTGTGGTCCACGGCTGCGCCGAGGTCTACCAAGCCGTTACGACCGTCGATCGTCCAGCCGAACTCTCCCGGAGCGGCGTTCGGGACCGCTACCTGGATGTCCTGCCCGTTGCCGTGGTTGGGGTGGATCGTCACGGAGTCGACGATCGAGCCGACCGGCTGGGCCGCCGACGCGCCGCTGTCCGGACCGCACCAGGACTCCTGGCCAAGCTCAACGGCCGCGTTGGGAGCCGCGCACGTGCCGCTGCGGATGTTTTCGACGACGAGCTGGTCGTTCTGCACCTGCACCTTGACGTACGTGCGAACGTGCTCCTGGTCCTGGACTGAGTTGTACCAGTAGCTGCCCGGGTTCAGCGGGTCCGCACCGTTACCGGCACCGCTGGTGCCGCTCGAGTCCGGAGCCGTGATGTCGTAGTACTTCGAGCCCGAGGCAGAGTTGGCGGTCACGTAGATGACGCCGCCGGGGCCGGTGTACACATCCGCGGCGCCGGGCTGTTCGTCCGCGTTGGCCTTGGCGCCGTTCTTGATCTCGTAGCTGCGCGTGTAGACGTGGTCGTGACCCTGGAGTACGAGGTCGACACCCAGGTTGGAGAACGTCGTCGGGAAGTCGACGCGGCGCACCTTGGCGTCGGCATCCTTAGCGTGGGACGCTGCGGAGTAGATCGCGTGGTGGTAGACGAGAACCGTGTACTTCGCCTCGGCACCGTGCTGGTTGACCACATCGGTCACGTAGGCGATGTGTGCCTCGTCGCCGCCGCCTCCTGTCGAGGTCCTGTAGCTGTTGCTGTTCAGGTCGATGAACAGTACGTCTTTGTAGATGTACCAGTAGTCGCCACCGGACGTGGTGTTCCCTGCGGGGGCGCCGTTCGCGTAGTACGCACCCGCGCGGTCGGTGTTGGGTGTGTACAGGTGCTGCTCGTACGCCTTGCCACCCACGTCGTGGTTTCCGATGGTCGCGGCCCACGGGTACTGGCGCAGCTTGTCCGGAGCGAGAAACGCGTTCCACTGGGTCTCGGTGTTGGCGGTTTCGACCTGGTCGCCGCCCGAGACGAGGATCTCGGTGTTCGGGTTGGCCGCAAGAGCCACATCCAGTGTGTCCTGCCAGCCGGCTCCGTCCCTGGCGATGTCGCCCGACGAACCGATCTGCGGGTCGCCGAAGAACAGGAAGTCGAACGCGCCGTCGAACGACTGCGTCTTGAACGCGTAGGTCGGCGACCAGTTGCCGTCGAAACCGACCCGGTAGGAGTATGCCGTGTTCTCGGTCAGGCCGGAAAGCGTGGCGTGGCGGTTGAATCCGCCGCTCGTCGCGATGTTTGCCGTGCCGGCGGCGGAGAATGTGGCGGCGTCGGCCGGGAACTCGCCACTGACGATCGCCGACGTCGGCGCCAACTCCACCGACTGCGCGGAGTCGGTCGAGGAGTACCAGGTGACGATGCGCTGGGACTCGTCTGCTCCGACGCCGAGGATGACGCCGGTCAGGTTCGCAGCATCGTCAGCCATCGCCGGTGCGGCGGCGAAGCCACCAATGGCGACGGACGTGCCGAGGGCGACGGCTGTGAGCCACACCGACGTACGGTGGCGATTTCGCCACGATGGTTGTGCGATTGCACTGGGGGAGGACATGAGTGGTCCGTTCTCTTAGGTTCCCGGGATGGGAACTGGTTTGCACTGATCAAGATTCGCGGGCTGGATGAACGTCTGTTGAACGTGAGCCTCCGTGTCAGTAACACGCGGGGAAATACCACAGCCGCCTCACAGGCCGAGCACACGTTCCACGAACCAGACGAGCCCGGCTACGGACACAGACACGGCAATGGCGCCTGCGGCCCACAGGCCGATCCGCGGTGCGCGGCGGCGCAGCAGGGCCAGCAGCGGAAAGAGCGCGGCGATGATCGTGAGCTGGACGACCTCGATCCCGACGTTGAAGACGAGCAGCGACCACAGAAGCGTCCACGACCATGGCTCGTCGATGCCCAGCGCACTCGCGAAGCCAAGCCCGTGCACGAGGCCGAACAGGAACACCACGGCCAGCCGCACCCATCCGGCGCGGTCGAGGCCGAGAGGGCCGCCGGTCGGGTCGAGGTTGTTGGTTGCATCTCCGCGGCGCCAGAGCTGCCACAGATACCAGGTGGCAACGACCGCGATCGACAACGCAATGATCGGCTCGACCATCCGGGACGGCACGGAAACCAGCCCAGTCGAGGCCAGAATGAACGTCACAGAATGCGCCACCGTAAATGTGGTGGCCGCGAGCACCACTTCGCGCAAACGCCGCGATCCCACGATGAGCGCCAGCAGGAACAGGATGTGGTCGATCCCGCTCAGCAGGTGCTCAGCGCCAAGGTGGAAGAACTCCCAGAAGCGCTCGCCAGTACTCTGTTCCGTCGAGAATGAGGGCTGTTCTGAATCGAGCGCGGCGCTGCCCGATCTGCCGTCGATCTCGTACGTGAGGATGGTCTTGGTCCCCGTCACATAGCCTTCCGAGTCGCCGAACAGCTTGCTCGTGATCACGTGCGCGTCGGTCAGCGCTGGGCACGTGTCTTCGAGAAGGAGCACGGCGTACAGCGCGCCCTGCTGTTCGGTCATCGTGATGTCGCCCACGCTCTTCGGGGTGCACGGCTCGTCGCCCGACGTGACCGTGAAGCGGCTGGTCACATAGGCGAGAACCGTGTCGATGTGGTCTTCGAGAGCGGTCGCTTGAGCGGTTGCGTCGCCGCCCTCGAACGCAGCAGTGCCGTCTTGGAAGAGCGGGTCGTCACGCTCGGCGTCCGCTGCGGAGACGACCAGAAGGTCGTATTCCAGCTGCAGTTCGGTCGTGACGCGCCCCGCTTCGCTCGAACTCACATCGGCGTACACGACCGAGGTGAAGCCGTGCGCAGAGGCCGGTCCCGCAGTAAGCGCACCGATCGTCAGCGCGATTAGGCCCAAGAGAAGGGCAAGGACAGAGCGGCGTGCGCCGTGCGACATTGGTCTCCTTTGGTCGGCCAGTCGGGGGACAGAGTGACCCGAGTCGGTGAACGAAAGGGAGATCGCGGGCAAACGGCTCGGGAACAGTCACCGGGGCACGTGGTGGTCTGCCCGGTTCTGAAGCATGCTGGAATCGCTTTTTGCTTGTGCGCATCGCGCCCTGAAGAATGGATACCCTTGCGCCCCCGACCCACGACCGTCGCGTCGCTGACGACAGCACTTCTCGCCGCTGCCCTTCTCTCCGGCTGCGCAGGGGACAGCTGGGCTGAGCCGCATGCCGCGCCCGTTCCCGTCGGCACTCTCGGGGCGGGCTTCGAACCGTCATCTGCGCCCAGTCCGGAGGCGACGATCAGTCCGACAGCGGGTTCGTGGGACGACGTGCATCCGTCGGCGGGCTACCGGGTGGTGCTCCTCACCGCGGGTGACGACGGCCCGACTCGGACCTTGATAGCCGCTATCCGCGAGTGGGCGGGCGAGGAGAGCGTCGACCTCCGCACGGTGGAGGCCGACGACCAGCTCATCGACGGGATCGTCGAGGCGATCGACCTGAAGCCGGACCTCATTGTGAGCGCCGGCAACGACCTCATCGACCCACTCGCGACGGTCACCGCAAGCCACCTCGATCAGCAGTTCCTCGTGGTCGGCGCCGAGGTAGCCGAACCGACGCATAACGTCACCGCGGTCGACTGGAGCGGAGCATCGTTCCGTGGTGAAGGACTCGGTGCCTCATCGACTTACGACCCTGAATCCTTTACTGACGAGCGCTGCGCGGCCGCGGTGCGCGCTGGAGTCGCAGCGGTGCTCCACGACCTGACCGGCATCGTGATCTGGATCGACTGAGGCCGCCTCCGACGATCACCGTCCGACCGACGCGTTCACCGAGTGCGTTAGAAGGCCTCCTGCTACGGTTCACTTCGGGGGATGGCCCAACCTCCGCTACGCGCGAGAGGACGGCTGATGAGCGACGCCGAACGTTTTCCGTCCAAGCCCAAGCTCCTCGTTTTGGGAAGCGCGGCCCTCGCCGTCGTTGTCGCCGCTGGCATCGTCACTGCTCTCGTGTTCAGCACGACGACTACGGGGCAGTCCGTCCCGACCAGCTCGCCAACCGCATCCTCGACTGCAGCAACCCCCGACGAGCCAAAGACCGACAGCACAGCCACGCCATCGCCGTCACCCAGCCCTCCGGTCGCCGGAAACCCTGACGCTGAGAGGCCGCTGCCCCGAGCATCCGGGCCGAAACCCGGAAGTCCCGGCGCAGAGAAGCCGCCTGCTGGAGGGTCCGTCCCCGAGGTCGGCGCCCCCGCTCCGTCCGTGGGAATCGTTCTCGGGCGCACCACTGACGAGCTGGGACAGCCGCACGCTCTCGTATTGAACGTGGCTCCAGCCATCCAGGAGGTGCTGCTGGACACCAATGAGCTTTTCGCCGTCGTGTCAGGGAGCACCACGTTCTACGTCACGGGCGATGCGGCCGTCGGCGCCTGGCGCTTCGGGGTGGACTCAAGCGGTATGGGCGATGCGGCTCCTATTGTCGTGATCAAGCGTGTGACGGACAGCAGTGTGCAAGACCTCGCGGCCGATCCCAGTCGGTTCGCCGAGGCTGCCGCTCTGAATGAGGATGCTCTCGCGACGAGCGTCAGGCTGAGCGCGCTCATCGCCACTGTGCTCGCCGAAACGGATCCGATGTACGCGGCGCTTTCGCACCAGCTGCAAGAGCCGACGTGGACCGGTGTGCTGGTATTCGCCGCGTCGGTTCTCGCGCTCCCCGGGCAAGTGCAAGGTCAATCGACCGGCGGCTTCGCCGACACTCAGGTCGCTGCTTTCGACATCGGCTTCGAGGTGTCTCCACTGGCGGGCACGAACTCCAGCGACCCGGATGCGTTCTTCGGGACCGTGGACTACGCGCGGCCCGCGGGCGATCCGGCGCCGCCCGGCGGGCAGTATCTGCGCGCAGGCTTTGCCAACAGTGCGTTGACATTCTTCGAGATCGGCTAGCACCGGGCGAAATCGATACGCGGGCGTCGAGTGCCTACGGTGTGACGACGATCTTGCCGAGCACCCGCCCTTCGCCCAGATAGGCGAGCGCCTGCGGCACTTCGTCGAGTGAGAAAGCGCGGTCGATGTGGATGCGAACATCGCCGGTGACACAACGCTCGGCGACGGGCTCGAATTGCGCAGGCCCCTGCCTCGCAACGAGAACCCCCAGTCGGCGCCCGGTAAGCCGGCCGAGCGCTGCCCCGACCGTCACGACCCGAAGCAGCGCTCGTGTGGTTCCACCGACGCAGAGGTAGCGGCCGCCGGGAGCCAGTGCACGGCGGTATGCGAACACGGACCGGTGGGCGACGAGATCGAGCACGAGGTCGTATGGCTCGAGCCGCGTGAAGTCCTGGCTTCGATAGTCGACGACGTCGTCGGCGCCGAGTTCTCGCATGAATCCGAGCTTGCCGGCGTTGTCGACGCCGGTCACGTGCGCCCCGGAGAGCTTGGCGAGCTGGATGGCGAACGTGCCGGCTCCACCGCCCGCGCCGTTGATGAGCACGCGCTGCCCGCGGCGCGCACCGCTGGTCCCCTGAAACGCGATCGCACCCGCCTGCGGCAGCGTCGAGGCCTCGGCGAACGTCAGTTGCTTCGGCTTGTGCGCGAGCATGGATTCGGGCGCCACCGCGTACTCCGCGAAGCCGCCCATGAGGCCCAGGTTGTCGCCATACACTTCGTCGCCCACGCTGAACCGCGTGATACCGGCGCCGACGGCAGCAACGCGTCCGGCGATGTCTGAGCCGAGCACCCGACGCGCCGGAGCGCGCAGGCCACCGATCCGCGCGTACATCGGCGTGCCCCGAAGCACCTCCCAGTCGGAGAGATTGACGGATGTCGCCGCGATCTCCACGAGCACCTGATTCGCGGCCGGCGACGGCACCGGAATCTCCTCGACTCGCAACACGTCGGGCGGACCGTAGTGATCGTAGGTGACGGCCCTCATGCCGATCGGCTATCGCGGGCGAAGCGTGGGGACCTGGGCACGGGAGTCAGCCTACGCGGGGCGCTTGGCGAGAGGTGCGGTCACTTATGACCGTGCCTTATGAAAGCCAGAACATTCTCCTGTTGGACAGCTGATCAACGTCGGGCTTACCGTTGAATCGCAACCACGGGGAATCCGGGGCGTCAGGGCCGTCCGAGATTCCGTCCGCGCCACCTCGCCCCCAATCAGATCAAGGATCCCCACCATGAGTACGACCGAGTCGGATGCGACGCCGAACGCCTACCGCACACTAGGCCGTAGCGGGACCATCGTCTTCGAGCAAGCGCTGGGCACGATGACTTTCGGCGCAGAGGCCGACGAGGTGACATCGCACGCCATCATCGACGCTTACGTGGCCGGCGGTGGCAACTTCATCGACACCGCGGACGTCTACAGCGCAGGTGAGAGCGAGCACATCATCGGACGCTGGCTCGCCGCTCACCCGACGGACGCGGCTCAGCTCATCCTTGCGACAAAAGGCCGCTTCCCGATGGGGCCCGGCCCCAACGATCTGGGCACCTCACGTCGCCACCTGCGAACCGCGCTGGATGACTCGCTGCGTCGACTGGGCGTCGAACACATCGACCTCTATCAGATGCACGCCTGGGATGCGATCACTCCGCTTGAGGAGACCCTGCGCTTTCTGGAGGATGCTGTCACCCAAGGCAAGATCGGCTACTACGGATTCTCGAACTTCACCGGCTGGCAGCTCACGAAGGCGACGATGCTCGCCGAGCGCCGAGGCTGGAACCTGCCGGTGACGCTCCAGCCCCAATACAGCCTGCTCGTTCGGGGCATCGAACACGAGATCGTTCCGGCCGCTCTTGACGCAGGAATCGGACTGCTGCCATGGTCGCCGCTGGGTGGGGGCTGGCTGAGCGGCAAGTACCGCCGTGATGAGAAGCCGAGCGGTGCGTCGAGGCTCGGTGACAACCCCGAGCGCGGCATGGAGGCGTGGACGAAGCGGAACGCGAGCGATCGCACGTGGCAGGTCATCGACACCGTGACCGCGATCGCTGAGGCGCACAGCGCATCGCCATCCCGGGTCGCGCTTGCGTGGCTCGCGGCCCAGCCGGCCGTGACCTCCGTGATCCTCGGTGCTCGCTCGGTCGAGCAGTTGCGAGACAACATGGGCGCCGTCAACCTCCAGCTCGAGGTCGATGAACTCCAGCGACTGACCGAGGTCAGTGCTCCCGAGGCCGACGACTACCCTTACGGGGCACCGGGTGTGGCCCAGCGGCACCGCCAACTCGGTGGTGGCCGGTAAGGCAAGCACACGTGCGGCCGACTCAGTGGCCGGACCACGTCGCTCGGCCTCAGTCGTAAACCCGTACGAGCACCCACTCGTTGCCGCGCTGGCGGATGTCGAAGACTCGAGAGATCTCGCGCGAGTCGGTTCCCTGGAATCGCCAGCCGGTGATCGCAAGCGGGTGGGTCAGCACGGCCATCTCGTCTTCCAGCCGTGTGGGCTGGTCGCTCACGCGGTACCGATTGCCGTCATAAACGATGCGCGTGGGGACTCCGCGTTCGAACCACACTGCGATGTGGTGGCCCCGTAGCAGGCTCATGGCTCCTCCTGACATTCGAATGTATGTTCGATAGTAACGCCGCGCGACGCGACACGCCAAGAAGATCGCGCGCGTAACGGGGTGATTTCTCTCGCATAGCAGAAAAACTATTCCGAATTCGCTAACGTGTGCGAAAGGTCTTTGGTGAGGGGGTCAGGCGTGACTGTCCGGGAAAGCGGCGGCATGCAGTCACTGGATCGCGCCATCGAAGTGCTCGAGTGTCTTGCGGACGCGGGCGAGGCGATGGGGGTATCTCAGCTCGCCGCGGCCACTGGCTTGCCGCTGCCAACAATTCACCGGCTTGTGCGGTCTTTGCTCTCCAACGGCTACGTGCGCCAGGATGCGTCGCGTCGGTATGCGCTGGGCGTGAGAGCCACCCGACTGGGCGATGTCGCCAGGCGCAACCTCGGCCTATGGGCAGACCCTCACCTCGTGAGGCTGGTGGCGGAGACATCGGAGACGGCCAATATGGCTGTTCTCGAAGGCGAGTCGGCGGCTTACGTCGCGCAGGTTCCTTCGTCTCACAGCATGCGAATGTTCACGGAAGTCGGACGTCGTGTCATGTTGCACTGCACGGGTGTAGGAAAAGTTCTCCTGGCCCAGTTGGACGATGGCGAGGTAGTGCGGATTCTGCGCCGCACCGGATTGCCTGCGCGCACCGATAAGACGCTCACCACAGAAAGCCAACTCCTGTCGGGACTCGATGCGATCCGACGGCAGGGTTATGCAATAGACGACGGGGAACAGGAACTGGGGGTCCTGTGTGTGGCTGTGGCCGTGGAGGGCGCCCCGGGCCACGTTGCCGTCTCTGTGTCGGGTCCATCTGTGCGGATGACGGACGCACGAATCGCTGCGGAGTTCGTGCCAGCCCTCAAGGCCGCGTCCCGTGATCTCTCTGCCGAACTGCGCTCGCACTAGCGAGACGCCGGCGTGCCGCTCATGAGATTCGGCCAAAAACACTCGGGCTGCCGATTGGGCCGTACGCCTCGAACGATTTGCTTGACATCGAACTTCCCTTTGAGTACTTTTTCACTAGGCAAGACGAACTATCCGCATGGTGGAATATGTTCGGATGAGCCAGGCCGTAGGGAGCGCGTCCGCCCCTGCGAGCACGAACACCAAGAGAGTCCCAACTGATCACGAAGTTCAAGGAGGAACCGTGCGCAAGATAACAAGTGCAGCAGCTCTCGCTACTGCAGCAGTTCTCACACTGTCGTTGGCGGCGTGCGCCGGCGGCGCATCATCGACGACGACGACTTCGACTGCCGCTGCGGACACACCGTGTGGGGGAGCCGTCGGTGGGTCAATCACCTGGTACACCAGCGCGGACGCTGAAACCGCACAGAAGTTCGTTGACGAGTTCATCTCGATGTGCGACGTGGATGTGCAAGTACAGAGCGCTCCAACCCTGACCCTGTGGCAGCGATTCCAGTCGGAGCAGGCAGCCGGTGTCCACGATGCCGACGTTCTGTCGATATCCTCGCCGGCCCTGGCCGCTCAGGCGATAGCCGGGGACCTGGTTGTGCCGCTACCGGATGACGTCGTGGCGAACATACCCGCGCCATACGTGGACAAAGACAAGTACTGGTTCTCCAACCGCGTTCAGGTCATCTCCATCATCTACAACACCAACGAAGTGGCCGCCAAAGACGTGCCGACCAGTTATCAGGATCTGCTCGACCCCAAGTGGGCCGGCAAAGTGTCGATCGCCGACGCATCCAAGAGCACAAGCGCAATTGCGCATGACTGGGAGATGGTCAACACCCCCGGCATCGGGATGGACTGGTTCGAGGCCTTCGCCAAGCAGCGCCCGGGACTTTTCGGCCAGTCCGGCCAGCAGATCAACTCGATCGTGCAGGGCGAGTATGCAATGGGACTCACCGTCAGTGGTTCGGCCTGGACTCAGATCGAGGCCGGCGCGCCGATAGCCGAGGTCATCCCCGAAGAGGGTGCCGGACAGCTCTTCAACCAGAACATGAAGGTGGCGACTACGGACAATGAGCTAGGTGCCGAGGCGTTCCTGCGGTTCCTGGCCAGCCCGGAGGGCATGGAGATCTCTATGAGAGTGACCATGGACCTGCCGCCCATCCCGGGGATCGCACCGTACCCGGAGGGGCGTCTGCCGCTCGACAAGATCAAGCTGCTCAAGCATGGCGGTCAAGAGCAGATCGACGGCGAGCCAGCATTGGCGGAACAGATGGTTGAACTCTTCGGAAAAGCTCCGGAGTAAGCACGAGACACCCGCCCGATCGGGCACTACCGGCCCGATCGGGCGGCCATATTTATCGATTCGAAAGGACAATGTGAAGACCTTCACATCGCGCATCACCAGTGACTTCGTGCTCAAAGGCGACGGGACTGTTCAAGAGACGCAAACGTACCCGATCGCCGCGACCTACGACGTGATCGTCGCGGGTGGTGGCCCTGCAGGAATCGGCGCCGCTATCGGCGCCGCGCGTCAAGGTGCGCGCGTGCTGCTCGTGGAGCGTAATTCGTTCCTGGGCGGAACGGCTACCGCGGTGCAGATGGCGACCTGGAACATGTCGGTCGACAAGATGACCGGCTACGCCAAGGAGCTGGCAACGTCGTTGGTGAACATCGGGGGCGCCACGGGAGGCGGAACCACCGTTCCTTTCGACCCCGAATCGGTCAAGGAACTCACGCTTGCGAGCATGCTGGAGCACAAGGTCGAGTTGCTTCTCTACTCGTCAGCCGTTGCCCCCTTGCTCGTCGATGGGCGCGTGCAGGGCCTCATTATCGAGAACAAGAGCGGGCGACTGGCCCTGAGCGCTCCGGTCGTGATCGATTGCACGGGTGACGCCGATGTCGCTGCCCGCGCGGGCGCGACCTATGTCATGGGCCGTGAAAACGACACCAAGATGCGTCCCATGACCGTGCTGGTGCGTCTTGCAGGACTTGATCTGAAGAAGATGGTCCAGTACGCGAAGGACAACCCGGAGGAGTTCGACCCGGACACGACCTTCCACATCCTCGACATCGAGCATGGCCTGCTTCGCTTCATCGGCTTCTACAAGCACATCAAGGAAGCGCATGAACGAGGCGACCTGGATGAGCGAATCCACTACCTGAGGTTCGAAGGGATCCAGGTCGAAAATGGGGTCGCGTTCCTGAACTCGGTGCGGGTCTACGACGTAGACGGCACAAACGGTTTCGACCTCACGAGAGCCGAGATCGAGGCGCGACAGCAAGTGGAGCAGCTGGTTGATCTCGTCAAGAATCACGTTCCGGGTTGCGAGAACGCTTACGTGGTGGATACCTCCTCCAACATGGGTGTCCGCGAGACCAGGCGGATCGTGGGCGTCGCCACACTCGACGAGGCCGATGTGGTCGCGAACGCCGAGTACGATGACACGATCGCGGAGATCTGGCGCTACCACGCTCCAGGGCATGACATGCACAGTCCCGATCCCATCGAGGGCAGTGCCTCGGATCCGTTGCACCGCGGAGCCAAGCGCCCCTTGCGATCGTTCCAGATCCCCTTCGGAGTGCTCGTGCCTGCCGAACTGGATGGCCTGCTCGTTGCCGGTCGCGCCATCTCGACGACTCACGCAGGAGATGCCTGGACCCGTGGCATGTACTGCTGCATCGTGA
This sequence comes from Schumannella sp., assembly GCA_025463555.1. Classification (GTDB taxonomy): domain Bacteria; phylum Actinomycetota; class Actinomycetes; order Actinomycetales; family Microbacteriaceae; genus JBDSKH01. Next base: position 26,539 of record JAODAS010000204.1, read on the forward strand.
CGGGCCAGGCCGCCGGTGTAGCGGCGGCTCTCGCTGCGAGTTCTGGCATTCAACCTCGCAACGTCGACATCAGCATGCTGCGCGCTGCGCTCCGCAAGCAGGATATCGACCTGGGCGCTGCGTGAGAGGAGCGGAGTGCGCCGGCATTCTGGCGGCGCACTCCGCTCACGCCTTTTACCACCGTCTTACCCGGTTCGAACTCAGCGAGGAGGCCGAATGCTAGACAACGCCACGACCACAGAAAGTGGCCCGGCAGCCCTCCCGGGGGTTAACCGCCGGTCCCGATTCGGTGGACGTTTTACTCCGCTGAGCGTGGTCGCAGCCCTCATCGTGTTCGGATTGATCATCGCGCCGATCGGCTTCCTCATCTACGGGAGCCTGCGCGATGCTCCTCCGGGCCTTCCAGGATCGTGGACTCTCGAGAAGTTCGCGTTCCTGGGTACAAGCGAATTCCTCACTCTCCTTTACAACAGCGCGTTCATTGCGCTTGTGAGCACCGTTCTGGCATTCGTCATCGGCCTCATTGCCGCTCTTTCCATAGGTCGCATCGGGATACCCGGAGGACGATGGCTGGACAGCATGATGGTTCTTCCGGGCTATTTGCCTCCGTTCATGGTCGCGCTCGCGTGGACAATTCTCTTGTCGCCCAGTGTCGGGTACGTCAATAACCTCTTCGCAACGCTGGGTCTCCCCACATTCGACATCTATTCGATGGGGGGAATCATCATGGTCATGACATTTTGCTCAGCGCCCCTGGCTTACCTGTACCTCAGGCCATCCGTGTTGGGTCTCGATACCTCCATGGAGGAAGCCTCACTCGTTCTCGGCGTGAGTCGATTCCGAACCTTCAGGGCCATCATCCTGCGACTGATGACGCCGGGGCTTCTTTCGTGCTTCCTCGTGATCTTCGTCACGAATATCGGTGAGTTCTCGATTCCTGCTGTACTCGGCGCCAACGCCAGGATCTACACGATTTCCTCACAGCTTTACCAGATGATTTCCAACTATCCCGACGATCCGAACGCAGCTGCAGTTCTCGGCCTGTTCCTCATCTCGATAACGGGCATCGGGGTGATCATCAACCGCCGCATCATTCGTAAGAACGAATACGTGACGGTCGGTACGCGCGGTGCTCGGCAGGACAAGAAGGCGTCGCCCCTCCTCCGGTGGTCTGCCTTCGCGTTCTGCGTCGTCTATTTCATTCTGGCCGCTGCACTTCCGATCGCCGCGATCGTGATCGGCTCCCTTCAGCCCTATCTCTCTCCGACGCTGAGCGCTGGCTGGACGCTGGACCACTACGTCGAAATCCTCACCAACGGGAGGACCTCTCGGGTCATCTCCAACACCATCTGGCTTGGGCTCGGTGCCTCGGTGTTGGGAGTTGCGATATCGGTGATCGTTGCGCGCGCGACCATGGGTCGCTCGAGATTCGCGGGCGCGCTGCAAGCCGGGGCTACCTTGCCCCTCTCGGTGCCCCACATCGTCTTTGGATTGGCGCTGGTGTGGATGTGGCTCAGCCTCGGTGACGTCGGACTGTATGGCACGCCCTGGATCCTCCTGGTCGGGTATATCGCACTATTTCTGCCGTTCGGCGTGCAGGCGCTTTCTTCCGCGATGACACAGTTGGACCGTTCACTGGATGAGGCAGCGCACGTTTTTGGTGCGAACGCGTGGCGCTCGATGAGGTACATCGTCGTTCCGCTTCTCGTGCCTGCGGCGCTGTCGGCGTTCACGGTGATCCTCTACCATGCCGTTCGTGAATTGTCGGCCTCGCTGCTGCTGTATACCCCAGGCAATGAGGTCATGTCAGTTCAGATCTGGTCTATGTACATCCAAGGGAACTACGTGGGCATGTTCGCCCTGGGATTCCTCAACATTGTCCTTGTGCTCGTTCTTGTTGCCGTGGCAAATCGCGTCGTCAAGAGATGGCGCCGGATTTGATCCCCGTCGAGCCGTTGTTCACGAGTCTTAGTTAGGTGGTCTTGGCATTGCCAATCCTCAGCGTTTCACATCTCACCAAGGTGTTCCCGGACGGATCATCCGCCCTCAACAACTTGAACCTCACCCTGGAGGAGGGCGAGATACTGTCGTTGCTCGGTCCGAGTGGATGTGGGAAGACCACCACCCTGCGTTGTATCGCGGGACTTGAAGAGCCCAACTCGGGCAGCATCGTGATCTCGGGCAAGACGGTCTTCGGAGTGGACCGCGGCAAGGTCACGTCCGTCCCGCCGGAGAAGCGAAATCTCGCGATGGTCTTCCAGCAGTACGCGCTTTGGCCCCACTTCGATGTTCTTGGCAACGTCGCGTTCGCGTTGAAATCTCAGCGGATGTCCAAGGCGGAGATTGAGGAGGCCGCGCGCGAGGCCCTCACGAAGGTCGGTCTCTGGGGCAAGCGTCACAGCAAGATCTCGCAGCTCAGCGGTGGACAACAACAGCGGGTGGCGTTGGCGCGCGCCTTCGCGGCGGCACCCAGCATCATCCTTTTTGACGAACCGCTCAGCAATTTGGATGCGCGACTGCGCGAGGAGATGCGATACGAACTCCTTCGGCTCCAGCAAGCTCTGGGGTTCAGCGCCGTTTATGTAACGCACGACCAGGAAGAGGCGTTGAGCCTCTCCAGCCGAATCGCCGTCATGAATGGGGGAGTGATCGAACAGTTCGACACGCCCTTCAACGTGTGGCGCCGACCGGCGTCCGGGTTCGTTGCGGATTTCCTCGGAGGCGTCAACTCGCTGCGAGGCGTTGTCAGGCAGTTGCCCGGCAACGGAGGCGCGGGGATTGTCGAGCTTCAGGACGGCCTTCGACTCGACGTTGCGGAACTTGGGTCGGACATTGCTGTGCAGCAGGAAGTCGACGTGTTCTTGCGCGAGGGCGACCTCTCCGTTGCGCTCAAAGAGCCGGAGCGCGCCAAAAACGTCTGGAAGGTGAAGGTAACCATGCAGAGCTTTCACGGAGACTACATCGCGCTGAAGGTCGCGTTGGGAAATTCTGAGATTAGTTGTCGCATTTACGGCAGGTCGCTCGAGGCGGTTTCCAGCCATGTGTACATCACCGCCGCGCCGGGCAGCATTCTCGCGTATCCCAGCGCGGCCCTGACCTGAGCCGTTGCCTCGCTCGTAACGGCGGGCGTACCATGTGCCCAATCGCCGCTGGCCCGACTGCAGTCGGCTGTGGACTCGCCCACGACGACCATCCGATTTCTCGACATCGATCTCGAGTGGGGATGTCAGACGATGAGCGACGCAGTTCCGGCACGGGTCAGCTTGCTTCGCGTGTGCATCGTCGCGGGGGTCGTCGAGGCTTTGTCGCTCGCTGCGGGTGTGATCGTGCAATTCACCACGAATCTCACCGGGTGGGGGCCATGGCTCGCCATCGGCGCACTGGCGCTCGTGGCCGCGCTCGCAGAGTGGTTGCGCCAGGTTCTGACCGCACCTCGACCGGGACGGGTGCGGGCCGGATTCGAGGAGAAGATCGAGCCTCACCGGCGCACCCCAGCCGCCGCGGGCCTGCTTCTGACGGTCGTGGTCATCGGTGGCCTCGGGTTCGCAGCCGCCGCGGGCGTTGGCTACCTGTCGGGCTTCATCACGGGCAATGAGTCAGGAGCGGAGCGTCTGGCGGCCCCGGTAACGGCGGACTTTGACGGCGTTTCGGTTACCGTGTCGAGCGTCAGTCACACGCCGCACTTCACGCGGGTGTCCGTGGCGATCACCAACGGGCTGCCCAACACGATCGACCTGCCCCTCGGCTTCTGCTCGCTGTCGGTCGCGGGGGAGCAGACCCTGGATGCTGATGCCTTTCGAAGCTCCTGGCGTGCATCGATCGCACCGCAGACCACGCGCCAGGGTGTGCTCGTCTTTCCCGGGCATTTCGCGAGCGGGCCGGTCGAGGCCTCTCTCACTTTTGCAACCGTCTTCAAGCAGGGATTCGAAGGCCCCGACTCCATTGCCGTGACGGGCTTACCGCTCACCGCCCTGCCGCCGGGCTGACCCGCCCGGGAGAGCAACATGAGTGGACTCGCTCGGGCGCGGCGCGCCCTGCGGATCAGGTTGCGGGGCGCACCGCTGAGGACGGTAACCAATCGCCCCCGACGAACAACCATAGGCGAGGGGAGCACCCCATGTGGTTCGCGACTCGATATACCGCTTGCGCCAACGGCCCGAAGGCGTGCCGCGTGCGGGAGTCGCATGCCATATCCGATGCGGTTAGGGAATGGCTGGTTTGGCCTCGAGCGCGCGTATTACGCTGGCGCAGCCGGTCGTGGACGGGCCGACCGCGAGGGGAGAATTCGAATGACGGAGGTCTCGAGCCGCCGGGCGCGCATGCGTGCGTTCAACGAGAAGTTCATCGTCGAGGTGAGGCAGGTTCCCGCGTCGACGAAGCGGGCGCTGTACATCTGGGCGGCGGGCCTTGCCGGTGTGGGCCTGGCCGGATTCGTCACCCTCCTCGTGATCGTGGTGCGTGACGGCGAGGTCGCCTCGATCGACCGCCCGTTCTCCGAGTGGCTTGCCGGCAGCCACTCGGACGCGCTCACGTCGGTGATGATCTGGCTGGCAATCCTGTTCGGGCCGGTCGTGCTGCCGATCGTCGCCCTCGTTGTCGTCGTGGCGTGGAGTTACTTCTCCAAGCACATCTGGCGGCCGCTGTTGCTTGCGATGGGCCTACTTGCCGGACTGCTGGTCGTGCAGGTGGTCACGCGACTGGTGGGTCGCGACCGACCGCCGCCCGATCAGATGCTGTTCGGCGTCGACACCACGGCATCCTTCCCTTCCGGCCACGTGGCGGGCGCCGCCGACTTGATGCTCCTCGTGGCCTACCTGGTGTTCTCACGCCGAGAGGAGCCCCGCAGGGCTGCTCTCTCGTTCGCCGTCGCCGGCGTGCTTATCGTCGTGTCCGCAGTGAGCCGCATCTATCTGGGCTACCACTGGCCGTCGGATGCGCTTGCATCCGGCTTCCTGTCGCTGGCCGTTCTCGGCGGGGTGATCGCCCTCGATACGCACCGCACGATGCGAGTGAAAGACGACTAGTCCGTGTTGATCAAGTTTGATTTGATCCAGATCAGGGTGGCGGCGAGGCTGACGGCGGCGCGGTAGCTTCTGAGGAGCTTGTCGGAGCGCATCGCGATCCCGCGCCACTGCTTGAGCCGGTTGAAGCAGCGCTCGACGACGTTGCGGCCCTTGTAGCGTTCCTGCTGCTGGTCGCCGAAGTCGATCGGCCTGCCCGGCTTTTTGCGGCGGTGCGCGATCTGGTCGTCCCGCTCAGGGATCGTCGTCGCGAGCGCGCGACCGGGACTTGACGTCATGCTTGTTTTTTGCAAGTGTTGACCGCATGAGCCTCTTCATTACCTGCCCGGTCGAGAGCGTCGAGCGCGCGACCGCCTTCTACACCGCCCTCGGCTGGACCCTCAACGCCGAGATGTCCGATCACAACGTGTCGTGCTTCGCGATCGCGCCCGAGCAGTACGTCATGCTCGGAAGCCGCGAGATGTACGCGAGCGTCGGCGGCGTCGAGGAGCTGGTCGGCGGACCCCACACGCCCTCGAAGGTCACGGTCTCGTTCGACCTCGGCAGCCGCGAGGCGGTCGACGAGCT
>JAODAS010000205.1 GCA_025463555.1 Schumannella sp.
CGCCCGTCGCCGGCGACCAGTAGCTGGTGCCGCTGGCATCCGAGCGGTCCGTCGTCAGCTCATCGAGCACCGGGCCCAGAGGGGACGTGGCGGCGGGGCCGTAACCTCGCAGGCGCCAGGTCAGCCAGTCATGGGGCAGGGCCACCGCGGCGACGCGGGCCGCGTTCTGCGGCTCGGCGTCGCGCAGCCAGCGCAGTTTCGTCCCCGTGAAACTGGCCACCGGGACGCTGCCGGTACGTGCTGCGAGGTCCGCGGCGCCGAACTCGTCGATGAGGGCGGATGCGGCGGGCGCCGAACGGGTGTCGTTCCAGAGCAGCGCGGGGCGGATGACGTTGCCCTCGACATCGAGCACCACCATGCCGTGCTGCTGCCCCGCTACCGAGAGTGCGGACACCCCGTCGAGCCCGCCGGCATCGGCGAAGGCCGCGAGCAGCGCATCCCACCAGGCAGCCGGGTCGACCTCGGTGCCGTCAGGATGGCCCGCACGACCGGACCCGACGACGGCACCCGTGACGGCATCCCGGATCACCACTTTGCAACTCTGCGTCGACGAGTCGACCCCCGCTACCCGAGCCATGGTTGCCTCTCTGCGCTGGTCCCCCCTTGCTATTTGCCCATTTCTGACGCCTCACGCGTCGCGGAGGCGTCAGAAGTGGGCAAACAAGTGGGTGGGGGTGGGTGGGTGGGTGCTAGCGGGCGCCCATGAGGTGCTCGGTTGCGAGCTGATGCAGGCGCACGAAGCCGAAGCCGTGGCCGGCCAGGTACGAGGCGGTGTCGAAGTCCTCGTATGAGGCCCTGTCGGCGATCAGGTCGTCGTACGTCTCGCCAGCTGCGAGCGTGGTCTGGCTCAGCTCGGCGACCTTCGCGGTCGCCAGCGCCTCCTGCACCTCGGGATCGGCGCGGAACGCCGCGGCCCGCTCTTTCAGCAGCAGGTAGGTGCGCATGTTCGCGGCGGCCGAGTCCCAGACGCCGGCCTCGTCCTCGGTGCGGCTCGGCTTGTAGTCGAAATGCAGCGGGCCGGTGTAGGCCGGCGTGCCGTTGGGGCCGCCGTTCTCCAGCAGGTCGACGAGGGCGAACGCGTTGTGCAGGTCGCCGTGCCCGAACACCAGGTCCTGGTCGTACTTGATGCCGCGCTGGCCGTTCAGGTCGATGTGGAACAGCTTGCCGTGGTACAGCGCCTGCGCGATCCCGGCCGCGAAGTTCAGCCCTGCCATCTGCTCGTGCCCGACCTCGGGGTTCAGCCCCACCATCTCGGGCCGCTCGAGGCTGCTGATGAACGCGATCGCATGACCGAGCGTGGGCAGCAGGATGTCGCCGCGCGGCTCGTTCGGCTTGGGCTCGATGGCGAACCGGATGTCATATCCCTTGTCGACGACGTACTGACCCAGCAGGTCGACGGCCTCCTTGTAACGCGTGAGCGCCTGACGGATGTCTTTCGCGGAGTCGTACTCGGCGCCCTCGCGCCCGCCCCACATGACGAAGGTCTTCGCGCCGAGCTCGGCGGCGAGGTCGAGCTGACGGATCACCTTGCGGATCGCGAACCGGCGAACCGCACGGTCGTTCGAGGTGAAGCTGCCGTCCTTGAAGACGGGGGCGCTGAACAGGTTGGTCGTCATCATCGGGATGACGAGGCCCGTGTCCTTCAGTGCGCCCTTGAGGCGGTCGATCTCCTTCTGGCGCTCGGCACCGGTCGAGCCGAAGGCGAACAGGTCGTCGTCGTGGAACGTGAGGCCCATGGCACCCAGTTCGGCGAGCTTCTCGACGGCGTGAACCGTGTCGAGCTTGTTGCGGGTCGGACCGCCGAAGGGGTCGGTTCCGTTGTACCCGATGGTCCACAGGCCGAAAGTGAATCGGTCGGCTTTGGTGGGGGTGGGGATGCTCATGTCAGTGGCTCCGGCGTCGTCGGCGAATAGCGGTGTGTGCAACCTATCGCATTTCCGGGATAAGTTGAAGTCGAAAACATAACCCGATTCGCTAGGCTGCGTTCGCCGAACCGCTCAGCATTCCCCGAGGAGACGTCGATGGCGCAGCCGCATCTGCGGGCACCTCGCGTCAGCGGGGTGGGCAGCGACCAGCTGCGCAGGCACAATCTCTCGGCCATCCTCACGCTGCTGCACCACGACGGCTCGCAGCCCCGCTCGGCGCTCACGGCGCAGACCGGGCTCAACCGCTCGACGGTCGCAGCACTCGTCGCCGAACTCGTGGAGCACGGCCTCGTGCACGAGACCGATCCCGACCCGACGAATCTGGTCGGCAGGCCGAGCCCGACGGTCAACGCGGATGAGCGCAACGTCGTGATCGCGATCAACCCCGAGGTGGACGCGGTCACCGTCGGAGTCGTCGCCCTCGGCGGACGTGTGCTGCGCCGCATCCGTTCCGACACAACCGGCGCACCGACCGCCGCCGAAGCCGTCTCTATCAGCGCAGACATCGTCGCGTCGATCGTGCGCGAGCCGGGCCGGGTGCTGGGCATCGGGGTCGCGGTGCCCGGACTGGTCCGCGCCGCCGACGGCGTCGTGCGGCTGGCACCGCACCTGGAATGGGTCGACGAGCCGTTCGCCGAGATGCTCGCCACGGCGACCGGGCTGCGCGTGTCCGTCGGCAACGACGCCGGAGTCGGGGCACTCGTGGAGCACATCTACGGCGCCGGGCGCGGCATCGACGACCTGATCTACCTCAACGGCGGCCCCAGCGGGATCGGCGGCGGCGTCATCGCGGCCGGCTCGCTGCTCGGGGGAGCGAGCGGCTACGCGGGTGAATTCGGTCACACGCGCGGCGGGGGGACCGACGACGCCGACCTGGAGTCTCTCGTGCGCCGATCCGACCTGCTCGCCGCCGTCGGCCGCGTCGCAGCGACACCCGATGAGCTCGACGACCTGGTACTGCATTCGGACGACCCCGCCGTGCTCGAGCTGGTGCACGCGCAGCTCGAGGCGCTCGCGCCGGCGCTCGGCGACGCGATCAACATCCTCAATCCGCGGCTGATCGTCCTCGGCGGGTTCCTCGCCGCGATCCTGCAGCGCGACCCCGGGCATCTGGCCAGCCGCGTTGCGGCGCACGCCCTCGCCGCCGCGCACGAGGATGTTCAGATCACGCGCGCGGCGCTCGGGTCCGATCTGCTCATGGTCGGGGCCGCAGAGCTGACGTTCGCGCAACTGCTCGCGGATCCTGCCGGCTACCTGCTGGCCTGAGCAGGCTCGGACCGGAACCGCTCGGCCAGCCAGGCGTGCTGGCGGTACCAGTGGTGCAGCTCACCGCCCTCGTGGCCGTTGAACGCGTACACCGCGATCTCGCGATCGGCGGCGGCGCAGTGGTTGAACGCCGCGAACACCGAAGACGGCAGAACGACCTCGTCCATGAGCGCCACCGAGAACAGGGCCGCTGCGCGGATCCGGCGGGCGAAGTTCACGCCATCGAAATACGACAGCGTCGTGAACACCCGCTCCTCCGCGCCGCGGTGCACGCCCAGGTATTCGCGCAGCTCCGTGAACGGGGCGGAGGGCGTCAGCTCGGCTGAGCGCCGGAAGTGGCAGAGGAACGGCACGTCGGGCAGGACCGCGTGCACGGCCGGCGACAGCGCGGCGGCGGCGAGCGAGATGCCTCCGCCCTGGCTGCCTCCGGTCACCGCGATGCGGCTGGCGTCGACGAACGGCAGGGCGCTCACCACGTCGGCCAGCAGGACCGCGTCCGTGAACACCCGGCGGTAGTAGTAGCTCTGTGGGTCCTCGATGCCGCGCGTCAAGAAGCCGGCGAACGCGGGCCCGCTTCCGTGCGGGTCTGCGGTGTCGCCGCCGGAGCCCCAGCCGCTGCCCTGCCCGCGCGTGTCCATGAGGACGTGCACGTAGCCCGCATTCGCCCAGTGCAGCCGTTCGCCCGGCAGGCCGCGCCCGCCGTTGTAGCCGAGGAACTCGATAACCGCCGGACGTGGTTCGTCGGCGTGAGGGCGGGTGATCCACGCGCGCACCGGCTCGCCGCCGAAACCGGCGAAGGTGAGATCGGTGATCGCGACCTCGGTGAACGGGCCCGCCACGGCATCCAGCACCGGAGCTGTCGAGAGCGCCCGCGCTTCGGCCAGCGTCGTCGTCCAGAACTCGTCGAAGTCGGCGGGCTCGGCGACATCGGGGCGATAGTCGCGCAGCAGGTCGAGGGGCAGGTCGGTGTGCGGCACGTGCCCAGGTTAGGAGAAGCGGGCCGGTCTAGCAGAATGGTCGGCATGGCTCTCACTGGCTCCCCCGACTACCGCGACAGCGGCCTCGAGTTCTCGAAGGACTTCGTCATCGGCTCGGCGACCGCGTCGTACCAGATCGAGGGGGCGGTGCAGGAGGACGGCCGCGGACCGTCGATCTGGGACACGTTCAGCCACACCCCCGGCCGGGTCGTGAACGGCGACACGGGCGACGTCGCCGACGACCACTACCACCGGCTCGACGAGGACCTCGACCTGATGAAGCGGCTCGGCCTCGAGGCGTACCGGTTCTCGATCGCGTGGCCGCGCATCCAGCCGCTCGGTTCCGGCGCGTGGAACCCGAAGGGCCTGGAGTTCTACGGCCGCCTGGTCGACGGGCTGCTCGCCCGCGGCATCCGCCCGATCGCGACCTTGTATCACTGGGACCTGCCGCAGGCCCTCGAGGATGCGAACGGCTGGGTCAACCGCGACACGGCCTACCGCTTCGCCGAGTACGCCGCCCACACGGTCGAGGCGCTCGGCGACCGCGTGCACACCTGGACCACCTTCAACGAACCGTGGTGCACGGCCTACCTGGGCTACGGGTCGGGCGCGCATGCGCCGGGGCGCACCGACGGGGCGGATGCCCTGACGGCCGTCCACCACCTGAACCTCGCGCACGGGCTTGCGGCCCCCGAGATCCGCCGCGCCGCTCGCAACGAGCCGGATCTGTCGATCACGCTCAACCTTCATGTGATCCGCGGCGACCACAGCACCAGCCCCGAAGCGAGGCGCCGCATCGACGCGCTCGCCAACCGCGCGTTCCTCTCGCCGCTGTTCAGGGGGCGGTACGACGCCGACCTGCTCGAGGACACGGCGGCCGTGACCGACTGGTCCTTCGTACGCGATGGCGACACGGCGCAGATCCATCAGCCGATCGATGTGCTCGGCGTCAACTACTACTCGACCGTGACGGTGAAGATGTGGGACGGGCACTCGCCGCGCTCCAACGCCGACGGCCACCAGAACGTGGGCGGATCCCCGTGGCCGGGAAGCGACGACGTCGAGTTCGAGGTGCAGGCGCCCCCGTACACCGAGATGGGCTGGAACATCGCGCCCGACGGGCTCGAAGAACTGCTGGTCTCACTGCACGAGCAATTGCCCGGGCAGACGCTGATGATCACCGAGAACGGCGCCGCGTTCCCGGATCGCGTCGTCGAGAGCGATGCGGGCAAGCGGGTGCCGGATGCCGAGCGAGTCGACTATCTGAACCGCCACTTCACGGCGGCTCACCGTGCGATCGCACGCGGTGTCGACCTGCAGGGGTATTTCGTGTGGAGCCTCCTCGACAATTTCGAATGGGGCTACGGCTACACGAAGCGTTTCGGCATCGTGCGCGTCGACTACGACACCCAGGAGCGCATCCCGAAAGACAGCGCGTACTGGCTGCAAGAGCTCATCGAGACGCGAGCCACCCCGGCACCGCCCGCGCCCTGACGTCGACCGAGCACGTTCGCGCCGAGCGAGCGTGGCGCACCATGCTCGCTCGGCGGAAACGTGCTCAGTCGGCGCGGGTGGGGGCTACCCACTCGATCGGGAGCCGCGTGCGGCGAACCGCTGCTGCAGCAGCACCGCGATGACGATGATGACGCCCTTCGAGACCGCCTGCACCGAGGTCGACAGGTTGTTCTGCGTGAAGACGTTCGTCAGGGTCGAGAAGATCAGCACGCCGAAGACGGTGCCGACGATGGTGCCGCGTCCACCGATCAGCAGGGTGCCGCCGACCACCACGGCGGCGATCGCATCCAGTTCGTACAACTGGCCGTGGGTCGAGGTGCCTGCGGTGGTCCGGCCGAGCATCATGACCGCGGCGATGCCGGCGGCGAGCCCGGAGAGCACGTAGAGCGCGACGGTGTGGCGCTTGACCTTGAGGCCCGCCAGCCGGGCAGCCTCGAAGTTGCCCCCGATCGCGACCGTGCGGCGGCCGAAGGTCGTGCGGGCCAGCAGGAACCAGCCGACGATGGCCACGATCACGAAGATCCAGATGAGCCACGGGATGCCGAACAGGCTGCCGCGGAAGAACTCCAGGAAGCCGGTCACGTTCACGATCTGCGTCTGCTTGTTCGAGATCAGCTCCGCCAGACCGCGCGCGCCGACCAGCATCGCCAGGGTGGCCATGAACGGCACCACCCGCCCGTACGCGATCACGATGCCGTTGATGAGCCCGGCAGCGCCGCCGACCGCGACTGTGATCGCGACCATCAGCAGCCAGGTGGATCCGGTGGCGGCGGCCTGCACGGCGGCAAGAGATCCCACGACGCTGGCGAGTCCCATGACCGAGCCGACGGAGAGGTCGATGCCGCCCGCCGTGATGACGAACGTCATGCCGACGCTGATGACGCCGATGATCGAGGCGAACCTCACGATGGTGACGAAGTTCTCGAAGTTGGTGAACCGGTCGCCCGCCGTGATCGCGCCGACGATGACGACGAGCAGAAGCGCGATGACCAGCCCCAGGTTGCGACCGACGCCGCCTCCCAGGAACCGGCGCAGCGGGCTGACGGTCTCGCGCGCTCCCACCTGGGTCACGACCGGCGGAGTGTTGGTGGGTGCCTGCTCGCTCACGCGGCGATTCCTTCCATGATGAGGTCGAGCACGCCGTGCTCGGTGATCTCGCTTGCAGCGGTGGTCTGGAGCACACGTCCCTCGGCGACGACCATGACGCGGTCGGACAGCCCGAGAACCTCCTCGATCTCGCTCGACACCACGACGATCGCGGTGCCGGCGTCGGCGAGGCGGCGGATGAGGGAGTAGATCTCGGTGCGGGCGCCGACATCGACTCCGCGGGTGGGTTCGTCCAGCAGCAGCACCTTCGTGCCGTGCACCAGCCAGCGGGCGAGAAGGATCTTCTGCTGGTTGCCGCCGGAGAGGGTTCCGGCCGGACGATCCGGATCGGCCGGGCGCAGTTCGAGCGCCTCGATCTGCTCGCGCGCGGCCGCACGTTCGCGTCGTTCATCGAGCAGGCCGCCACGCGCGAAGCGTGCGAAGCTGGAGAGGGTGACGTTCTTGTAGACCGGCTCCTCGAGCAGCAGGCCCTGGCTCTTGCGCTCTTCGGGGGAGAGGCCCACCCCGCTGTTCACGGCGTCGCGAACCGAACCCGGGCGCAGCATCCGCCCCCCGACCTCGACGGTGCCGGCGGTCGCCTTGCGGGCCCCGTACACGGTCTCGATGATCTCGCTACGGCCCGAGCCGACGAGACCGGCCAGCCCGATGATCTCGCCGGCGCGCACCGTGAACGACACGTCTTCGAAGGTGCCGCGAAGTGCCAGGCCCTCCACGTCGAGGACGACCGGCGCGTCGGCGGGAACGCCCGGGCGCGCCGGGAAGACGTGCTCGACCGTCCGTCCGGTCATCAGCTTGATCAGTTCGCGGGTCGGGGTGTCGGCGACCGGCAAGCCCGTCGCCATGCTCTGGCCGTCCTTGATCACGGTGATGCGATCCCCGATCTGGCGGATCTCCTCGAGCCGGTGGGAGATGTAGATGACGGCGATGCCCTGGCTGGTGAGCTCCTCGACCACTCGGAACAGGTTCTTGACCTCCTGCGCGTCGAGCACGGCACTGGGCTCGTCCATGATGATCAGCTTCGTGTCGCGTGACAGGGCGCGGGCCATGCTGACGATCTGCTTGTTCGCCGCCGACAGCGAGCCGACCTCGCGACCGGGAGCGAGATCCCCATGACCGAGGCGCGTGAGCAGCTCACGGGCCCTCTTGTTGGCGGCCGCGGTGTGCAGCACTCCCGCCGTCGAGCGCTCGTGGCCCAGGTAGATGTTCTCGGTGATGGTCAGACCGTCGACGACGTCGAGCTCCTGATACATGGTCGCGATGCCCATGTCGAGAGCGGCGACCGGTGTAGCGATGGTGGTCGGCTCGCCCTGCCAGAGGATCTCGCCGCCATCGGGCTGGTACGCCCCCGAGAGGATCTTGATCAGCGTGGACTTGCCTGCGCCGTTCTGACCGAGGATGCAATGCACCTCTCCGGGTGCCACATCGAGGTCCACGCCGCGCAGGGCGACGACCCCCGCGAACGACTTGGTGATCGCGCGCATCGAGAGTAATGACGCCGCAGAATCGCCTTTGACCATAAAGGGACCATAGCATCCGACCCTTATGCCGACGAACGCAAATAAGTTGGTAGTCGCGCGGTCACTTCTGTTATGGTGACCGATGTCAGCGCGGACAGTCACCGAGCAGCCCCCTGGGCAGCGGTGCCCCAGGATCCTCGCCGGCATCACTGCGGAACCCACCAAGGAGGAACACATGCTCGCAGCACGTAAGCGTCTGCTCGGCGCCGTCGGCGCACTGGCATTCGCCGGACTGCTCGCCGGATGTACGGCAACCGGAGGCGGCAACACCGGCCCCACGAACAACACCGGCAACGATGACACCGGCGACACCATCACGATCGGCTTCTCCGGCCCCGCGGCCGACCACGGCTGGCTCGGCGCGATCAACTCGGCGGCCATCGCCGAAGCGGGCAAGTACCCCGACATCGACCTGAAGGTCGCCGAGGGCACGAACGACGCCAACCTGCAGATCAGCCAGGTCGAGACCTTCATCAACGACGGCGTCGACGCCATCGTGCTGCTGCCGACCGACGGAGCCGCCCTGACCGAGGTCGCGATCCAGGCGATGAACGCCGGCATCCCGGTGATCAACGTCGACCGCGAATTCTCCAGCCCCTTCGCCGCGCGCACCACGATCCTCGGTGACAACTACGGCATGGGCGTCAGCGCCGGCACCTACATCTGCGGCAAGCTCGGCGACAAGCCGGACTCGATCGTCGCGGAGATCGCCGGAATCGACTCATTGCCCCTGACGCAGGACCGCTCACGCGGCTTCAAGGACGGGCTCGCCGCCTGCGGGCTGAAGGTCAGCAACCGCGTCGCCGCCGACTTCACCGTCGCCGGTGGTCAGGCCGTGACCGAGCAGCTGCTCGCTGCGGCACCGCACATCGACGCCATCTGGAACCACGATGACGATCAGGGTGTCGGCGTGCTCTCGGCCATCGAGGCCGCGGGCCGCAGCGAGTTCTTCATGGTCGGCGGCGCCGGCTCGAAGAACGCGATGGACCTCATCAAGTCCGGCGGCAGCGTCCTGGAGGCGACGATCATCTACCCGTCGACTCAGGCCGCCGACGGCATCCGCCTGGCGCGTCTGCTCGTGCAGCAGAAGTCGCTGGCGGACCTGGTCGAGGTCGAGGTGCCGAACCGGATCGTGCTGAGCGCGCCGGTGGTCACCAAGGACAACGTCGACAAGTACCTGCCGACCGCCTTCGCCAGCTAGTCCAGTTCCACCCGGACGCCCGCGCCGCATGTGATCGGCGCGGGCGTCCGAACAACCCACGGCTTCCGCTCGCGCTGATCCGCGAGCGATGAGAGAGAGACACAACGATGACGTCGATGCGCGTGGCGATGATCGGCTACGGCTTCATGGGGGCCGCGCATTCGCAGGGCTGGCGGGTCGCACCGCGGTTCTTCGACCTGCCGTCCTTTCCCGAGATGACAGTCGTCGTCGGTCGTTCCGCGGATGCCGTGGAGGCCGCCGCTGAGAAATGGGGCTGGGCAGAGAGCGCCACCGACTGGCGGCAGGTGATCGCCCGTGACGACATCGACATCGTCGACATCGTCACGCCGGGTGACTCCCATGCCGAGATCGCCATCGCGGCGCTCGAGGCCGGCAAGCACGTGCTGTGCGAGAAGCCCTTGGCGAACACGGTCGAGCAGGCCGAGGCGATGGCCGAAGCGGCGGAGAAGGCGGCCGCCCGTGGCGTGTTCGCGATGCTCGGCCACACCTACCGCCGTGTCCCCGCGACGACATTCGCCCGCGACCTGATCGCCGCCGGCAAGATCGGCACCGTTCAGCAGGTACGCGCGAGCTACCTGCAGGACTGGCTCGTCGACCCGGCCACGCCGCTCGTGTGGCGGCTGCAGAAGGAACTCGCCGGCTCCGGCGCCCTGGGCGACATCGGCGCCCACATCATCGACCTCTCCCAGTACATCAGCGGTCAGCGACTGGTGAGCGTCTCCGGCACGCTCGAGACCATCATCAAGAAGCGTCCCCTCCTCGAGAGCACCTCGGGGCTGGGCGGCGTCGGCGGCACCGAACTCGGGGAAGTCACCGTGGATGACGTCGCGCTGTTTACCGGGCGTTACGACTCCGGCGTGCTCGGCATCTTCGAGGCGACCCGGTTCGCCACCGGGCGCAAGAACGCGCTGCGGATCGAGGTGTCCGGCTCGAAGGGCGCGATCGCGTTCGACCTCGAAGACCTCAACACCCTGCAGTTCTACGACTCCACTGCTCCGGCGGGGGAGCAGGGTTTCACCCGCATCCTGGTGACCGAGCCGGAGCACCCGTACACGGCGAACTGGTGGCCCACCGGCCACACCCTCGGCTACGAGCACGGGTTCGTTCACCAGGCGAAGGACTTCGTCGAGGCCGTCGTCGCCGGGCAGCAGCCCAGTCCGTCATTCGCCGACGGGGTGCAGGTGCAGCGTGTGCTCGCCGCCGTCGAGGCCAGCGCGAACACGGGAAGCGCCTGGACCGCCGTCTAACCTGATCCACACCGCACCACTGGAGGACCCATGTCACGCCCCGTCACCCTGTTCACCGGCCAATGGGCCGACCTGCCGCTCGAAGAGGTCGCGAAGCTGGCCTCCGGGTGGGGCTACGACGGCCTGGAACTGGCCTGCTGGGGGGATCACCTCGATCCATGGCGCTGGGACGAGCCGGGCTACGTCGAGGGCAAGCTCGAGCTGCTCTCCAAGTACGGCCTGAAGGTGTGGGCCATCTCGAACCACCTCAAGGGGCAGGCCGTCTGCGACGACCCGATCGATCAGCGCCACCGCGACATCCTGTCGGCGAAGGTGTGGGGCGACGGGAACCCGGAGGGCGTGCGGCAGCGCGCCGCAGAAGAGATGCAGCACACCGCCCGGCTCGCGCGAGCGCTCGGCGTCGATACCGTGATCGGCTTCACCGGATCGTCGATCTGGAAGTACGTGGCCATGTTCCCGCCGGCCTCGCAGGCGATGATCGACGCCGGGTACGAGGATTTCGCCGCCCGCTGGAACCCGATCCTCGACGTCTTCGACGAGGTCGGAGTGCGGTTCGCCCACGAGGTGCATCCGAGCGAGATCGCCTACGACTACTGGACGACCGTGCGCACGCTGGAGGCGATCGGGCATCGTGAGGCCTTCGGGCTCAACTGGGACCCGTCGCACATGGTCTGGCAGGAGATCGACCCGGTCGGCTTCCTCTGGGACTTCAAAGACCGGATCTACCACGTGGACTGCAAGGACACGAAGATGCGTGCCCGCGACGGCCGCAGCGGCCGGCTCGGATCGCATCTGCCGTGGGCTGACGGGCGGCGCGGCTGGGACTTCATCTCGACCGGCCACGGGGATGTGCCGTGGGAGGCCGCGTTCCGCATGCTCAACCAGATCGGGTACACGGGCCCGATCTCGGTCGAGTGGGAAGACGCGGGCATGGATCGCCTGGTCGGCGCGCCCGAGGCCCTCGAGTTCGTGAGACGGCTGGCCTTCGACGCGCCCGACGCCGCGTTCGACGCCGCGTTCTCCTCCGGTGATTGAGTAGGCGCAGAAGGCGCGTATCGGTGATTGAGTAGCGCCGAAGGCGCGTATCGAAATCCCCGCGGCGTGGCGCAGCTAGATGCTCGCGCCCACCACCATCGCCTCGATGTTCTCGGGGCTGAGAGCGTGGTGGATGGCCAGCATGCTCGCGCCGAGCACCGCCGCATCCGGTCCCGCCTTGGACTGGGTGATCTGCAGATGCTCGGTCGCGAGCGGCATCGAGCGTGTGTAGACCACTTCGCGCACGCCCGCGATCAGGTGCTCACCGGCCTGGGCCAGTGAGCCCCCGATAACGATGACGGACGGGTTGATGAGGCTGACGCAGGTGGTCAGGACCTCTCCGATGTCGCGGCCGGCCTGACGCACCGCCTGGATCGCATCGATGTTGCCGCGCTTGACCAGTTCGACGACATCCTGGCTGGTGACGGCCTCGAGTGAGACTTCGCGGAGCGCGCGCCCCAGCGCGGGACCGGAGGCGAGTGCTTCGAGGCAGCCGCGGTTGCCGCACTGACAGGGGACGTCGGCGCCACGCGCGACGTACACGTGGCCGATGTCTCCGGCGGTGCCCTGGGCGCCTCTCTGCAGGTAGCCACCCGAGATGACGCCCGAGCCGATGCCCGTGGCTACTTTGACGAAGACGAGGTGATCGACATCGGGCCAGGCGTGCTCACGCTCGCCCAGCGCCATGATGTTGACGTCGTTGTCGACGAGCACCGGCGCGTCGAAGATGTCGCGGAACCGGCCGGGCACGTCGAACCGGTCCCAGCCGGGCATGATCGGCGGGTTGATCGGCCGTCCGGTCGAATGCTCGACGGGCCCGGGCAGGCCGATTCCGATCGCGAGCAGATCGCCCGGATCGCGTCCGAGCTTCTCGAGGAGTTCGCGGGCGGCGGTCTCGACCCAGCCGAGCACAGCCTCGGGGCCTTCGGCGACCTGGATGGGCGCGCCCATCTCCGCCTGGATGCGGCCGGTGAGGTCGCTGATCGCGATGCGGACGTGCGAGGCGCCGACATCGACGGCGAGCACGACGCGGCCGCTGGCGGTGATGGCGAATTGGGAGCTCGGCCGGCCTCCGGTGGAGACGGCGTCGCCGACCGGGCCGACGAGGCCGAGGCGCATCAGCGCGTCGATGCGCAGGGCGACGGTCGAGCGGGCGAGGCCGGTCATCGCGGAGAGTTCGGTGCGGGTGCGCGGGCGCCCATCGCGAAGGATCTGGAACAGGTCGCTCGTGACCGAGGAGCCGAGCGCGTTGATATGCCCGTCGTTCGGGTTCGTTATGTCGGTCACGCTCGCAGCTTATCGTGCCGCTCGACCGAAGTGCCGTCGAGACGTATTCTGGAACGCATGAGTACACAGGAGCGCGTCGAGCGTTCGCCGTACCGGCGTGCCGCGATCGCAGCCGGCGTCGCTCTCCTGCTGGCGGTGGGTCTCGGCGTGCTGGTCACGGTGCGGGTCTCGAATCCGGAGAGCATCGACTCGGAGTGGATGGACGAGATCGTCGCGCACCGTTCCCCGTGGTGGGAGGTGCCGGCACGGGTCTTCGATTTCATCGGAGGCGGCTGGTTCGGTGTGCTGGTCGTGCCGGTCGGGATCGCGGTCGCCCTGCTGATCGCGCGACGTCCGTGGGCGGCTTCCGCGTTCATCCTGGGGTCGGCGGTCAGTTCGGGCGTGGTGCAGGTGATGAAGATCGGATTCGGCCGGGCTCGCCCGGAGCAGATCTTGATCCCGCTGGATTCTCCGTCGTTCCCTTCGGGGCACACGGCGAATGCGGCGACGATCGTCGTGCTGCTCGCTCTGCTGCTGCGGCGCCGGTGGATCGCGGTTGCAGGAGCCGGCTACGTCGTGCTGATGGCGCTCAGTCGCACCTATCTCGGTGCGCACTGGGTCACCGACACGCTGGGCGGCATCCTGGTGGGGTCGGCGCTGGCTGTGCTGGTGTGGGTGATCTTCGCGAGACGGCTGGCTGCCGAATCGGGTGTTGAATCGACTCATGGACTATCGCAACCTGGGCGCTAGCGGCCTCAAGGTCTCCGCCCTTTCGCTCGGCACGATGACGTTCGGGGGCGGCGGCAAGTTCGCTTTCGTCGGGAACAC
>JAODAS010000255.1 GCA_025463555.1 Schumannella sp.
GCCGACCCCCGCAGATCGTTCGTTCTACATCACGACACCGATCTTCTATGTGAACGACGTCCCGCACATCGGGCACGCGTACACCGAGGTCGCCGCCGACGTGCTCGCCCGCTGGCACCGGCAGGCCGGCGACGACACGTGGCTGCTCACCGGGACCGACGAGCACGGGCAGAAGATCCTGCGCACCGCCGTGGCGAACGACACCACGCCGCAGGCATGGGCCGACTCCCTGGTCGAGAGCGCGTGGAAGCCGCTGCTGCAGACGATCCAGATCAGCAACGACGACTTCATCCGCACCACCGATGCCCGGCACGAGGCCGCCGTGGGCCGCTTCCTTCAGCAGCTCTACGACGACGGCCACATCTACGAGGGCGAGTACGAGGGCTACTACTGCGTCGGCTGCGAGGAGTACAAGCAGCTCGACGACCTGATGGAGACGCCGGACGGCGACTACGCGGGCCAGAAGCTGTGCAAGATCCACTCCCGGCCGGTCGAGGTGCTGAAGGAGAAGAACTACTTCTTCCGCATGAGCGATTTCGAGCAGCAGCTGCTCGACCTGTACGAGACGCAACCCGGCTTCGTGCAGCCCGAGAGCGTGCGCAACGAGATCGTGCAGTTCGTCAAGCAGGGGCTGGATGACCTCTCCATCTCGCGCTCGACGTTCGACTGGGGTGTCAAGGTGCCCTGGGATTCCTCGCACGTCGTCTACGTCTGGTTCGACGCACTGCTGAACTACGTCTCCGCCGTCGGCTACGGCGAGCCGGATGCGGCATCGCAGGCTGAGTTCCGCCGGCGTTGGCCCGCCTATCACCTGGTCGGCAAGGACATCGCGCGGTTCCATGCGGTCATCTGGCCCGCCATGCTGCTGGCGGCGGGCCTGCCCGTTCCGCACAAGGTGTTCGGGCACGGGTGGCTGCTGGTGGGCGGCGAGAAGATGTCGAAGTCGAAACTGACCGGCATCGCCCCCGAGCAGATCACCGACGTGTTCGGCTCGGACGCGTTCCGCTACTACTTCCTGCGCGCGATCACGTTCGGGCAGGACGGCTCGTTCTCGTGGGAGGACCTGTCCGCCCGCTATCACGCCGAGCTCGCGAACGGCTTCGGCAACCTCGCCTCGCGCCTTCTCGCGATGGTCGGGCGCTACTTCGACGGCCGCGTGCCCGAGCCGCACGAGCCGCATCCGCTTCTCGCGCTCGCGCAAGAGGTGACGGCCGAGGCGGATGCCGCGATCGAGCGTTTCGCCATCCACGAGGCGATCGCGAAGATCTGGACCCTGGTCGATGACCTCAACGGTTTCATCACGGACTCGGAGCCGTGGCAGCTGGCGAAGGACGAGTCGCGCCGCGGTGAGCTCGAGCAGGTCCTGGGCGTGGCCGTCCGGGTGCTCGGGACGATCGACGTGCTGCTGTCGCCGGTCATGCCGAAGGCCACCGCACGGCTGTGGGCTTCGCTGGGTGGCACGGGCGACATCCGCGATCAGGATGTGCGCCGGGCCTGGGAGTGGACAGGCGATGGCCACGTCACCCCGCTCGAGGGCACGCTGTTCCCGCGGATCGAGGAACCCCCGGTGGAGGCGTCGAGCTCGCAGGAGGCGGTGGCGCGGTGAGCGACCCCTTCCTGCGCCAGCGCGTGCGGCACCTCGACGTGGAGGTGTCGGAGTACCCGCCGCTGCCGCAGGCCCTCGTCGTTCCGGTGTACGACAACCACACGCACCTCGAGATCGAGGACGGACGCGAGTCTCTCGCGCCGCTCGAGCAGCTCGACCGCGCCTCGAGCGTCGGGGTGCGCGGTGTAGTTCAGGTCGGCACCGATCTGGTCACCTCGCGCTGGAGCGCCGACCTCGCCTCGCACGAGCCGCGGGTGCTGGCGGCCGTCGCGGTGCATCCGAACGAGGCGGCAGGGCTCGACGCCGCCACCCTGCGGGAGCACCTGGCGGGCATCGCCGAGCTCGCCCGGCGTCCACGGGTCCGCGCGATCGGAGAGACCGGCCTCGATTTCTTCCGCACCGAGAGCGACGAGGGCCGGGCCGCGCAGGTGCGCAGTTTCGAAGACCACATCGCGATCGCCAAAGAGCTGAACCTTGCCCTGCAGATCCATGACCGGGATGCGCACGCCGAGGTGGTCGCCACGCTGCGACGGGTCGGTGCGCCCCAGCGGACCGTGTTCCACTGTTTCAGCGGCGACGCCGAGTTCGCGAAGCTCGTGTCGGATGAGGGCTGGTTCCTCTCCTTCGCCGGCACGGTGACGTTCAAGAACGCGACGGGCCTGCGAGATGCGCTCGAGGCGATTCCGCGTTCCCGCATCCTGATCGAGACGGATGCACCGTACCTCACTCCGATGCCGCATCGGGGGCAGCCGAACTCCAGCTACCTGATCCCGCACACGCTGCGGGCGATGGCGGCCCACCTGGGCACCGACCCGTCGATGCTGGCCGCGCAGATCTCCTCGAACACGGAACTCGTCTACGGGCGCTGGGACGACGAGCCGGTCGCGCCGCCGACGGGGCCGTTCGACCCGCATCCGGAATCCGGCGGCTCGGGCGATCCCGACTGGCGAGGCTAGTGGCGCTGCTGGGGCCGGGCGAGATCCGCGATCTCGCTGCGAGCCTCGACCTGCAGCCCACCAAGAAGCTCGGCCAGAACTTCGTGGTGGACGCCAACACGGTGCGCAAGATCGTTCGTGCCGCCGGGGTCGTCGCAGGGGACGAGGTCCTGGAGGTCGGCCCGGGTCTCGGGTCGCTGACGCTGGGCCTGCTCGAGGCGGGCGCGAACGTCACGGCCGTCGAACTCGATGGCCGGCTGGCCGACCTGCTGCCGCGCACGGTCGCCGCGTTGCAGCCGGGCGCGAACCTGACGGTGATCCACGACGACGCCGTGCGGGTGCAGGTTCCGGGCGCCCCGACGCGCCTCGTCGCGAACCTGCCGTACAACGTCTCGGTGCCGGTGCTGCTGCACCTGCTCGCCACGCTGCCGAGCCTCGAAGCCGCTCTGGTCATGGTGCAGGCCGAGGTCGGGCAGCGTCTGGCCGCCCCTGCGGGGTCGAAGGTGTACGGGTCCCCGAGTGTGAAGGCCGCCTGGTACGGCCGCTGGGCGACCGCGGGTACGGTCAGCCGGCAGGTGTTCTGGCCGGTGCCGAATGTCGACTCGATCCTCGTCTCGTTCCGCCGCGGCGAGCTGCCGGGCACAGAGGCGGAGCGCGCCGAGACGTTCCGGCTGGTCGATGCCGCGTTCGGGCAGCGTCGCAAGATGCTGCGGCAGGCGGTGGCGGATGTGCTGGGCGGCTCGGTCGCGGCATCCGCACGTCTCGAGGCGGCCGGCATCGATCCGACGCGACGGGGCGAGCAGCTGACCGTGCTGGACTACCTGGCGATCGTGCGCGCGGCGGGCTAGCACCGCGCCGCGGGGGACCTCCGGGTGCCGACCGGGCGCGTTCAGAGCGCCGCCGTGAATTGTCTAGGGTGGAGGAATGGCCGCTCGAGGGGTGCACGTCAGAGCACCCGGGAAGATCAACGTCTTCCTCAAGGTGGGTTCGGTCATCGACGACGGCTACCACGACGTCGCCATCGCGTATCAGGCGGTCTCCCTCTACGAGGAGGTACGCGTCAGCGAGGCCGATGATTTCTCGGTCGAGGTGACCGGGACCGTCGACATCAGCAGGGTGCCGGTCGACGGCGCCAACATCGCCATCACGGCCGCCCGCCTGCTGGCAGCCAAGACCGGGTACACGGGCGGCGCGCACATCCAGGTCGAGAAGCGGGTTCCGGTCACGGGCGGCATGGGCGGCGGATCGGCCGACGCCGCGGCGACGCTGCTCGCCTGCGATGCGCTCTGGGGGACCGAGCTGCCGCGCGACGAGATGCTCGAGCTGGCACGCAAGCTGGGCGCCGATGTGCCCTTCGCCTTCACCGGCGGCACCGCGATCGGAACCGGACGCGGTGATGAGCTGTCGCCCGCCCTCGCGCAGGGTTCGTTCTCGTGGGTGCTGGCGCTGGCCGACTTCGGCCTCTCGACGCCCGAGGTCTACCGCGAGCTCGATGTGCACCGCGAGCGTCACGCGCAGGACATCTACCCCGCCGATCCGCGTCCCGTCGTCGACACCGACGTGCTGCAGGCGCTGCGCGCGGGCGACCCGCACATGCTCGCCGCGGCCATGCACAACGACCTGCAGGCACCCGCGCTGCACCTCGAGCCGTCGCTCACCGGAGTTCTGGAGCTCGGTGAGCAGAACGGCGCGCTCGCCGGCATCGTGTCCGGGTCGGGCCCCACCGTCGCGTTCCTCGCCTCCGATGCCGACTCGGCGCTGGAGCTGCAGGTGGCTCTGTCGGCGTCGCGGCTCAACGTGGTGCGGGCGACCGGACCGGTGCACGGCGCGCGCATCGTCGGCGACTGATGGCCCATCTGCTGGGTGCCGAGAACATCGCCCTGGAGTATCCGACCAAGGTGGTGCTCGGCGACGGTTCCGGGGGCGGGGTGACCATCGGCATCGACGAGGGCGACCGAATCGGCGTCGTGGGACGCAACGGCGATGGCAAGTCCACGCTGCTGCGGCTGCTCGCCGGCCGCATCCAGCCCGATTCGGGACGCGTGACGCGCCGCGGCGGCGTGACCATCGGCATGCTCGACCAGTCCGACGCGCTGCCGGAGGGCAGCACGGTCTCCGAACTCGTCGTCGACGGGCGCGCCGAGCACGAGTGGGCGGGCGACGCACGGGTGCGCGACGTGATCGCGGGCCTCATCGGGCGGGGCCTCGAGGGCGAGATCCCGTGGGACGCCGTCGTCGACGACCTGAGCGGCGGGCAGCGGCGCCGGGTCGCGCTGGCGGCGCTGCTCACGCACGACTGGGACGTCGTGTTCCTCGATGAGCCCACGAACCACCTCGACGTCGAGGGAGTCGAGTGGCTGGCCCTCCATCTGCAGCGGCGCTGGGCGGCCAACGCGGGCGGGCTGGTGGTGGTGACCCACGACCGGTGGTTCCTCGATGAGGTCTCGACGGACACCTGGGAGGTGCACGACGGGATCGTGGAGCCGTTCGAGGGCGGCTACGCCGCGTACATCCTGCAGCGGGTCGAGCGGGACCGGCAGGCGGCTGCGAGCGAGTCGCGGCGTCAGAACCTGATGCGCAAAGAGCTGGCCTGGCTGCAGCGCGGTGCTCCGGCCCGGTCGACGAAACCCAAATTCCGGATGGATGCCGCGGCCGCGTTGATCGCGAACGAACCGCCGGTGAGAGATACCGTTTCGCTGTCGCAGCTGGCTGTGGCACGGCTCGGCAAGGATGTCGTGGACCTGCTCGATGCCTCGGTGTCGTACGACGGCGTCGAGGTCCTGCATCCCATCGAATGGCGCATCGCGCCGGGCGAGCGCACCGGCATCCTCGGGGTGAACGGCGCGGGCAAGTCGACGCTTCTGGGGCTCGTGGCCGGCACCGTCGAGCCGACCACCGGGCGCGTCAAGCGCGGCAAGACGGTGAAGATCGCGGTGCTCGACCAGCGCCTGGCCGACCTGGACGACATCGCCCACCTTCGGGTCAGCGCGGTCGTCGCGGACCAGCGCGCGGCGTACGTGAGCGGCGGCGTGGAACTCTCGCCCGGTCAGCTGCTGGAACGGCTCGGGTTCACCAGTGCCCAGCTCTCCACGCCCGTCAAGGATCTCTCCGGCGGGCAGAAGCGGCGCCTGCAGCTGCTGCTGATCCTGCTCGAGGAGCCGAACGTGCTGATCCTCGACGAACCGACCAACGACCTCGACACCGACATGCTGGCCGCCATGGAGGACCTGCTCGACTCCTGGCCCGGCACCCTCCTGGTCGTGAGCCACGACCGGTACCTCATCGAGAGGGTCACCGACCAGCAGTATGCGATCCTCGATGGCCGGCTGCGGCACCTGCCCGGAGGCGTGGAGGAGTACCTGAAGCTCCGCGCCGCGGGCGTCTCCCGCCCCCGCGGATCCCAGACCGGGCCGGCGTCGGGGACGCCTGCTCGATCACCCGGGCTGACGGGAGCCGCGAAGCGCGACGCCGAGAAGGAGCTGAGCGCGGCGGATCGGCGGCTCGCGAAACTGGCCGACGCCATCCGGGCCACGCACGACGAGTTCGCCACCCACGATCAGGGCGACTATGCGGGACTGGCCGTGCTGCAGCGGCAACTCGCGGCGCTCGAGTCGGAGGCCGCCGCTCTCGAGGAGCGCTGGCTGGAACTCAGCGAGCAGCTGGAGCGCTAGCCCCGGCTACCAGCCGCCGCCTCCACCACCGCCGCCGCCGCCACCGGACGAACCGCCTCCCGATGATCCGCCGCTCGAGGACGAGCTCGACGAGCCCGAGAACGAGGTCGACACGCTGCTGCTGAGTCCGCTGATCCCGGCGGCGAATGCGCCCACGTTGAAGGCGGTCAGGTTGGACCCGGCGTACCAATCCGGGGGTGTCTCGTCGTAGTACTTGGCAAGCTCGCCCGCCCACTCCTTCTCGAGACCGAACAGCACCGCGTAGGGCAGCAGCTTCTCGTAGATCTTGATCACGTCGACCTTGACCACGTCGGGCCCGCCCGCGGCCGTCGTGTCGAGCGCGGTCCGCTCCGCACCGGTGACGCTCTGCAGCATCTGCAGGCGGTCCGCTTCGGCCAGGCGGATGTACTCGCGAAGCCCCTCGAGGTGCTCGACGGCGAGCGCGCCCGCCTGGGTGAGCGGTCGCTGACCGCCCAGCATGATCAGCGATCCGATCCCCAGCCACGCCCCGATGATGGTGCCGAACACGCCCAGCGTGATGCCCAGCTCGCTCTGGGCGTTCATGCCGCCGAAGAGCAGCAGCAGGAAGCCCGCGATCACCAGGACGGTGACGATGAGGATCGGCAGTCCCGGCGGCTTGCCGCGCAGCTTGCGCGACTGCGCTTCTGCGGCGACCGACTTGGTGATCGCGACGACCTGCTGGCCGAGGATCTGGTCCTTCTTCGTCAGCCAGCGCACCTCGCCACTGGTGGTCGACGCCTCCGCTGCCACCTGCTGGCCGAGGGTGATGATGCCGGGCGCCGTGGCGCCCCCGCTGCGCAGCAGCCGGCTGAGCAGGCCGATCGACAGCGTCGCGAACAGGGCGTTCATGACCTTCTGATCGTCGGCGTCGAGGTCGGTGGCCTCCAGCTGCTGCACCCCGAATGTGGTACCGGAGGCGAACAGGCCCTCGGCGGGCTTCTCGACGATGCGGATCTTCTTGCGGACGGCCAGATCGACGATCGACGCGGCCATGCCCTTCTTCGTCTTCCGCAGCAGGTTGGCGGCGAGCAGGGGACTCAGGTCCTCCTGCGGTTCGTACTGGGCGACGATGATCCCGGTGCCGCGGGCGCCGCGCAGCACGGTGAAGCGCAGGATCAGGGCGAGCAGCGCCCCGCCGAGCGAAGCGACAAGACCCAGGATCACCGGCAACGGCACGTACGCGAAGAGATCGAACGCGGCGGGGGCGAACGTCCCCTTGGTGAAGCCGATCGCAACCGACAGGTTCTGGTACGCGCCGAGATCGCTGACGCTGGCGTCGTATCCTGTGCCGGTCTCGGTGATATCGCAGGTCGTGGTCGAGCCCTCGCTGCCGTAGTAGCAGGCCGCGTTTCCGTTCAGTGCCGATGCGAGGTCGTCGGCCAGCACGACGTGCGCGGTCACCTTTCCGAACGGCTGAGCCCAGAGCAGCCCGTTGGTGTCCCAGTAGAACTCGTCATCGCCCGTGTCGGGGAAGTAGCGGGTGACGTCCTTGAGCGTGTACGTGATCACGTAGGTCTGCGTGCCGTGCACATACGTGTCGGCGTCGCCGATCTTGAGGTAGATGTTGTCGTCCTCGTAGCCCTGTTCGTAGTTCCACGAGTCGCCGTTCTCGTCGGTGATCGACTCCAGATGGAACTGCGTCGGGTGACCGTCGTAGGTCGCCGGGATCACCCGGTACGGGCCGTGGTTCTGGTCGAAGTCCGGGAACACGGCGACGAGCGTCTCGGTGACGCGCACGATCGAGCGGCCGGAGTCGTCCCGGCTGAGCTCGTACACGCCGTCGAACGAGTCGAACGTGAAATCGTCGGTGCTCGCCGGGGCCGCCGGGACGTCGGATGCGGTGGCCGCTCCGGCGGGCACGCCGACGCTGACGAACACGAGGGCGGCGGCGGCGAGCGCGCGAAGGAGGCGGGAGCGGGTGGGTTTCGGCATCAGGAAGGAGGCTATCGCTGACCCCGACCGGGCACTAGGCGCGCCGGAGGATAGGCTCGCGCTCGTGCTCGCCCCCACCGGACAGGTCCCCACCGGACAGGTCTCCGCGAGACTGGCCGGGCTCGGCGTCTACCTCCCGGAGACGACCCGGCGCACCGCCGACACCGAGAAGCGACTGCGCAGCGACAACCCGCACGTCCGGCTGGCGACCGGGCTGATCAAGCGGATGACCGGCGTGCACACCGTGCACCTGCGGCCCGATGGGTGGGAGGCGTCCGACCTCGCCGTCGCCGCCGCCCGCGTCGCTCTCGAGGAGAGCCCCGGCCCGATCGACCTGGTGCTGTTCGCGAGCGCCAGCCAGGATCTGGTGGAGCCGGCGACCAGCCACATCGTCGCCGCGAAGCTCGGCATCGATGCTCCGGTGATGGACATCAAGAACGCCTGCAATTCGGTGGTCAACGCCATGCAGGTGGCCGACGCCCTCATCCGGAGCGGGCAGTACCG
The DNA here is from genome assembly GCA_025463555.1 of Schumannella sp. Lineage (GTDB taxonomy): Bacteria > Actinomycetota > Actinomycetes > Actinomycetales > Microbacteriaceae > JBDSKH01. The sequence goes on from JAODAS010000255.1 coordinate 8,670, forward strand.
CCGCATCCTCATCGCCAGCGGTGAAGGACCGAGCGTGGGCGTGCGCTGGAAGCTGCGCGACCACCACGAGTTCATCCGGTCGTTCCCGGGGTACACCATGAGCGACGGCGGTGCCGCGCTGGTGCTCGAGGCCGACGACTCGGGCGAGTCCGGCATCCTGGCGACCCGGTTCGTCGCCGCATCACGGCACTGGAACGTCGGCACCCTGCCCGGTGGCGGCACCATGCGGGGGCACGACCCCGACGCCTCGTACTTCGACATGGACGGCCGGGCGCTGCAGCAGGCGTTCCTCGAGCTCGGACCGCAGCCGGTCCTCGACCTGCTCGCGGACAACGGGTGGACCTGGGACGACTTCGATCTGGTCGCGATCCACCAGGTCGCCCTGCCCTACCTGCCGCCGATCTTCGAACGCCTCGGGGTGCCGGATGACCGGACGGTGCTGACCATTGCGGAGCACGGCAACCTCGCCTCGGTGACGCTTCCGCTGCAGCTGCGGCTGGCGCGCGAACGCGGCATGGTCGGGCCGGGGTCACGCGTGCTGCTCATCGGCCTGGCGGGTGGGATCTCGCTCGGGCTCGTGGCGGTGCGGTTGTGATGCGTGCGCTGGCGGTGGTGGTTCCGATGCTGAACGAGGCGGGCGGCATCCGGCCGACGCTCGAGGCACTCGCCGCGCAGCGCGGTGCCGACTTCGACGTGGTCTTCGTCGACAACGGCTCGACGGATGGCACGGCCGGCCTGGTCGAGGAGTTCGCGGCAGAGCGCGGGCTGGGTCGCTGGCGCGTGGTCCACGAACCCGCCAAGGGAACCGGCGCCGCCGCGGACACGGGCATGCGCGCCGCCATCGCATCCGGCGCAGAGCTGCTCGCGCGCACGGACGCCGACTGCCTGCCGCGCGCCGACTGGACGGCAGCGGTGCGCCGGTCGCTGACGCCCCGTTCCGAGGGCGGACGCGGGCTGCGCATGGTCGGGGGAGAACTGGTGCCGCGCCGCGACGAGGGGCTCCCGTGGCACACCCGCGCCGCCCTGCGCGGAGCCGTTTTCCTGGCCGAGGCGTTCGGCCGCGTGCGCAGCGGCAACCGCTCGCCCGAGTACCGCGGACCGTACATGATGGCCGCCGGCTGCAACGTCGGCATCACCGCGGAGCTGTATGTCGCGGCGGGCGGCTTCCCGCGCACGAAGATCGAGGACCTCCACGAGGACCGTGCTCTGGTGAACGCCGTTCGCCGGCTGACGCGCGACTACGCCCGGCGCAGCGACGTCGTGGTACAGGGGTCTTCGCGCCGGGTTCAGGCCTGGGGGCTGAAGAACACCCTGCTCTGGTACCGGGATCACGCGTACCGGCCCGACCATGTGGACATCCGGTGAGCGTCGCCGTCGCGCGCAGAAACGAGGAGCGCGTGATGCGCGCGGCGCATCCGCTCGCCTACCCGCTGCTCTCGGCGGTGCGCCGGCCCGTGATGCGGGTGCCGGGCCT
>JAODAS010000021.1 GCA_025463555.1 Schumannella sp.
CGGTCTCTACGCGGTGGATGGATCCGACCGCGCCGGAAGACCCGAATGCCACCCAGCGCTGCTCGGTCATGGTGCTTCTGTCGCTCATCGTCGAGCTCCTTTCCCTCCCAGCCGACGCTACGCCGACCACCCCACCGTGTCGAGGATCGCCCAGTGCCTGCTCAGACTCTTGCGAGGGCGCGCACACCGGCGACGAGCATGTCCAGCAGCGCCTCGAAGCTGTGCTCCACGTCGTCGGGCATGCCGAATCCGCCGCCCGCCTCGAGCGCGACGAATCCGTGGATCGCCGAGCGCGACGCCCGGATCGCATCCACGCTGCGTGCCTCCGGCAGCTGGAATCCACGCAGCACTGCGGCCACGACCGCCACCGCGTCCGCCGCGGCCTGCGCCAGTTCGATGCCGCCCTCGGCATCCGGGTCGGGCGCGACCTGCGTCGCGGCATACAGTCCCGGATGCTGGCGTGCGAACTCCCGGATCTCGCGACCCAGCGCGCGCAGTGCATCGTCTCCGGCGCGACCGACCGTCGCCGCGGCGCTGCGCCGGGCGAGCTCGCGGATCGCGACCAGGGCGACGGCAGAGCGCAGGGCGGCGAGCGAGCCGATGTGCTTGTAGAGCGAGGGCACGGCGACTCCGGCGCGGCCGGCGACGGCCGCCAGGGTCAGCGCGGCGTACCCGTCGGCACCGTACTCAGAATCGACCAGCTCGACGGCGATGTCGACGACCGCCTCGCGGCTGAGGCCCGCCCTAGGCACGCGGCGCCCGCCATCCCGAGCCGTTCCGCAGAGCGGCGGCGAACGCGAGCACGCGCGGAACCACCACATCGGCCCGCTGATGCTGCGCGTAGTGCGCAGCACCTTCCACGAGCACCGTCTCGGCACGCAGCTGCTCGCCCATCCAGGCGAGTTCGGCCGCCGGGTCCCTGTAGTCGGGGTCGCCTGCACCCACCAGGATCAGCGTCGGCGCGACGACCTCGGCCGCTCGCGGTGTCGCCACGTCGTGATCGAGCGACAGCGTCAGATCGAGCAGAGCGCGCCGTCGCCCGGGCTCGCGCATCGACGACCGGATCGCAGCGACATGCTCCCCGAGCCACGTCGCCTGGGCCCCCTTGCTGAGCGCTGAGCGGTAGTACATCGCCCACATCGCAGCACCCCACGGGCGCGCGAAGAGCGTGCGATACATCAGCCGCATCCAGAACCCGGCCGGCCCGCCGCGCAGGAACGGGCTGACGAGCGCAAGCCCGGCCACGGCATCCGGTCGGTCTGCTGCGGCAAGAACCGCGGACGAACCCGCCATCGAGTTGCCGATCACGAGCGCAGGTCCGCCGAGCTCGTCGATCAGGGCCAGGATGTCGGACGCGGTCGCGACGTCACCGTACGTGGTGAACGTGGTGTCGGCATCCCCGTGCCCGCGCAGGTCCACGACCGCGACCCGGAAGTCCGCCTCGACCAGCGGCGGCACGACGTCGCGCCAGGTGCCGCGCAGATCTCCCATGCCGGGGACCGCGACGATCAGCGGGCCGTCGCCGGCGACGGTGTACGAGAGACGCCCCTCGGGACGCCGGAGGAAACGGACGGTGTCGAGAGCCTGGCTAGTGTTCATAGGTGTAAAGCTAACGGCACTAGCCAGAGGTGTCAAGCGCTTGGCCCGGCCGACGTGCCCGGCACGGCAGAACCGTAGGCTGAACACATGCTCCTTCACACCCCCTATGTCGCCGCCAACGACCGCTACCAGACCATGCAGTACGCCCGATCCGGTCGCAGCGGGCTGAAACTTCCGCGCATCTCGCTCGGACTCTGGAACAACTTCGGCAGCGACCGGCCCCTCGACGTGCAGATGGCCATCCTGCGGCGCGCCTTCGACCTGGGAGTCACGCACTTCGACCTCGCCAACAACTACGGCCCCGTGAATGGCGCCGCAGAGCGCAACTTCGGCACGATCCTGCACGACGACTTCCTCCCCTACCGCGACGAGCTCGTCATCTCCACCAAAGCGGGCTACGACATGTGGGAGGGCCCCTATGGCGAGTGGGGTTCGCGCAAATACCTGCTCGCGTCCCTCGACCAGTCCCTCCAGCGCATGGGCCTGGAGTACGTCGACATCTTCTACTCGCACCGCCCCGACCCCGAGACCCCGATCGAGGAGACGATGGGCGCGCTCGCCCACGCGGTGCGGTCGGGCAAAGCGCTGTACGCCGGACTCTCGAACTACAACCCGGAGCAGACCCGCGCCGCGGCAGCCGCCCTGGCGGCCGAGGGTGTTCCCTTGCTGATCCACCAGCCCCGGTACAACATGTTCGACCGCGGCATGGAACGCGGCCTGCTCGAGGCGCTGGATGAGGTCCACGCCGGCAGCATCGTGTTCTCGCCGCTCGCCCAGGGCATGCTGACCGACCGATACCTCGACGGCATCCCGAGCGATTCGCGCGCAGCCGAGGGTCGCTGGATCAACGAGTCGAACATCAACGACACCTACCTGTCACGGGCCCGTGCCCTGAACGACATCGCGAAGGGGCGCGGCCAGACGCTCGCTCAGCTCGCGCTGACCTGGGTGCTGCGGCATCCCCAGGTGACGAGCGCGTTGATCGGCGCGTCGAGCGTGAAGCAGCTCGAGTCGTCGCTCGGTGCTCTCGACTTCCCCGAGCTGAGCGCGGATGAGCTCGCCGCGATCGAGCCTCACGCCGTCGACGGCACCGAACGGGGCTGAGTGGGCTACCTCTACGCGCTGCTTGCGGCGCTGCTCTTCGGCGCGAACGGGTCGCTGACCAAGCTTCTCGTCGAGGCCGGGCTGACACCGATGCAGCTGACCCAGTTCCGCACGCTCGGTACCGCGGTGCTGGCCGGCGGGATCCTGCTGGCGACGAACCGCGCGGGGTTCCGCCTGCCGCCGCGCCAGGTGCTGATCATGGCCGTGCTCGGCGTCGGCGGAGTGGCGCTGTTGCAGGCCAGCTACGCCGGGGCCCTCCAGCTGCTGCCCGTCGGGATCGCGCTGCTGCTGGAGTACACGGCGGTGCTGCTCGTGGCGCTTGTGGCGTTCTTCGTGTTCCGGGAGAGGGTGAAGGCGCGCATCTGGGTGGCGATCGCACTCGTCCTCGCCGGGCTCGCCGTCGTGGCGCAGATCTGGGCGAGCGACCTCGATCCCGTCGGAGTTGTGCTCGCGCTCGTCGCCGCCGTCACGCTGGCGTTCTACTTCGTCGTCGGCGAGCGCCAGGTCGGTGCCACCTCTCCCCTTGCGGTCGCGTTCTGGACGATGACCTTCGCGACAGCGTTCTGGGCGCTGTTCAGCGGGTGGTGGGAGCTGCGGCCCTCGACCTTCTCTGCGGGAGTGCAGGTCGGCGGGGTGATCGGCGATGTGCAAATGCCGCTGATCGTGCCGCTCGTGGTCACGGTCGTGGCGGGATCATTCGCGCCGTTCCTGCTGTCGTTCTCGGCGCTCAAGCATCTGAGCGCAACGGCCGCGGGCATCGTCGCCTCGTCGGAGGTGCTCTTCGCCTTCATCGTGGCGTGGCTGTGGCTGGGCGAGCAGTTGTCGCTCGGGCAGGTGCTCGGCGCCGCGGTGGTGCTCGTCGGGATCGTCCTGGCTCAGACGGCGCGGTCGACGAAGACGGTGGTGGATGCGGATCTCGCGCTCCCGCTGCGCCCTGGTTCGCCCGTCTGACAGTTCCGCCCTGTGGCGGGGAGCCCGCACGGGGCGAAAATGCGGAATCGAGGGGCGGGGAGCGCGCGCACCGCGGGCGCGGCGCGCGGTGTCGGGGGTCGAACGTATGTTCTAGTCATGGACCTGCTCGAACGACCCGCACCGCTTCCGCTTCGCCGCGCTGCTCCGCGCGGGCTCGACATCGTACCGCGCCGTGGCGCGCTGTGGCGGGTCGCCCGTTCCGACGGGCTCGTGCTCGGGTACGTCGAGCGGGTCGACGACGAGGCGGGGGCACACTATCGCAGCAAGCGGCTGGTCGGGCGGGCCAGCGCGTTCCAGGTGCTCGGCGACTTCGGTGCCCCCGACGACGCGGTCGAGGCGCTGCGCTACAGCTGACGACATCAACCTGAGCGGTTCGACTTGCCCGGCATGGCCTCACACGCTTCCGGGCGAGGTCGACGTATGGTGCCCGCATGCAGTGGTGGAACGATTTCGTGGACTGGCTCAACACCGACCAGGGATGGACGGTGCTCACGGGCGCCGTGTTCCCGTTCCTGGCGATCCTCGTCGCCGGCGTCGTCGGGGCGATCGTCGGACGGGGCTCGACGCGCCGGCTCGTCGTTCAGCGTGATCATGAGACGCGCGCATCAGCAGTCGCCGCGCTCGTCACGGTCGGCCGCGCGGCATCGACGTGGCACAGCCTCTCCCCCGCGGCGAAGGAGCATTCCGAGACGCTCGCCGCCGCCGCCGACATCCAGGTGCGCCTGCTGCCCATCTCCGGAGCAGCCCTCGCCGCAGACTGGTCCGAGCACCAGCTCGCCGACATGCGCGCCAACTCGGTGAACTACACGTTCCAGGCGGACCAGACCCTCGATGAGTACCGCGATCGCCTCGTCCGCTGGCTGCACAAGCCCAGCAAGGCCAAGAAGCTGTTCGGCGACGACCTCGACCGCTGGCGCTACGACACGACGGCGCCCGATCCGGTCGCGCTCGACCAGCAGCGCTGGGCCGAGCAGCAGTTCACCGCCGAGACCGGCAAGGAGCCGGAGCACGCGCCCGAACTGCTGCTGGGGCCGGCGAGTACTCCGTCGAAGCGGTAGCCGACCTACCCGTCGATGGAGATGAGCTTCGCGCTCCACGGGCAGTACTGATCGCTCGTGACGGTGCCGTCCTCGACATACGAGGGCAACCCGTCGCAGACCTCGATCGTCATGTCCGCGAATTCCAGGGTGGACGGGTCGATGTGCCACGACCAGGGCGCGTTCACGCCCGGGTCATCGCGCACGACCGTGCCGTTCGGGATGCTCGCCACATCGTCGCCGTCGAGCAGAGCCTGCGCGTGCGCCACCAGTTCCGGAGTGGCCAGCTCCACCTTGTAGGTCTCATCCACCACCTGGAACGTCGCCACCGGGTTGTGCGCCTGCGGCACGCAGCCCGCCAGCGCCAGGGTCGCGACGATCGCGGCGACGGCGGCCAACGGCATCCGGTTCATGTCGCCACGCTAGCGGCCGGAATGCTCGCCGACGTCAGCCGCCCGTCGTGCAGTTCGATCACCCGGTCGGCGCGCGCCATCATCGCCGGATCGTGCGTCGCCACGATGGCCGACATCCCTCGCTGGTGTACGAAGCCGGCGATGAGGTTCATGATCGTCGCGCCCGTCTCGCTGTCGAGCTGACCCGTCGGCTCGTCGGCGAGCAGGATGCCGGGGTCGCCGACCAGCGCACGCGCCAATCCCACGCGTTGCTGCTGGCCGCCGGACAGTTCGGCCGGACGCTGATTCGCGTGATCCGCGAGACCGACGGCGGCGAGAGCGCCCGCGACCCGCTCCCGGCGTTCGGCCGCAGGCACCTTGCGGATGCGCAGCGGGACCTCCACGTTCTCCGCCGCCGACAGCACGCCGATGAGGCCGAAGCTCTGGAACACGGACGCGATCCGCACGCCCAGCACATCCGCGACGCCGACGCCGAGCGAGGCGAGGTCGACGCCGTCGAGTTCGACACGACCGCTGCTCGGGCGATCAAGCCCCCCGAGCATGGTGAGCAGCGTCGTCTTGCCGGAGCCGGAGCGCCCACGGATCACGATCAGTTCGCCGGCGCCGACCTCGAGATCGACGCCGCCGACAGCGGTGATGTCGCCCGCGGCGCTCTTGAAGACACGCGTCACGCTGACCGCCTTCAGCACGGCGGTCACGATCCCGCACCATCCGAGGCGCCCGGTTCATCGATCGGCACTCGATGCCGTCCGTGCCCCGGATCGGGGCGGGCGACCGGGCGATCGCCGGGCCGCACCTCGACCCGATCGGCTTCGAGAGAGAGTCGTACCCGGTCCTTGAGGGCGAGCGTGCTCGTGAACTCTGCGGGCAGCTGCATCCGCCCTGCCCTGTCGAGCACGGCGAACTCCTCGGCGACGCGAACGGCACGGCCCTCCGCGTCGACGTTCGTGCTGCGAAGGGTCTCGGTCGAGGTCCGGCCGTCGCGGATGCGCACCGTCCGGTTGACGTGCTCCGAGACGGCAGGGTCGTGCGTCACGATGAGGGTGGTGACGCCTCGCTCGCGGTTGACGGTCTCCATGGCGGCGAGCACGTCCGCGCTGGTCGCCTCGTCGAGCTCGCCCGTCGGCTCATCGGCGAGAAGAACACGCGGACCGTTGGCGAGCGACACCGCGATCGCGACCCGCTGCTTCTGACCGCCCGACATCTGGTCGGGCCGGCGATCCGCGACGTCTCCCACGGTGAGCAGCTCGAGCAGCTCGTCCGTGACGGCGGCACGGTGCGAGCGAGGGATCACGCCGGCGACCGCGTGGGCCATCCCGATGTTCTCCGCAGCGCTCAGGTACGGCAGCAGGTTGCGCGCCGACTGCTGCCAGACGAACCCCACGCTGCGGCGCTGGTACTCCAGCCGTTCGGCGCCCCTCATCGCGACGAGGTCGTGCCCCGCGACTCGCGCGGAACCCGCCGTCGGGGTGTCGAGCCCCGCCAGGATCGTCAGCAGCGTCGACTTGCCCGAACCGGACGCCCCGACGAGTGCGACCATCTCGCCGCGCTCGACCCGCAGACCCAGGCCCTGCAGCGCCTGCACCTCGATGCCCTGGGCGGTGAAGATCCGCACCAGTTCAGAGCACAGGATGTCGGGGCCGGTCTCGGGAGATCCGGTTGCGGTGGGCGCGATCTCAGTGGCAGACATCATCATCCTTCTTCGTCGATGCTACGCAGCGTGCCGGCCGTGGTCACCCGGCGCGCGACCAGGGCGGCGACGAGCACGGCGAGCACCGTGACCGCCAGGAACGCGAGGACCACGAACAGCGGCATCAGTCCGCCGAGCCGCACGATGGGCGCCGTCGTGCCGCCTACGAAGCCGGTCAGATCGACAGCGGGCACGATCACCCACGGCAGCGCCAGACCGATCAGTGCGCCGATCGGCAGGGCGACCACGACAGCCGGCGCGACCTCCCAGACGATCAGGGCGAGTTCGCGCGAGCGCCGGAACCCGATGGCGGCGAGGAGCGCGAGCAGACGGCCGCGGGCGGGAGCCCCGAGCACCAGCGTCATGCCGATCGCCAGTGCGAGCAGGATCGCCACGACGCCGATCGCCGCGAGCAGGGCGGCCTGCAGGCCGACCAGCGCCGGATCCTGCAGACGCGTGTCCGCCGTCGACTCGGGGGTCGCCGCGCCCGCCCCCGTACCGACGATCAGTCGCGCCGCATCGGCCACGGCGTCGGCATCGGCATCGGGCCGCAGGTCGAGCAGCACGACGGCGGGCGAGAATGTCGTCGGCAGCAGGTCGGCCGCGAATCTGCGATCGACGGCGATCCAGCTGCGCGTGCTGCCGAGCGGGGTGTCCGGCGGAGCGGTACCCACGATCCGGACCGGATCCCCCTCCAGCACGAGCGTCTCCGACCCCACCTTCTGCGCCAGCTCCGACGACGCGATCACCGGCACGGCATCGCCGCCGGCGCCGAGCAGGGCGGCGGGCAGTGCGATCGCCGAATCCGGATCGGTCTGCACCGCACGCAGCTCCGCGACGTCGATCACGTACACCGTGACGGAGACGTTCGCGTTCGGCAGCTCCCCGTCCCGCTGCTCATCCGCATACACCGGGGCACTCGCCGTCACGCCGTCGATGCCG
>JAODAS010000290.1 GCA_025463555.1 Schumannella sp.
CTAGTGCTCTCTTCCAGAAATTTTATGTCCCATAAACATAATATGATTATTAATAGTCATAGGGAATCCGCACTTCACACGTTTGAAGCTCTTGCTAAAGCTTCCAATCACGACTCCTCTGCCCGCGATATAATATTAACACATGCCTCAGCTTGTATATTTAGCCCCCAAGAAACAGGATATGCTAAATCTTCCTCAATTCATGACGCCGGAGCTAACCTCGGTGGAGCCTCTTTAATAGTAAATCTTGCTAAGCAAGCAATAGGTAAGGATTAAAGAAGTCCTATTACTTCCAAACGGTTGAAAATGATTGACGTACACTTAATCACTAATACTATTTTCTGGCAAAATCCTGCTTGGCTTGCGTCAGCTACGGGCATCCTTGCTTTGCTCTTGTCTTTTTGGAATTTGAAAACACAAAAAGATATCGCAAAATTAACTGCCAGATCAAAAATCAAGGAAAAATGGCTACATGATTTTAAAGATCATATCACAGATTTTATTTATTATAGAAAGCATATGAACGATCTCCTACAAGATGGCACGAAACAGGAAAAGTATATTGAAGCATTACAAAACGCTGCTCAAATAAAACAGAAAATAAAATGGTTCCTTGATTGTAACAACAAGCATCATAAAATCGTACTAGACAACTTAAATGAGTGGGAAGACATTTGCGATGAATGGAAAACAAAATCCAAGTCAGGCATGAAAAAAGAGGAAAGAATAGAAATCCTTGAGCGAGGAGCCGTTGCTGCAAATGATCTCCTAAAAAACGCTAAAATTCTAACGGATGAAGAAATAAAAAAACTTTGAAGATAACGCGGCCAATCACCTGCCCCTGCCGTTCAATGGCGCAGTTCGCACCTTCCGGCGCAGTATTCACAACCAGTTCCTGCGACGTCCCCTCAATAATCGATGAACAGCCAGTAAGGAGGACGAGCGCGGCCAATGCCGGAATGATCGAGCGGGGAAATTCCTTTTAGATATGGGGTGGAATAAATGCCTTAAGAGCGCTTGGGCGACTTATTTTAACCGCAGGATGGCTGGCCGGTTTCCGCCAAAAACTGGAGGATTTTTCGTGATTGGCATTCTTCACCCTCACCACGGTCAAGCAAAAATCGTGAAAAAATTTTTGGAACATCAAGCGGCGGATTTTCATTCGCAGAAGGAACCCCAACAAATCTAAGGAGGATTAAAATGGTGGACAATTCAAGCAATAATTCCGGCAATAACGGCGGCAGCAGCCAGTCGAACCCCGGCAACTTCAAAAACGACCCTGAGCGTGCGGCGGAAGCCGGTCAAAAGGGTGGCCAGATGTCCGGCGGCAACTTCAAGAATGACCCGGAACGTGCCGCTGAAGCCGGCCGCAAAGGCGGCGAAAATAGCCAGGGCGGCCAGGGCGGGCAAAGCCAACAGAGCGGAAGCCAACGCGGACAAAACCAACAGAGCGGCCAGAGCGGCCAAAATGAAGGCGGACGTCAAGGCGCCTAGTTCGCTATAATATATGATGATAAAAAGCCCCGTTGACGCGGGGCTTTTTAATTTCGCTTTTTTCGCCCGTCCGCTTTTAATCCGGCTGCGGATTCCCCAGTTCATGAAAAGGCCTGATCTCGATCTCGCTCGGCCCCTTCATCGGGTTGGGGCAGCGTTTCACCCACGCCACTGCCTCGTCCATATCCTTGACATCCCAGATCCAGAAGCCGGTATCGAGGGAGCGTGTATGGGCGAATGGCCCGTCGATGACACTGCGCTTCTCGCCGTCAAACGCAACGCGCTTGCCCTTCGCGCTCTCCTGCAACCCGCCGCAGGTTACCATGATACCGGCCTTTTCCAGCTCGTCATTAAACCACCCCATCTCCTCCATCATTTTCTGCATCCCGGGATCATTAAAATCGACGCCCTTTTCACTGTCCTCGGTCGCCTTCACAAACACCATCACACGCATCGTCTTTCTCCTTCTCTGATCCGGCCTGCCGGGTTTCCTGAAATATTTTCGCTTCACGCCATAACGATACAGTGAATGTCCTGTACCCGGCTAGACCGCCCTGTAAAAAAAGGAGGACTTTCGTCCCCCCTTTTCCGTGGAAATTGTCGCCGCCCTTAATCGCCGCTAAGTCCTCCAGGGGAGCCTCCTGAAGTATGTTGCGCAACTATAGCGCTCGGGGATAATCCGGCTTTACCGCCTTCCCCTTCGCCTTCCGCTTCATCCTCACCGTCTTCTTCATCCTCTTCGGCGTCGTCCTCGGACTCTTCACCTATTTCGGAAGTTTCTTCGTCGTCTTCACCGGTTACCTCCGGTGAAGTGCTGCCTTCGATAGGGTCGTCGGCCTTGTTCTGCGCGCTCTGCTCCTCATTGCCGGACGCGGCCTGAAGATTTTTTTCGGTGTCGGCGGGAGCTTGGCTGGTTGCGCCGGAAGTATCACGGCCTGCATCTTGATTCATTGATGTTGTCATGGCTGATCCTCATTTTGTTGGGGTGATAGGCCAACGCCACCCCATGAAAATCGTTCCCCCATCGTCTGAATTACGCCCCGATTATTTCACGCCACAACAGGCGCGATACTCTTCGACACATCCTGTTTCCTCAAATACTCCTGCAGCTGGTCCATCATCCCGCCCCAGCCCTGGTTCATGCCATCGTGCCCGTTATCGAACATTGCCTGCTCCGCCTCTGTCGCGTCGATCGTATCCCATTGCGTGATGACAAACGTTTTACCGTCCTCCGCCCCCGCGAAGCTCGTCGTCGATAACGTCCGCAGCGGCCAGTCGGCGGCGAAAGGATGACGGGTTACGCCGCCATCCGGATCCGAAAAATTGATCTCCACCACCAATCGCTCCGCCTCCACAATCTCGCGGTAAATCCACTTGCCCCACATTTCGATCCCGTGCTGCGGGTCGCTCAATCTGTAATGAAAAACACCGCCGGGGCGCAAATCCATTTTCTGCACATCGCAGGCCAGTCCTTTCGGACCGAACCATCCGGCAAGCTGGCGCGCATCGGTCCAGGCTTTCCACACTATGTGCTGCGGCGCATCGATGGTGCGTTTCAGAATAAAAGGTTTTGCTGTCATGATAAATATCTTTCCGCTGGTAAAGCCCGCGCGGATTATACCCAACAGCATCGATTAAGCACGAAAATTTGGAACGATCTCCGGCCTGCGCCGTTGGTCTGGCATGGACAGTGCGGCGAAAGCGCAAGCCGTTCGCACTGTCCCTCAAGAAAAACTCCAGACCTCCGGGTTCTGGAGTTTTTCTTTTGCGCATTGAAGAATGCAAAAAAAGAGGAGGCTTATCAGGCCCCCTCTCCTTTTTTCCGGTTATCTCTCCGGTTTCTCGGCTTCTTTACCTGCGGTTGTCGTGGCTATGACGACCGGCTTCTGCATGGCCTTCCGGGTCGCCGAACCATCCGCCGTGCCCGCCATTCCCTTGCCCGCCATTACGGCCACCCATTGAACGTCCACCACCGCGTCCATTTTCACGGTCCTCATTGTCATTATCGCGACCCCGTGAGGACGAACGGTAATTATCATGGCTGTGACGACCGGCTTCGGCGTGGCCTTCGGAATCGCCAAACCATCCGCGGCCCTGTCCGTCATTTTGTCCGCCGCCGCGGCCCATATCCGATCGTCCCATGTCCGATCGTCCCCGGCCCGATTGTTCCATGTTCGACCGTCCCATATCGCGGCCGGAACCTTGTCTTTCACTATAATAATCATCGCTGTTTCTCTCATTTCTGGATGTAAACCGGCCTTCCTCATCGCGGCCTACACGGTCCTGACCGCGATAGGACCGGTCATCCTCATCATCATATCCGCCGCGGTTCGAGGAACGGTAACCACCACCATTCCCACCGTGGCTCTGGCGACCGGCCTCCGCATGGCCTTCCGGATCACCATACCAGCCGCGTCCCTGGGAACCCTGATTCTGGGAGCCGCGTGCGGAACGATCATCGTCATATCCGCCGCGGTTTGATGAACGGTAACCGCCACCATTTCCACCGTGGCTCTGGCGACCGGCTTCCACATGGCCTTCCGGATCACCATACCAGCCGCGCCCCTGAGAGCGTCCGCCATCGCCACCCCTGTAGTCATCATTATAATCATTGTTCCGCGCGTAACGCTCATTACGGTCACCTGAATCATCATAGTCCTGGCGTGAATCCATATTCATGCGGCCCCCGCCTTGACGGTCTTGATTATCTTGTCCGCCCTGGCGGTCCTGATCATCACTCATGAAACGGCCTTCTTCATCACGCTCCGGCATATCCTGTTTGCCACGGGATGGTGATGCAGACCGCGAAGAGGCTGTCTTTGTTTTCGAAGCGTTCCCGGATGAACTCGATGTCGATTTGCTAGCCATGATTTTTTCCTTCTCTTGTTGTTGCGCTCCGGATTTCTGGTATGTGCTGCCAACCACTCATCTTTTTTATTGTTCCTGTTAAGCGCCGTGCAAAAAATCACAAATATTTCTGATATTTAACGTATTAAAAAAACAAAGCGCGGAACGATTTATCTTCCAGTGCGTTTGTAAAGCACGACAACGCAATCCAACTCTACAGGAGAATTCAAATGAATAAGGATCGTATCGAAGGTTCAGCGAAACAAGCTGGCGGCGCAATCAAGGAAATGGCTGGTAAAGTAACGGGCGATGCCAAGCTGCGCACCGAAGGTAAAGCAGACAAATTCGCCGGAAAAGTTCAGAATGCTGTAGGCGGCGCAAAAGACGCTGTTAGAGGCGAATAGTTTACTCACGTGTCATGTGTGTAAAGAAGAACCCGGGTTTTATAGCTCGGGTTCTTTTTTTGTAAGGTCCTGATGGAACAAAAGCCCCGGCGCGCACGTAGGTAAAATATGGACAGGGCAACCAGCCCGCATAGGATCTCCCTGGAGATTCGGGCCCCGCTTGCCCTGTCCTTTAATGGAACCTTCGCGCCTTTCCGGGCTTGCGGAGGTTCTTTCATTTTGGGGTTATTGTGATTTTGCGATATAAAGCATCATGAAAATCTCGATTAAAACTATCCTGACCTGCGCCCTCTGGATTATCGCTTTCGAATCCGTTTCGTTTGCGTCCGCAAGAATCACCAATTCCAATATCAAAACTTGGTACGCGACATTAACCGCGCCGCCACTGGTTCCGCCGAACTGGGTTTTCCCGGTCGCCTGGTCGGTCCTCTATGCCCTGATCGCCTGCGCCGGTTTCCTGCTGTGGCAACGGGGCGAAAAACGCCTGCTCATTCTTTTCTTTACCTACATGGCGCTGAACTGGTCGTGGAGCTTTGTGTATTTCGGTCTGCACATGATGCTGGCTGGCCTGATCGAAATCATCGTCATGAATGCACTACTGATAACCCTTATCATGAAATCATGGCGGCCGGTAAAACCCGCCGCCATGCTGCTTATCCCTTTATTGCTCTGGAGTCTGTTCGCCACTTATTTGAACGCCGGTTACTGGTGGCTGAATCATTAAAGCCTAGCGGTTATATCGTCCATGGCGATCATCATCATATCGATCCCATCTGTCATAGCGATCACTATCATGACGCCAGTCAACATTGCGATCATCATAATGAACATAGTTGGGACGATTATAATAAGGCTGGGCATCACGATAAATGACGCGCTGCTGGTAAACTGGATAAGGCGCAGGATTTAAAGTCTCCGCCACCACAATCCATTGCCCGTTCGGCTGCAGACAGGCTGTACCCGTTGCAGAACGCTGATAACCATAA
>JAODAS010000042.1 GCA_025463555.1 Schumannella sp.
ATCCTGCTGCTGCGCAACCGGGTCGACGAGATCCCCGCGATCGGCGACATCCGCTCGCTGCTTCCCCGCGAGCGCGGCGAGCTGAAATTCGGTGCCGGCCTCGCCGTGACCGCCGGCGTCGTCGAAGAACTGCTGTTCCGGCTGGCGCTTCCCGCGGTGCTGTTCGGGGTCTTCGGCAGCGGGATCCTCGCGTTCGCCGCGGCGGCGGTGGTGTTCGGCCTGCTGCACATCTACCAGGGACCGCTGGGCATGCTGTTCGCGTTCCTGCTGGGCCTGGTGTTCACGGCCCTCTACCTGCTGAGCGGCACGATCCTGGCGCCGATCGCGCTGCACGCGCTGGTCGACCTGCGCTCCCTCGTGCTGATCCCGATCGCGCTCGGCGGGGCGTGGGGGCTGGAGACGCCGACGCCGGCCCGGACTCCTCGCCCGGCGGATGCGGCATAGCCTGGACGGGTGACCGCCGCTCTCGCCCGCATTCTCATCTCCGTCGCCTCGCTCGAGCAGGCGCTGCCGCTCTACGAGGGCGTGCTCGACCTGCGACGCACGCGCGAATCCCCCGGAATCGTCGGCCTCGGCCTCGCCCGCGGGATCGAGCTGATGCTGCACGAACGCCCACCCACCCCCGGGGATGCCGGGGTCGCGCCGATCTTCCGGGTCGCGAACGTCGACGCGACGGTGAAGGCCGCGCTCGCGGCCGGGGCGAGCCTCGTCGATGCGCCGCGGGACGAATCCTGGGGCGAGCGTCAGGCCGTGCTGCACGACATCGACGGGCACGTGCTGTGCCTGGTCACTCCGCTGGACTGAGGGGTCTCGACACGCGGCTTCGCCGCTACTCGACCAGCGAGGGCTTCCGGGCTACTGGCCGGCGGGTCTCGACACGCGGCTTCGCCGCTGCTCGACCAGCGAGGGCTTCCGGGCTACTGGCCGGCGGGCCTCGACACGCGGCTTCGCCGCTACTCGACCAGCGGGGGTGCCGACGGGGGTGCCGGGGCCGGGAAGATCGCGTCGAGCAGGCCGGTCACCCAGGCGATCAGCTCCGCATCCGAAGGGTCCGACGGCATCGGGATGCTGACCGCCTTCTGCTGGGCGAACAGCCGCGCGCCCGGATACAGCCGCTGCAGTCGCACCTGGATCGAGTCGGGCAGCTCGGCCGGAGCCACGCGCAGGTTCCCGCCCATCGCGACGACATCGGACAGCCCCGCCTTCTGAGCACGCCGGCGCAGGCGTGACACCGCGACCAGGTTCTGCACCTGCAGGGGCGGCTCGCCGTAACGGTCCGTCAGCTCGTCGACGACACTGTCCAGCTGGTCATCGGGGCTGGCGGGGGCGGATGCCGTGGAGAGCTTCTGGTACGCCTCCAACCGCAGGCGCTCGCTTTCGACGTACTCCTCCGGGATGTGCGCGTCGACCGGCAGTTCGAGTCGCAGCTCGGTCTGCCCCTCGGCCACATCCCCCCGGAAAGCACTGACGGCCTCGCCGATCATCCGCAGATACAGGTCGAACCCGACCCCCGCGATGTGCCCGGACTGCTCGCCGCCCAGCAGGTTGCCCGCACCCCGGATCTCCAGATCCTTCAGCGCGATCTGCATGCCGCCACCCAGTTCGTTGTTCGCGGCGATCGTCTCGAGCCGGTCCGTCGCCAGCTCGCTCAGCGGCTTGTCGTCGTCATAGAGGAAGTACGCGTAGGCCCGCTCGCGCCCCCGGCCGACGCGTCCCCGGATCTGGTGCAGCTGGCTGAGGCCGTACTTGTCGGCGCGATCGATGATGAGCGTGTTCGCGTTCGCGATGTCGATTCCGGTCTCGATGATCGTCGTCGTCACCAGCACGTCGAACCTGCCCTCCCAGAAGTCGACGATCACCTGCTCGAGCACGTTCTCGCTGAGTTGCCCGTGGGCGACGGCGACCCGCGCCTCGGGGACGAGCTCGGCGATCTGCGCAGCGACCCGGTTGATCGAGGACACCCGGTTGTGCACGAAGAACACCTGTCCCTCGCGCAGCAGCTCGCGGCGGATCGCGGCTCCCACCTGCTTATCGCTGTATGGACCGACATAGGTGAGGATCGGATGGCGGTCCTCCGGCGGCGTCGCCAGGGTCGACATCTCGCGGATGCCCGTCACCGCCATCTCGAGCGTCCGCGGGATCGGCGTGGCCGACATCGCCAGGATGTCGACGTTGGTCTTGAGCTTCTTGAGGGCCTCCTTGTGCTCCACGCCGAAACGCTGCTCCTCGTCGATGACGACGAGTCCGAGATCCTTGAACCGGATGCCGTCGCTGAGCAGGCGGTGGGTGCCGATCACGACATCCACCTCTCCGCTCGCCAGGCCCTCGATCGTCGACTTCGCCTCCTTGTCGGACTGGAAGCGGGATAGCGCACGCAGGTGCACGGGGAATCCCGCGAACCGCTCGGTGAAGGTCTCCATGTGCTGCCGCACCAGCAGCGTCGTGGGCACCAGCATCGCGACCTGCTTGCCGTCCTGCACCGCCTTGAATGCGGCGCGGATCGCGATCTCGGTTTTGCCGTAACCCACATCGCCCGAGATCAGCCTGTCCATCGGGATCGGCCGCTCCATGTCGGCCTTCACCTCGTCGATCGTGATCAGCTGATCCGGGGTCTCGACGAAGGGGAAGGCCTCCTCCAGTTCGCGCTGCCACGGGGTGTCCGGCGGGAAGGCATGGCCGACGCTCGCCATGCGCGCGCTGTAGAGCTTGACCAGCTCGACGGCGATGTCGCGCACCGCCCGGCGTGCCTTGCCTTTGGCGGCCGCCCAATCGGATCCGCCCATCTTGGACAGCGCCGGCGACTCGCCGCCGACGTACCGGGTCAGCAGGTCCAGCTGGTCGGTCGGCACGTAGAGCTTGTCGCCGGCGTGACCGCGCTTGGACGGGGCGTACTCGAGCACGAGGTACTCGCGCACCACCTTCGCCGCGGTGACGGTCGTGCCCAGCGGACCGCGCGGGGTGCGCGTGCCGCTCGCGACCTCGCGTTGCACCAGCTCGAGGAAGCGGCCGATGCCGTGGGTCTGATGCACGACGAAATCGCCCTGCCGCAGCTGCAGGGGATCGACGACGTTCTTGCGGCGGCTGGCGAGCCGTTTCACCTGCCGGGAGTCGACGCCGGCGGTGCGCCCGTAGAACTCGGCCTCGCTGAGAACCGCGAGCTTGTCTTCGGGGAGTTGGAACCCCGCCTCGATCGCACCCTGCACGGTCTCGACGACGGCGCCCCGGTCCGCGAGCACCTCGGCGGCGCGCTCCACCAGGCCGATGCCGGTCGCCGCGACCGTGACCTTCCAGCCGTCGCTCGCAAGCGCGGCCACATGGTCGACCGCGCCCTCCACCTGCCCGGCGAAGCTCGGCACCGCCGTCGCGTCGACGCGCACCACGTCGTCGTCGCCCGAGTCGAATGGGCTGAGCGTCCACCAGGCCCGGTCGCCGGCTGCCTGGCGCAGGGCGCCGACCGTGAGGAAGTCGCCGCGCCCCAGATCGATGGGACTCTGAGCTCCCGCCGTGGCGGCGTTCCAGGCGGCGTCGAGGAACTCGCGGTTCGTCTCGGCCAGGTTCACCGCGCGCGTCGCGACGCGCTCCGCGCCCAGGATCGCGACCGCGGCCCCTGCGGGCAGGTAGTCGGGAAGCGGGACCAGGGTCTCGAGCAGGGCGGGGGCGAGTGACTCCATGCCCTCGACCGGGATGCCCTCCGCGATCTTCGCGAGCATGGTCGACAGGGTCGGGAACTCCGGCAGCATCTCGCGTGCGCGCTGCCGCACCGCGGGCGTGAGCAGCAGCTCGCGGCCGGGCGAGAGCTGCGCGGTCGTGATCGGCTCGGGCAGCGACCGCTGATCCGCGACGCTGAACGAGCGCAGCTGCTCGAGTTCGTCGCCGAAGAAGTCGGCCCGCACCGGGTGCTCCGCGTCGGGCGAGAACACGTCGAGGATGCCGCCGCGCACCGCGAACTCCCCGCGCCGCGTGACGAGGTCGACCCGCACGTACGCCAGCTCGATGAGGGTCGACGCCAGGGAGTTCAGGTCGTAGCCGCGCTGGCCCACGACAAGGTCGACCGGGCGGACCCGGTCGAGGCCGGCGGTCAGAGGCTGAAGCGCGGCGCGGACGCTGGCGACGACGACCAATGGTCGCCCGCGATCCCAGTCGGCCATCGCGCGGATCGCGCTGAGGCGTGCGCCGACGGTTTCGGCGCTGGGGCTCAGCCGTTCGTGCGGAAGCGTCTCCCACGCCGGAAGCGCGAGCACGGTCGCCTCGGGCAGGTACGCGCGGAACGCCGACTGCACGGCGTCGGACTCGCGGCTCGTCGCCGTGATGGCGAGCAGCGCGCGATCCTGGGGTGCACGCGCCTGGAGCAGCGCCGCCAGCAGCGGCACGCGCAGCCCGTCGACGAGCGAGAAATCGGCGTCCGCGCCCGAGCGTTCGAGTGCCGGTTTCAGGGCGCGGGCGCGCGCCAACCCCGGAATCAGCGCAGCAAGACCCACTCGTGCGAGTCTACGGGCGACCCCCGGCACGCGCTGCCGCCCGCGTGAACGCGCGCCGATTCGCAACCACTCGACGACACTCCGGGCGCCGGCGCGGTGACCCGGCGCGGCGCGGGCCGGTTGCGAATCCGCGGGGGTGGTCGGGCTAGCGCGGCGCGTGGACGCGCTGCTGCGCCTCGAGCAGGCCGTCGGTGATGAGCAGCTCCGTGGCGTCGGCGGCGTCGGACAGCAGGCTCGGCAGCACCTCGCGCTCGGCCTTCGAGAACGGCGTCAGCACGTAGTCGGCGGCGTCCTGGCGTCCAGGCGGACGCCCGATGCCGATGCGCACTCGGGCGAACTCGGGAGTCCCGATAGCGGCGGCGATGTCGCGGACGCCGTTGTGGCCCCCGTGGCCTCCCCCGGACTTGAGCCGCACCGTATCGAACGGGATGTCGAGCTCGTCGTGCAGCACGATCAGACGCGATGCATCCAGCGAGTAGAACCGCAGAAGCGCCGCCACCGGCCCGCCGGAGAGGTTCATGAACGAGTTCGGCTTCGCCAGAACCAGTTTCGGCCCGCCGGCGAGCAGGCGTCCCTCGGCCACTGTCGCGTTCGCCTTATGCGAGGTGAATGTCGCACCGATGCGGCCAGCGAGTTCGGCAAGCGCCATCTGCCCGACGTTGTGGCGGTGACGGGCGTAGCCGGGCCCGGGATTCCCGAGCCCGGCTACCAGCCAGGTGTCGTCCGCCACGTCGTCTCTCGCAGAGAGGTGGGACGTTACTCCGCGGCCTCGTCGCCCGCGGCGTCGCCTTCGGCCCCGCCGTCGGCGCCACCCTCGGCGCCTTCACCCTCGGCGGGCTCGGACTCGGCCGCCTCGGACTCGCCGAGGTCGACCTCGGCGGGCACGGTGACGTTGATGACGAGTGTGTCGGGGTCGGAGATGAGGGTCGAGCCCTCGGGCAGCTTGAGGTCCTTCGCGAAGATCTGGGTGCCGTCCTCTGCACCCTCGATGTCGACGACGATGCGCTCCGGGATGTGGGTCGCCTCGGCCTCGAGCGACAGCGTGTTCGCGTCGAGCGAGGCGATCGTGCCGGATGCCGACTCACCCTCGACGTGCACCGGCACATCGATGGTGACCTTCTCGCCCTTGCGGACGATGACCAGGTCGAGGTGCTCGATGATCTGGCGGACCGGGTCCTTCTGCACGTCCTTCACCAGCGCGAGCTGGGTCTTGCCGGCGATGTCGAGCTCGAGCACCTGGTTCGCCTTGCGCAGGATGAGTCCCACCTCGTGGCCCGGAAGGCTCACGTGCTGCGGGTCGGTGCCGTGCCCGTAGATGACCGCGGGGATGCGGCCCGCGGCGCGGATGCGGCGCGCGAAGCCTTTGCCGAACTGCTCGCGGACCTCCGCGACCAGCTTGTTGTCGTCAGCCATGGCTGTACTCCTTGTTTGTGGAGCGCGTGGCCCCGTGATCTATTGGTCAACTCGAACGCACTCAGCGTGAGGAAAGACTCGAGGCCTGCCCACCGCGTCGATAACGGATGCCGTGCAATGAAGCGCAGCATCCCTCGCCGAAGTTCAGTCAGTAATCGTAGCAGTGTGCTCGACGACACGGTTCCGGCGCCCACCCGCGCGGACCGCGAAACCTGCCACGACCATCAGCAGCCCGAGGAGCAGGAGTTCCCCCGACGGTCCCGCGAAGTCGATCCCCCGGCGCAGGAACGGGTCGATCTGGTTGCTGGTGAGTGCCCACGGCGACGCCGATTCGAAGATGGCACCGGCGACCACGACCGAGCCCGCAATGATCGCGCCCGCCGACGAGCGCATCGCGGCCACGAGCGGCGCTGCCGCGAGCACGGCACCGAGGTAGAGCAACACCATGTCCAGAGGCGACGGGGGCTGCAAGATCACCACCAGGTCGGCGTAGACGCTCCAGCCGGTGACCAGCGCGAGCAGCAGGCCGCCGAGACCGACGATCGCGGTCAGCCCCGACAGGGCACGACCTCGGGTGCTCGGTTCGGCAGTGCGACGTCGGTCGGCGGCAAGCGCCGCCGCGACGAACACCGCGCCGACCACCGCGCCCACGCCCGGGAGGAAGTAGAAGTACACCCCGTCGCTCGTCGCCCAGCTCCCGGACCGCACGACCCCGATCAGGGCGAACGCGGGCGAGGCCCCGCTGATCGGCAGAAGATGCACGAGCAGCGAGAACAGCAGCAGCAGCGCCCCCACCAGGTACGCCCCGAGGGACCCGATCGCGACGGTGGCCATCGCCGCGATCGTCACGAGGATCCCGGCCGCAACGAACGCGATCGCTGCGACATCGGGTCCGCTGAAGGTCTGCGCACTGCGCAGCAGGGTGGCGCTGCCTGCCCAGAACAGCAGGTGCCCCGCCAGCGCGAGCGGGAGAGCCGTCAGGCTAAAGAGACGAGACCTCATGTCCCGAGACTGTCAGTAGAACTCGACGGTGTCGACCCGGTTCAGCAACTCCTCGCCGTCGAGCAGGCGCCGCGCGTTCTCGGCGAAGAGCTCCGCGATCTTGCGGGGTTCGTGCGGACTGATCGCCGCGGTGTGAGGCGCGATGATCACGTTCCGCAGCGCCCACAGGGGGCTGTCGGCGGGAAGCGGCTCCACGGCGGTCACGTCGAGCACGGCCAAGCCGATGCGCCCGGATCCGAGCCCCTCGATCAGTGCGGGCTCGTCGACAGTGGTGCCCCGCCCGACATTCACCAGCGTCATGCCCGGCTTCGCGGCGGCGAGAACCTCCCGGCTGACGACCCCCCGCGTGGAATCGGTCCCCGGCAGGGCGAGCACCATCGCGTCGACCATTCCCGCGACCTCGGCGAGCCGGTCCATGCCGTACACGCTCCCGACGCCATCCACGGTGACCTGCCGCCGGTGCACGCCGACGACCCGGTACCCGAGGCCGGCCAGCTTCTCGGCGGTGCGCCGCCCGATCGACCCCAGCCCGACGACCGCGACCGTCAGGTCGGATGCGATCGGCATCACCCGGCGCGGGGCCCAGTGGTGGGCGGCCTGCTCCGTCAGCAGCCACGGCAGCAGCTTCGCGCCGGCGAGTACTCCGAAGACGGCGAACTCGGCGAGCGGTTCGGCGTGCACCCCCGCCGAGGTGGTGAACAGGATGCGATCCAGCGCCGCGCGGTCCAGGTGCGCGGCGCGGATCTGCTGGCCGCCCCCCGCGGGAATCGTGTGCACCCACCGCAACCCCGGATTCGCGGCGACAGTGCGCGCCAGCGCCGTGCCGGACTGATCCGGCACCCCGTACAGCACCTCGGCCGTGTCGACGTACTGCTCGAACGCGGCCTGCAGGCGACCCGGCCGATCGTAGCGTTCCATCCAGTCGTCGCTCGGCGGGCCGGCCAGTTCGGGGTCGTGCACGAGGTCGATGCGCGGCTCGAGGCGCCGCACCAGGTCGGCGTTCTCGGAGCTCAGGGGGGTCGCCACCACGACCCGCAGGCGGGTCACGGTGCGGCCAGTTCGGTCGCTGCGGCGGCGACGATCTCGTCCGCGGGCAATGCCACATCGAAGGTGAGGGCGTGCTCGTCGGGCTGCGGCGGCTCGAGGGTGGCGAGCTGGGAATCCAGCAGCGTCACCGGCATGAAGTGGCCGGGCCGCCTGCCCATCCGGTCGGCGAGCACCTCGCGGTCGCCCTTCAGGTAGACGAGGGCGAACGCCGGGGCCGCCACCCGCAGCCGGTTCCGGTACGCGCGCCGCAGGGCCGAGCACGCGACGACCACGTCGCCCCGCGCGAGCACCTGGCCCACCGCATCCAGCCAGGGCCAGCGGTCGTCGTCGGTCAGGGGGATGCCCGCGGCCATCTTCGCGACGTTGGCGGCCGGATGCAGCGCGTCGGCATCCGCGAACCGAAGTCCGAGCGCCGCCGCGAGCAGTTCGCCCACGGTCGTCTTGCCGGAGCCGGAGACCCCCATGACGACGACGGATCTGACGACGGAATGCACCCCATAACGCTAGCGGTAGCCTGAAACCATGCCTGAGCACGTGGAGCCCACCGCCAACATCGGAGTCGTCGGCCTTGCCGTGATGGGCTCGAACCTCGCCCGCAATCTGGCCAGCCGGGCGGGCAACACGGTCGCGATCTTCAACAGGTCGTACGAGAAGACCGA